>NZ_JAEHBQ010000017.1:0-124429 GCF_016483555.1 Bacillus cereus group sp. N14
AATGCATATAGAATGGAGGCTCTTCAGGCAAAAGGTGGAGCTTTAGAGGGGCGTAAGTTTGAACAAATTTGGTCATCTAAACAAGAGAATGCATTCGGAGAAACTGGTGGAACCATTCGTAACCTTGCTATTACATATTTAAAAGAGGTAAAGAATGGTGTATACACACCAAAAGTTATGCATAATTGGAAAATTACCGGCGTGAATACACATTCTTCAGAGCATAGGGCTGTAGTGGATCTTATAAATAAAGGGATTTTAGAAATTCCAAAAACTGAAGATGGAAAATATACAAATATAGCATCTATAAATACTAAAGATTCAATTACAAAAGAAGAGATTGTAGCACTCTCACACAAAGCTAATATTAATCCAAATCAGTTTAATCATGTAAAAAGAAAAGGTGAATTTTACAAAAAACTTAGTAGGATAATTAAATAAATATAAAATAGATGGCTCTCGTGCAAAAAACTATTAAACTTGGACATACCATTATCCTAAAAAAGTTTGTGATCGGTATGGAAATATAAAGACTCAACGATAAAAAAACCCCTGGATCATTAAACAAATCCGGGGGATTTTTTATTTAAATAATTATGGTTTTATTTCTTACTATGCATATTTATAATATCCTTAAAAGAACATACCTTACAACATTATATTAAAAAACTAAATTGTAGATGCGCTGCCTCATTAAAGTATTTGTCTACTATATACATCTTAAAACAAAACATGAAATTTCTTTTTCTTGTTTATCAAGGTCATTAGTATTCATTTGGTCCATCTTTATTCTAAATCAACTTCATTTCCGAAATATAAGTTTAAATAAGTAATATAAATTATAAGATGTTCTATAATAATTGTTATTTTAATAGCATTAAACCTACTCTTAAAATAGTAAAGAGTGGGTTTTTATGTTGTTATTTAGATGTAAGGGTACTTTGATTAGAATGAATATAGATAATTAACAACTAACCAATTGGAGGAGCACCTAAAAGGGCTCTTTTTTATTGAAATTAATATACATATATGTGTCGTTCTTTCTTTATACCATCGACCACATATATGTAATTTTGCATAATGTTACATAAATTGTGTATTTTCTCTTTTTTTCGACAGAAACAGGAAGTATACTTTGTACAAGCTTTCTATTTCAAAAATTATACGAGGTGAACAAAATGAAAAACAAAAAGACATTAACTAAGGTAGCATTAACAACAGGCTTAGCTTTAACAGCTGTAGCACCATACGGGGTAGGTCATGCAGAGGAAACAGACCAACTACAAATTCAAATTCAAGAGGAATCGTTCCGTTCGGGTGAACTTACACAACCGTCACAAAAGGCACCAGAGAATGTAGTAAAAGATGCTCTTAAGGAGAAAACAGAACAAGCTCTTTCTCCAAAGCAAGTCAATGGAGAAACAGGAGTAGATTATAAAGTTCTTCAAAAACGTGGTTCATATGATGGGACTACACTTGTACGTATACAGCAAACATACGAAGGAAAAGAAGTATATGGTCATCAATTAACTGCACACGTAGATGATAACGGTGTTATTAAAAGTGTTTCAGGTGATAGCGCGCAAAATTTAAAACAAGAAGAATTGAAAAAACCTATCAATCTATCAAAAGATGAGGCGAAACAATATATTTATACGAAGTACGGGAACGATATCAATTTTATTTCTGAGCCAGAAGTTAAGGAAGTTATTTTTGTTGATGAAAATAATGGACAAGCAAGTAATGCATACCAGGTTACATTTGAAGCTGCAACACCAAAATATGTTTCCGGAACATATTTAGTAAATGCACAAAATGGTGATATGTTAAAAAATATGGTACAAGAATCTAACTTAAAAGCAAGTGAAAAACTAGTTGGAGCATTAAAGAAAAGTAAAAAAAGCAATCTTACATCATTAACTGGAACAGGAAAAGATGATTTAGGTATATCACGTACATTTGGTATCTCTAAACAAAGTAATGGCAAATATGCTCTTGCTGATTATACAAGAGGGCAAGGAATTGAAACATATGATGTGAATTATAGAGATATTACTAAAGAAGAAAGCTATTATCCTGGTACATTAGCAACTAGTACTTCGACAACATTTAACGATCCAAAAGCAGTAAGTGCTCATTACTTAGCAACAAAAGTATTTGATTTTTATAAAGATAAATACAAGCGTAATAGCTTTGATAATAAGGGACAAAAGGTAGTTTCAGTTGTACATGCTTGGGATTCTGGAGATACGAATGATCCGAAAAATTGGCAGAATGCATTAAGTGCTAATAATGGAAGTATGCTTGTATATGGAGATCCTATCGTCAAAGCATATGACGTAGCTGGACATGAATTTACACATGCTGTTACTTCTAGCGAATCTAATCTTGAATATTACGGTGAATCAGGTGCGATTAATGAAGCGCTATCTGATATTATGGGGACATCTATTGAGAAATACGTAAATAATGGTAGCTTTAACTGGACGATGGGAGAACAAACTGGTTCTGTTTTCCGTGATATGGAAAACCCGGCTTCTGTTCCATCTTCACTTGGAGTACCATATCCAGATGATTACAGTGAATTTAACGATTTTAATGGATGGGATCAAGGTGGCGTTCATTTTAATTCAAGTATTATTAATAAAGTTGCGTATCTCATTGCAAAAGGCGGAACTCATAACGGTGTAACTGTCAAAGGGATTGGTGAAGATAAAATGTTTGATATCTTCTATTATGCAAATACAGATGAGTTAAACATGACTTCTAATTTCAAAGAATTGAGATCAGCATGTATTCGAGTGGCAACTAATAAATATGGTGCGAATGCAGCTGAAGTTCAAGCAGTACAAAAGGCATTTGATGCAGCAAAAATTAAGTAAGTTAGAAATATAGTTATCATTCATATATTAATACATTATGAAAAGCAGTTGATGCCCTTTTAAGGATATTAACTGTTTTTTTACGTAACTATGCATTAGTGAAAATAAACTTACTAAGTAATAAATAGGCTGTCTCTCTTCAATAAGTTGCTACAAATATATAAGGTTTAAAGTGTATAAAAACAGAAAATTAATAATATATTGACCTCTTTATAGAAAGTACTATAGAATGAAAGCGATAACAAACGGTTGCTTTAAAATGATTTCCCTGATCTTTTAGTATTTATAAATATATGAAGACATAAACAAATCTATTTTTTCAAACATTAATGCAAACGTTTTCGTATTAAAAGATCATTGAAATACATATGTGAAAATAGCCAATATGGGGGTGAGGTAAACTAGATTTTTAGATTGATTTAAGCAGTGGAATTTAGTACGAGCATAATAAATCGTGCGTACTATTTAAAGAAAGGGTGTATGTGGTGCAAATGATAAAAAGATTAATTAGCAAATCAGTTTTATTACTTACTATAATCGTTATGTTATCATCTGTTTTCTCTTTTCAAAGTGTAAAGGCAGTTTCAAATTCGAAAACAACTGAAGTTATCATTCATTACAAAGAGCAATCTGGAAATACAAAAGACTGGAACCTTTGGATATGGGGTGAAAATGCAAATGGTAAATCATATGAATTTACTGGTGAAGATGAATTTGGAAAGTACGCTAAGATTAATATAGATGGTAACTATAATCGCGTAGGATTTATCATTCGTACAAATGAGTGGGAAAAAGATGGTGGCGATCGTTGGATTGAAAATATAAAGGACGGTCGTGCTGAAGTATGGATTCTTTCTGGTGATGAAAAAGTATATAACTCTAAGCCTTCTTCGGATCTATCAATTCAAAAAGCAACTATTGATAGTTTCAATGAAATTACTGTAACCACTAATATCCCGTTTCATATTAAGGAACGGAAAATTGAAATTGAAGGCATTAAAATTAAGAATATTAGTCCTTATGATATAAACAGTGGAAATATTACTAATAAAGTTAAAATAATTACAGAGCAGAAAATTGATTTAAAACAGACATACAAAGTTAAAATTGAAAACTTAGCTTATACGAATACTGAAATCGGTAAAGTCATTCGTAGTGAGGAGTTTGATCATTCATTTTATTATGGCAGTAACGATTTAGGTAATATATATACACCACAACATACAAAGTTCCGTGTATGGGCTCCTACTGCGAGTGAAGCGAAGTTAGTTACATATAAAAAATGGAACGATAAAATAGGTACTGAAATAAACATGCAACAAGGTGAAAAGGGCACTTGGAAAGCAGAACTTAAAGGGAACCAAAAAGGTCTCTTTTATACGTATAAGGTGAAAATTGGTGATAAGTGGACTGAAGCAGTTGATCCGTATGCACGTGCTGCTTCTGTAAATGGAGATAAAGGTGCGGTTGTTGATTTAGAAGAAACAAATCCGAAAAAATGGAACGCTAACAAAAAACCGAAATTTAAAAATCCGGAAGATGCTATTATTTATGAATTGCATGTACGTGATCTTTCTATTCAGCCCGAAAGCGGTATTAAACAGAAAGGAAAATATTTAGGGGTAACAGAAAAAGGAACAAGAGGTCCTGAAGGTGTGAAAACAGGCCTTGATCATATGAAAGATCTTGGTGTTACGCACGTGCAGCTTTTACCGATATTTGATTATGCATCAGTAAATGAAGAGAATTTAAACGAACCACAATATAACTGGGGATATGATCCGAAAAATTTCAACGTTCCAGAAGGATCCTATTCTACAAATCCATATGAGCCAACTGTTCGAATAACTGAATTAAAGCAAATGATTCAAACACTGCATGATAATAATCTTCGTGTTGTAATGGATGTAGTATATAACCACATGTATAATGCTGCTGAATCTAATTTTCATAAGTTAGTTCCAGGTTATTATTACCGTTACAATGAAGATGGAACATTTGCAAATGGAACCGGAGTAGGCAATGATACAGCTTCAGAACGAAAAATGATGAGAAAATTTATGGTGGATTCGGTCACATATTGGGCAAAAGAATATAATTTAGACGGATTCCGTTTTGATTTAATGGGTATCCATGATTATGAAACAATGAATGAAATACGTAATGCTGTTAATCAAATTGATCCTTCTATTATACTGCATGGAGAAGGTTGGGATTTAAATACACCTCTTGCAGCTGAGTTGAAAGCAAATCAAAAAAATGCGGAGAAAATGAAAGGGATTGCTCATTTTAACGATAATATACGTGATGGATTGAAAGGTAGTGTATTTGAGGAGAAGGAAAATGGATTTGTAAATGGAAAGGACGACATGGAAGACCGTATTAAAAAAGGGATTACGGCAGGCATTGACTACGATATAAATTCGTCTACTTATCAAGATCCAGAGCAGGTACTCACTTATGTGGAAGCACATGATAATCATACATTATGGGACAAACTTGAGTTGACTAATCCAGGTGACAGTGAAGAAGTGCGAAAACAAATGCACAAATTGTCTTCTTCAATTTTATTAACATCACAAGGTATTCCATTTTTACATGCAGGACAAGAGTTTATGCGCACGAAATATGGTGATCATAATAGTTACAAATCTCCTGATTCAATTAACCAGATAGACTGGTTGCGCCGTGCAGCATTTAATAATGAAGTAGATTATATGAAGGGCTTAATAGAATTACGCAAAAAGTACTCAGCTTTTCGAATGACATCTGCAGAACAAATTAAAAAACAGGTTTCTTTTATTGATACTCCCAAAAATGTTGTCGCTTATTCAATAAAGGGAAATGGTAATAAAAACGAATACTTTATGGTGACTCATAATGCAAATAGAGAAACCGTTGACATAACGCTTCCATCAAAAGGTCCTTGGAAAGTACTAGTAGATGGTAAGCAAGCAGGTAGTAAAACACTTTACGTTGTTCATGATAATAAAATTAAAGTTCCTGCATTAAGTTCATTAGTTTTAAAAACAGAGAAACCAATTAAATAAAAGCGACGTGAAGGTTGTTTTCACTTCGCTTTTAAAGTTAATGTAATATAATTTCACATACTGTAATTATATTACAATTTAATAAAAGAAATAGACAAGAGATTATTGTTATTGTAACAGTGGGGGGAGAGGATGTCTTTGCGTTTATTTATAAAATTATCTGAAATACATTCTTAATTTATATAATTTTTATTACATATTCGAACATATAACGGACTAGAGGTTCGAGTTGTATTAATTCCTACAAATCGTTTAAAGATAGCAAAGGCGTAAAAAGTATATCGAATTAAAATAGAGAAAAGACACCTTGAATGGTGTCTTTTCTCTATTTTAAATACGATATGTAAGTGACTCACTTGTATGTAATAGTATGTTATATTTTTACACTAACTTTTAAAGAAAAATTTAAAACTCTTTTCTTAATCTATTTGTAATAAATCGCATCAGAAAATTTTATCGATATAATAAATAAAACTTTCTCAACATTATTTGATTTAATAACTATATTCAACCGCTCTCCAATCCATTACAATAATTTCACATTGGAAATGCGTGAGTATTCTTAATGTTCTAAATGGTTTATACCTTATAGGATTACTATGGGAAAGGATGTGAAATATCTAATAAAAAATCATTTTTTATGATGAAATAAAAAATTTTAATGAAGAAAAAGTTATTTCATTATTTTCAAGTTTCGTTGAAGTTCATGTATTTATAATCACTATGAGACAAGGATCAGAATCTAAAAAATATTTTTTGTAGATTTGAAAATTGCATTTCAAAAATAAGTTAAACGTTTATGGAGGGTTATATGAGCGAGCAAATTTATTACTGGTCTCCTATTAAACATTGGGAGAAGTTGCATAATGAAGTTTTGATAGGGGAAATGAGATTTACAGACATTCTGTCTGAGTGGTTTCCTGATTTTTATTTTATGGCTCAAAAAGGTGTAAAAATTAGTGAACTAGTAGAGCGCTTTTCGTTAGGAAATATAGAAGAGACACAAAAAACAATAGAGCTTATGATAAAAAATCGTGTGTTAGTAAGTAACATATTACACCCAAGAGAAGTATTTTCTACACAAGAAAAGATTTTTACAAATCCATATAGCGACCAGATTCGCTTTTCTAAAGAAGAGTTAGATAAGTATATGAATGAACAATTAAATCGCACGCACGTTGCTGCACGGTCAACTGAAATTCAACTTGAAACAACAGATGAGGTACCTACTATAATCAAGGAACGTAGGTCTTGTCGTCAATTTGATATGGAAAAACATATTAGTTTTTTAGAATTTTCCCAATTCATATCAACTCTAAAACAGGTTAGGAAAGAAAAAATATACTATCATTACGCAAGTGCAGGCGGGCTCTATCCCATTGATATCTTTGTTTATATAAAACCAAAACGTATAGAAGGTATAAAAGCTGGGTTTTATTATTATAACCCATCAAAAAATAGTCTTGTGATTGTAAACAACATTGATCAAGTAATCAAAAGTGATCATGAGTTAATTAACCAGGATTTATTTACTCAATCTGCTTTCTCAGTTTATTTGGTTTATAATGCGAACGCTTCCATCCCGAAATACGGTTCAGATGGATATTTATTTGCTTGTATTGAGTCAGGCATTATCACTGCTACCTTAAATATGGTGGCTGAGACATTAAATTTAGGCGTTTGTTCAGTTGGTCATATGAAAATTGAAGAGATTCAGCAATTTTTATGTTTGGATAACCATCAAGTATTTCTCCATGGGCTTGAAGTTGGCCTGAAAATTTACGAATAGAAGAAATGAATATTAGGGGGATAAAGATAAACATGCACATTAAAGATCGAAGTTCTATTCATGGAAATCAAGGGGTAGAAGCGTTTTGGAAGGAGCAATTATCTTCCGAGGTTCTTGATTTTTCTGTATTTAATAGTGATTACCAACTAAATAAAGAAAATCCTTGTGAGCACGTTCAAATCGTAATGAATGTAGAGTTGAGTAAAAGTATACAAAAAGAAAGTAAGTCTCAAGATTTATTATTATTTAGCTGGTTACAGGCCGCGTTAAGGATTTGTTTGGCACACTATACAGATCAAGGAAGAATTACTATTGGTATTCCTGTAATCGAAAAAAATCTTGAACAAAGCGAGAATCTTAATAAATGGATTCCTTTAGGAAGTGAAATCCATCCGCATCATAGCTTTAAACAAGTAGTGAATCAGATTGAAGAAACGACTTTATTCGGGTATGACAATCAGGGGTATCCACTCTCTGAATTATTAGTGGAACATCCTTTAACTCCTTTTCAAATTGTTATTGGGATGGAAGGGTTACATAATAAAAATTCGATAGAAGAATATGCAGAGAATAATTTAGCGGTTTGGATACAAAGAAAATGGAATGAAATACATAATGAATTTCAAATTTCTTTCAAATCTCATTCGTTTTCTTCTTTGCAACAGTTTGCAAATTCGTATCTTTATATTTTAAAGCAAGTATTAAAAAATCCGAATTTGGCAGTGAAAGATATTTGTATTATTGCAGAAGAAGAAAAAGAGTTGTTAGAAGGATGGAATAACAGTCAGACAAGCATAGACTTGTCTCTAACATTTCAAGATTTGTTTGAAGAACAAGTGTTAAAAACCCCAGATCAAATCGCTGTTGTTTGTAATGATCAATATTTAACATATAAAGAATTGAATCAGAAAGCAAATCAATTGGCTTCTATTCTTCAAAGTAAAGGTGTATCCAAGGAAAGTATTATTGGGGTTATGGTAGACCGGTCATTAGAAATGATCATTGGCATGATGGGAATTTTTAAAGCAGGTGCAGCATATTTACCAATCGATCCTAACTATCCAAATGAACGAATTGAATATATGTTACAAGATAGTCAAGCAAAATGTTTATTGAGCAAGCGAACGGAAGTAGAGTTACCGCAATTTGCTGGTGAAGTGCTGTATCTTGATGAGGAACATCTCTTCCAAGGTGAAGAAAGTAATTTAATTCGGGAATGCGATCCTAATGATTTGGCTTATGTCATTTACACATCAGGATCAACAGGAAATCCAAAAGGAGTAATGGTGGAACAGAAATCTCTTGTTCATTTTTTAAGTGCAATGAGAGAAAAAGTAAAAGATAATCAATCATTCTTGTTTCTTGCTAGTGTTTCTTTTGATATTTCCTTGTTAGAAATATGTCTTCCTTTAACACAAGGCTCGAAAGTAGTCATTGCTACAGAGGACCAGTTTGCAACAAAAGAATTGGCTCATTTGGTCAAAGTACATAAGGTGGATTTATGGGAATCAACGCCATCGCGAATGGAAGTGATTTTAAGTGATCCAGAAGGGGCAAATTTTCTGAAAGATTTAAAATCTATTTTGTTAGCAGGAGAAGCATTTTCCATTGATTTGGTTGAAAAAATTCGAGGTATCAGTGAAGCAACGATTTTAAATATTTATGGTCCTACGGAAACAACCATTTGTGCAACAGTAAAGAATTTGAGCTCTGCCAAAGAAATTACGATTGGAAGTCCCAACCCAAACTATCATTCCTATATATTGAATAAGTATGGTCAATTAAAACCATTTGGAGTTCCGGGTGAACTCTGTATTGGTGGCGTGGCGGTAGCACGAGGGTATCTTGGGAAATCTAAACTGACAGATGAAAAGTTTGTACCTAGTCCTTTTACGGCAGGAGAAATGATGTATCATACGGGTGATCTCGTTCGTTGGTTGCCTAATGGAGAACTTGAATATCTAGGTCGAATGGATCATCAAGTAAAAATTCGGGGATTTCGGATTGAATTAAGAGAAATCGAAAGTCAGTTAAGGGAACATCCAGAAATAAACCAAGCTATCGTTGTTGATCAAGTATATGGAAATAGGAAATTATTAGCTGCGTACTATGTATCCGATAATAAGGTCTCTTTTGATGAAATCAGAAAATATTTAAGTGATAAATTACCTGAGTTTATGATTCCTGAAAAAATGATTCAGGTGGAAGAGATTCCGCTGAATCCAAATGGGAAAGTAGATAGGAAAAGATTATTAGATATAACACAAACGGATTATGTATCAATTCCATACGTTGCCCCGCGCAATGAAATTGAACAAAAATTGGTGCATGCATGGGAAAAAGTTATGGAGATTGAGGGAATCGGTATTCATGATAATTTTTTTGCTTTAAAAGGAGAATCGATTAAAGCACTTCAGGTAATTAATTTATTAAGAAAAGACTGCTTAAAAATAAGTACAACAGATTTTTTTAAGCATCCTACGATTGCTCAACTTAGTTCTTGTGTAGAGGTAGAGCATAAAGAGAAAAACTTTGAAACTAGACCAACTCATGTTAAAGATTTGTCTAAGTCATTTCCATTAACAGAGGTTCAGACAGCGTACATGTTAGGGAGGAATTCACAGTTTGAATTAAGTGGTATTTCACCTCAAACATATTTTGAATATGAAACAAAATTGGATATTAATCGTCTTTCAAAAAGTTTTCAAAAGGTAATTCATCGTCATCCAATGTTGCGAGCTGTAATTTTACCAGAGGGAGAACAGCAAATATTACAAAGCGTTCCTGATTACGAGATTGAAATAGTTAGTCTCATAGATTTAGATGATAGGAATCAAAATGCTCGCTTACAAGAAGAACGTTCTCGAATGACTAACCATGTATTCCCTTTGGGGCAATGGCCTTTGTTTGAATTAAAAGCCTTTCTTTTAAAAGAAGAAACGTATTTATTATGTTTTCGATACGATGCTTTATTAATGGACGGAGCAAGCATGAACATAGTTGGACAGGATTTGTTGCATTATTATTATAAACCAAATCAAAAATTAGAATCTCTATCTTTTGATTTTCAAGATTACATGTTTATCTATGATGAAATGGAACAAAGCGAAGAATATAAAACAGCAAAAGATTATTGGACAAGTAAGCTTCCTGACTTTCCATTTGCACCTTCTTTGCTGTTAAAAAAGGATCCGGCAGAGATTGCTACTCCTAAATTCCAATCACTTACTAAGATCCTGGACAATGAAAAGTGGACAAAACTACGAAAGTTAGCACAAGAGAAAGAAGTAACTCCTTCCGCTCTGCTTTGTACAATATATGGTGATGTGTTGGCATATTGGAGTAATCAACGTAAATTGGCAATTAATTTGACTGTATTTAACCGTTATCCTGTTCATGAAGAAGTAGAACAGATTGTGGGAGATTTCACATCGCTTATTTTGTTGGATGTTGATGTAAAACCAGAGCAATCTTTCTTTACTAGAGTAAAAGAAACGCAATCTACTTTATTAGATGGCCTTGAACACCGTCATTACGATGGAGTTAACTTTATTCGAGATTTTACTCGATACCACCAAATGACGCCAAAAGCAGTTATGCCAATTGTTTTCACCTCGATGCTAGCAGGTGCGGGTGCGTTTGCTTGGGAACAGCTTGGTTCTCTTCGCCATATTCATGCTCGGACTCCACAAGTGTATTTGGATAATGTAGTAATTGAAAAAAATGGAGAGTTATTAATTAGCTGGAACTATGTTGAAGAGTTGTTTGATGTTGATGTAATAGAAGCAATGTTTTCCCAATTTGTTGACTTATTGGAACAATTGGTGAAACAAAGCGACGTAACATCTTTGCAGATGAAAGAATCGGATCAAACTTTAATTGAGCAATACAATGAAACAACAGAAAAAATACCTTTAACTACTCTGTATCAATTATTTACAGACCAAGTAAAACGTACACCGGATGAAGTAGCGGTGGTATTTGAGCAAGAATGGTTAACATACTCGGAACTTCATAAACGCTCCAATCAAATTGCTCATTTCTTAAAAGAGCAAGGCATTGGTCTAGGTGACAAAGTGGGTCTTTTAGCAAAAAGACGAGTTGACACAATTGCTAATATGATAGGTATTTTAAAAGCAGGTGCCGCTTATGTTCCGATTGATCCCGATCATCCTTTAGATCGCCAAACATATATTTTAAAAAATAGCTCATGCAAACTTTTATTAGAACCTAGTCTTTATGAAGAAAAACATTTGTCATTATATACAACAGAAGATATGCCCGCTATTGCTGGTCCAGAAGATCTTGCCTATATTATATACACTTCAGGAAGTACAGGGAAACCAAAAGGAGTAATTATTACTCATCAAGCGGTTGCAAATACCATTCAAGACATTAATCAAAAATATCAGGTAAATGAAGATGATCGTATTATTGGTATCTCTTCCATGTGTTTTGACCTATCTGTATACGATATTTTCGGAACGTTAAGCACAGGTGCAATGTTGGTAATGATTCGTGATCCAAGAGACATGCAAGAATTAATCCGTACCGTCGAGCGTAGAGGAATTACAATTTGGAATACAGTGCCTGCAATCATGGATTTGGCATTGGATCAAGTAGGTTCTCATTTTGAACATTCTTCTTTGCGTTTAGTTTTACATAGTGGAGATTGGATTCCACTTTCTTTACCAGAAAAAATAAAACGACATTTTCCGATTGCGGAAGTAGTTTCACTAGGAGGAGCAACAGAAGCATCGATTTGGTCAATTTATTATCCGGTCAAACAGGTGGAATCACATTGGAATAGTATTCCATATGGGATGCCTTTGGCAAATCAAACGTATTATGTGTTGAACTATGAAAAGAAAATGTGCCCTGTTGGTGTAATTGGGGATTTATATATCGGGGGAGTGGGCCTTGCTAAAGGATATTTAAATGATGAACAGAAAACGAATGACGCATTTGTATCACATCCTGATTTTGGTCTTTTATACAAGACAGGAGATTGTGGGAAAATGTATCCTGAGGGATATATTGAATTTTTAGGCCGCCAAGATTATCAAGTGAAAATTCAAGGATATCGAGTAGAGTTAGAAGAAATTGCCCATTGTCTTCTAACTTACAAACAAGTCGAACATGCTGTCATAATTGATCAAACAGATGAGAATGGAATAAAATTTTTAGTTGCATATGTGGTAACTGAGCAAAATATTAGTACAACAGAACTACGAAAGCATTTGCGAGATCACTTGCCAGATTACATGATTCCTTCTTATTTTGTTTATTTGGGACAATTACCCTTGACTCCAAACGGGAAATTAGATAGAAAAGCGCTCCCTACTCCAGAGAAACAAAAAAATGAAGTATTTATTGCTCCAAAAACTGAAATGGAAAAAATATTAACTAGTGTTTGGCAAGAAGTACTCAAAGTAGATCAAGTTGGGGTAAATGATCATTTCTTTGCCTTAGGTGGAGATTCGATAAAAGCAATTCAAGTATCCGTTAGACTGTATAGACAAGGATTTGAGCTAGAGCCCAAAAATCTATTTTCATTTCCTATATTAGGAGACATGGTTCAATTTGTTAAAAAGCTAGACCATCTTTCAAGTTCACAAACAAATGATGTAAACAACATGAACGATAATAAAGCTACATTACTAAATGTTAAAGATAAACAACTTAATCAACATACACTTACCAAAATACAAGAAAAAATGCCGGATATAAAAATAGAACGTATTTACCCATTAGCACCTTTCCAGGAGGTTATTTATGAACATGCCGCGACTGAACCTGATACAAATGCATATTTTGAACAAATAATTTGGTCACTTGAGGGGGAACTGGATATTGATCTCTTTATTCAGTGTTTCCAACAATTAGTTAATCGTCATGATTCTTTAAGAACGATAATTGTGCAAGATGAACAAGCACAACCTTGGCAAGCTGTTCTACATGATGTTCAAATGATTTCAGAGATAAAAAACTTGATTGAGATGACGAAGCAAGAACAGCAAGAATTCCTAGACCAGTGGATGAGTGAAAATTTAAGTCAAGGATTCAAAAATAATGAACTCATGAACCGTCTCTGTATATTCCAACTAGGTAATAACGAGCATAAGGTGGTTTGGAGTTCGCATCATCTATTATGTGATGGTTGGAGCGTCAGCATTTTAATAGACGAATTATTCCAGCTCTATGAAACAAAAAATGCCGGAACTACGGCGGAGTTACCTATGGTAAAACCTTTTGAAACATTCATAAATTGGACTTTAGCACAAGATCATAAGAAAGCACGTCATTTTTGGCGGGATTATTTATCAGGATACAATCGAAAGACTAGTATTCCTAAAAAGAAAGTGCCAACTAAAAGTGAAGGGTTAAACTTCACTTTTATGGATTTAACATTAGATAAGGATTTAACTAGTCAGTTACAGACATTTGTAACTAAAAACAATATAACTATGAATACGGCATTACTAGCTGTATGGGGAATATTGCTTGGCAAATACAATGGAACGAGAGAAGTAGTATTACCTAATCTCGTATCAATCAGACCTCCTGAAGTAGAAGGAATTGAAAATATGTTCGGTCTGTTCACAAATGTTTTACCTATCCGACTAGCATGGACAGAAACGCAAACTTTTGTAGATTTCCTGCAAAAAGTACAACTAGAAACATTGAAATGTAATGAGTATGCATACTATTCATTTGTTGATATACAAAAGCAAAGTGAATTGAAAAATCAGTTGACTGACCATCTTTGGGTTTTTGAAAACTATCCAACTAACCAAGCTATCTTCTCTTCAAATGAAAACAGAAATTTTGCTATCACAGATTACGAAGTTGTTGATGAGCCGCATGTAAAGTATGGAATTATGTGCTTTCCTGAAGAGAAACTTACAATAAAGTTTGGATATGATCAAACCGTATATGAAGAAGCGAAAATAAAAGAAATATTGAATCACATGCATCAGTTAATCAACATGATTCTTCAAAATCCAATACAAGCAATCGGTGATTACAAATTATAAAAAATGAAAAGGCGAGCAAGAACTCGCCTTTTTAAATAGAATAGGAGTAAACTATATGACAAAAAACTTGCAGTTATCAGCCGAAGAGATGCGTCAGTTAGGATATCAAGCGGTTGACTTGATTGTTGATCATATGAATCATTTAAAAAGTAAACCAGTTTCGGAAACAATTGATAGTAATATTTTTAGAGACAAGCTCATTGAAACGATTCCGGAAAAAGGATCTAATCCAAATGAGTTACTTCATTTTCTTAATAACAATGTGTTTAATCAAATTACTCATGTGGATCATCCTCATTTTATGGCTTTTGTGCCAGGTCCTAATAATTATGTTGGTGTAGTAGCAGATTTTTTAGCAAGTGGGTTTAATGTATTTCCTACAGCTTGGATAGTAGGTGCAGGTGCTGAACAAATTGAATTAACGACAATCAACTGGTTAAAATCAATGCTAGGATTCCCTGATTCAGCTGAAGGACTATTTGTCAGTGGCGGTTCTATGGCTAATTTGACTGCACTTACTGTAGCGAGACAGGTCAAGCTGAACAATGACATAGAAAACGCGGTTGTGTATTTCTCTAACCAAACTCATTTTTCTGTAGATCGAGCACTTAAAGTATTAGGGTTTAAACATTATCAAATTTGCCGAATTGAAACAGATGAAGATTTAAGAATTTCAGTTAGTACTTTAAAAAAGCAAATAAAAGAAGATCGATTAAAAGGAAAAACCCCATTCTGTGTTATCGCTAATGCAGGGACAACGAATTGCGGAGCGGTGGACTCCCTCGATGAATTGGCTGATCTATGTGGTGATGAAGATGTATGGCTACACGTGGATGGTGCTTATGGGGCTGCAGCAATTCTTAGTGAAAAAGGAAGGGAGTTGTTAAGCGGAATTCATCGTGCTGATTCTTTGACGTTAGACCCGCATAAATGGCTTTTTCAGCCTTATGATGTTGGTTGTGTACTCATTCAAAATAGCCAATATTTAAGTAAAACGTTCCGTATGATCCCGGAGTATATTAAGGATACGGAAACTAATATAGAAGAAACAGTGAATTTTGGGGAGCGTGGAATTGAACTTTCTCGTAGATTTAGAGCATTAAAGGTATGGCTTGCTTTTAAAGCATTTGGAGTCACAGCTTTTCGTGAGGCAATAGATCATGGCATTATGTTGGCTGAACAAGTTGAAGAGTTTTTAAGGAAAGAAAAAGATTGGGAGGTAGTAACACCTGCCCAATTAGGAATTGTTACTTTTCGTTACATTCCTTGTAAGCTAACATCTACAGATACAATTCATGAAATAAACAAAAAACTGGTGGAAGAAATTAATCAAAAAGGATTTGCTATGCTAAGTACGACTAGATTGAAAGAAAAAGTAGTAATTCGACTTTGCTCTATCAATCCAAGGACAACAATAGAAGAAATGCTTCAAATCATGATGAACATAAAAGCAGTAGCAGAGGAAATAAACACTTCGTCTAAACATCTTATATCTGTTTCTCAGCCTTGATATATTAGGTGGATTTTACATAGCAATAGCCGATTCTAAATAAGAATCGGCTATTGCTAATAGATAATAACACTCACAAATGTATGCTATTTATGAGTGTTTCTCTTGTAAAGATATTAAGCTTTAACCTTAGATACTCTTTTGAAACCAGTCTTTACTGCTTGTACCATTTCGTTCACAGCGTAAATAGATACATCGGCATTTGGATTTAATCCTTCAAACCAGTGATAGGCATTTGGATATAAATGAAATTCGACATCAACACCAGCTTGCGCTAGTTTGCTTACATAGGTTAATGTTTCACTGCGGAATGGATCTAATTGACCAACAAATGTGTAGGTATATGGCAAGTCGCTATAATCTTCAGCTCGAGAAGGCGCTGCATAGGCAGGGATTTGATCCGTTCCATACATTTCTCCTAAATACATTTTCCAGCCAGCTTCATTTGCCTTTTGATTCCAAACAAACCCCTCTTTAATTTCATTGGCCGAAGGTGTATTATTTCGCTCATCAATCATTGGATAGAGTGGCATTTGTAAACAAATCGAAGGATATTTTCGATCTCGGGCTAATAATGATAATGCTGCTGTTAGCCCACCTCCAGCGCTTACTCCTGCAACCCCAATTCGATTCGAATCAATGTTTAATGACTCTGCATTATCAGCAATCCATTTTAAAGCTGCATAACAATCCTCGATTGGTGCTGGATAAGGATGTTCAGGAGCTAAGCGATAGTCTACAGATACGACCACACAGCCAGCTTCTTTTGCAAACCTCATACAAGTATCATCGTTATCATCTATAGAACCTAAGATATAACCACCACCATGTATCCATAATAAGACAGGTAAAGATTCATGATTTGATTTTGGACGGTAAATTCTTAATGGTAACGGATTAGCATCTGGTCCAACAATGACTTTATCTGTTAACGAAAGGGAGTCATCAACAACGGTAGGTGGTCTCATTTGGGCTATTCCTTCTCTGATTGATTGCAAGTTTTCCGGGCGTAAATCGAGATCCGGAAACATCTCTAGCCCTTGTAATAATTCTGGATTTACTCTATTTTTCATTTTAGCACCTCTATTTGTAATTGTTTTCAAATAAATGAAGTGTATTCTAAGTAGTTTAATTGTGAAAGAACACCACAATTAAATTGTAAATTGAATATGTCATTACAGTCAACAGAATATTCAGAAATTAAAACCTTTCTCAAGAAGGAGTTTCACGCAACCAATAATACAAGTAGTGGATTTAGGAACAAAGTGTTTTCATGTCGTTGTACTTATGTACACTTAGTTTTCTAACTAAACCAAGTGATGATCTTTTTTATTTTAATGACATTTTAATGGAAAAAAGATTAGCGGAATTAAACAATTTGAAAGTAGGAGACAAAGTTAAAGTGCAATCAGGGGATACGAAGAAAACCCTTGAAGTTGAAATTATCGGTATTTACGAAACGAATGAGCAAGCAATAGCTCAACATACCCTAAATTAGTGATTTGTTTATATCCTTTTTGAACACCGCTATCTGTGCATGTTCCTGTGAACCACCATACACCGCTGTATAAGGGCTCTTACCAGTATAATAAGTATCAGGATTAAACGCCGCTTTAGATTCTTCAGTAAACATGAAAAATGACAAAACTGTAAGAATGCCCGAATGTTTGTAAGAAAGTTCGATGTTTTCCTTTTTCTTTTTTTATTATAGTGAAAAAGAAGAAAGCGATGTCATAAGAGGTTGATATTTTAGTTGAGTACAATAACTCAAATTATTCATGTAATGAAGGTATATGGCAAATAGTAAAACACCTTACTAAAAAGGAGGGATTTGAAAATGTCTTTTTCTCAATTCAATATTGATATTTTTCGAGCAATTAATGATTTAGGTAAACAATATTCTTTCCTAAACTCAGCCATGGTATTTTTGGCAGAATATATGGTATATATTTTGGGTTTAATTATTATAGCTTATTGGTTTACTGGGTCCAGAAAAAGTAGGATGCTGATTATTCAAGCGATGGTTGCTTTTGTAATTGCTGAGGTGATTGGAAAAATAGCAGGGGAATTTCATTTGAATTATCAACCGTTTGCAGTATTGCCTGATGTGAATAAACTTGTCGACCATACTGTAGATAATTCATTTCCTAGTGACCATACGATTCTCTTTTTTTCAATTTGTTTTTCGTTTTGGCTTATTCGTACAAAAACTGGATGGTTATGGCTTATACTTGCATTTTGTGTAGCGATTTCCCGTATTTGGGTAGGGGTTCATTATCCTTTTGATGTTGCAATAGGGGCTTTAATAGGATGTGTTTCAGCATTGTTTTCTTATTGGTTAGTACCGAAATTTTCTTTTATCAATCAATTGCTTACTCTATATGAAAGAGTAGAGAAACATGTTTTACCATCCAAAAACAATTCAAAGGAATTTTGAGTATAGAAGTATTAAAAAGACGTTATCCTTTCCTATAATTCTACAGAAAGGATAACGTCTTTTTTTGTTTTATGGATAGTGCAAAATATTAGGTTGATAGGCATGCGGTACTACCCATATAAGAGAACATTAACCATTAACAATCCCTATTTAGATATTTAAATAGGTTCTCTATATTTATTGTGTATAAATTATACAATAAATATTTTTTATATTATATACATTAAATTAAGCTTAACTTCTCTCTTTTCCTATAATTCCCTTAAATGAACAAACTTCTTAACAATATTCAAAACAAATTACGCTTTTGGATTGGTTTTTCGGTTTTCTTGACCAGGCCAATGAATAACTACATATAAACTCCTTATATCTCTAGATAAACTACCGATTAGCTCCATATAGACTCTAGATAACATATATAGAATACAAGTTATCAAGGAGGTAAGAGAAAATGAATTTTATGAAACGCGCAATTCTCAGTATGAAAAAAAGGATAGGAACATCATTAATTTTGATGGCAGTATTTCTGATTGTTACAAATTTGGTTCTTTCAGGATTCACAATCCAAAATGCATCAAAAAAAGCAGCGGATGCTGCAAGAAAAAAACTGGGCGCAGATGTTACTTTAGGTCTTGATTTCGACAAATTAGGTCAACAAGCTCGTGAAACTGGAGAGATGCCTAATCTGCCGAAGCTTAACACAAAAGAAGCAGATCAATTAGCGGATTCAAAATATGTAAATGACTATAATTACATAGGCAGCACTTTTGGAATTTCTGATGGACTTAAACTAGTAGGAGCTTCAGAAGGAGAAGAAGGAGGAAAAGGTAAAGCGGGAATGGCGGCTGTGCGAGGCGGTTCAAGTTCTGGTACAGAAATAGATATGAATGCTTCTTTTATGATTGAGGGGGTCCGCAAGACTGCATTACAAGAAAGCTTTAAAAACGGAAAAAGTAAAATCATTGATGGAAAACCAATTACAGAGCAAATGAAGGATCAGAATGTAGCTTTAATGGAAAAACGATTAGCGGAATTAAACAATTTGAAAGTAGGAGACAAAGTTAAAGTGCAATCAGGGGATAAGAAGGAAACCCTTGAGATTGAAATTATCGGTATTTACGAAACAAATGAGCAAGCAATGGGTCAACAGGCTCCTCCTATTATGGATCCAGCTAATAAACTATATATGCCGCATTCAACTATGAAAAAATTAGAAGTAGACCAAGGTATAAGTAGTGTTCAAGTCGTGTATTTCTTGAATAATCCACAATATATTGATGCATTTAAAAAAGAAGCAAAAAAATCTAATATTGATTTTAATTATTATAAATTAGATGCGCATGATTCATTGTACAAGCAAATGATTGGTCCTATCGAAAATATCTCTTCGACTTCTCAAATGATTATTTATATTGTTTCAATTGCAGGTGCGATTATATTGGGGTTAATCATTATGCTATCAATTAAAGGACGTCGTAAGGAAATGGGGATTCTGTTATCTATTGGAGAGAAAAAGTGGAAACTGATGGCACAGTTCGTAGTAGAAGTAGTATGTGTCGCTATTTTAGCATTTGGATTATCCATAACAACAGGAGCTAAGGTCTCTCAATATATCGGGGATCATTTACTTTCGAGTGAAATTGCTACAGCAAACGAAGAAACGGACACTACGCGAAATAGTACTGTAATGATGTCTGGATCTGGTAGTACGCTACAAAATCAAAAAGAAGATCCAATTGATAAAATTGATGTAAGTGTAACAGGAGAAGATGTAGGGAAAATGGGGGGGATTGGACTAGCTATTGCTATAATAGCAACGCTTCTTCCAGCATTATCTATTCTACGTTTAAATCCAAAACAAATTCTTTTAAAAGATGAATAAGGAGGCTTAATATGGAAACGATTTTACAATTTAAAAATTTGGATTATTATTATGAAAGTAATGGGAAAAATGTAGCAATACTAGACAATGTCAACTTTTCTTTTCAAAAAGGGCATTTCTACACAATTTTAGGACCATCTGGATCTGGTAAAACTACAACTCTAAGCTTAGGTTGTGGACTGGATGTCCCTAAAAATGGTTATGTACTGTATAATGGTAAAGATATTCGGAAGATTGGTTTAGATCGATACCGTAATCAAAACGTATCTGTAATTTTCCAATCTTATAATTTGATTACTTATATGACGGCTCTTCAAAATGTCCTAACAGCGATGGAAATTACAGGTGTCAAAGTGAAAAATAAGACGGTAAGGGCATTAGAATTATTAGAGAAAGTAGGACTCACAGAAGTAGAAGCGAAACGAAACGTCTTGCAACTAAGTGGTGGGCAACAACAACGTGTAGCAATTGCTCGAGCGTTATCTTGTAATGTGGATTTACTGATTGCAGATGAGCCGACAGGAAACCTCGACGAAGAAACGGCAATGGATATTATAGAACTGTTTCAAGAACTTGCACATAAAGAAAATAAATGCATTATCGTTGTGACGCACTCACAGGAGGTTGCTAAAAAATCAGATCGTGCAGTGTATTTAAGTAAGAAGAAGTTGGTCGTAAATGAAATCTAATATAAACATCGTAGCTGTTAAATTCACATAATTTTCAAAATCAATCCCTTTCAAAAGCTTATATTTGATTTATAATAAAATCAAGCCATAATCAAAATGGTCTCCCTGTATTGAATGTTAAAATAGTTTGTTGTTCCCGTTTTAATAATATTTGAAAAAGAACTTGTAGGATATTCTATAAGTTCTTTTTATTATAATTGGTTACCTATATCATGGGATAATCACACAGTTAAACGGGACAGTACCTAGATATATAATCTAAATGCTGTCCCGTTTAACTGTGTATCTGTATAGTTATTGCAGAATTAAACCTACAATCATAATTAAACTAAATACTATTATCCAACCAAACGCACAATAGCCAAAAATTCTAATCCATTTAGGTAATTGATTCATGTTAATTTTATTTGAGGGAACTCCCTGCATAAAAAACATCATTTTTTGATCTCTATCTCTATTATTTTGTTGTTCATACATAATATCATCACCTTTCCAGAACTATTGTGTTTATAGTATATCAGCCTGAAGAAAATTATGTACAGAATAAAAGAGGATAACTTAATATTATGTGGTGAATTTTATAAATACTGAAAAAGAGCCCTACATAAATAAGACTATGTTTCTTCAAGTATTAACTTGCTGGATATGCATTAGAACCAAGATAGCGTTCTTTTATAATTTGAAGATGATGAAGCTCATGACCAGCAATGATGTATGCTAATGCACGAACTGTAACTTCAGAATTATTCGCATTTCCTCTTTGTGACCAAGCTTCTTTATCTAAGCTTCTAAGTAAATACACGGTAGATTGGCGAACAACTATTAAATTCTCAAGAAGATCTTGCATAGATTGCTTATCAAAAGCAGCTCTAAGAACATACATATCATCATTATAGCCTGGAAGTTCTGCTGTTTCGCCTCGAGCGATAGATAGCAATCGATACGCCATAATACGTTCTGTATCTGCTATATGACCGATTACTTCTTTTATACTCCATTTAGTAGGAGCATACCGGAAAAGTCCCTCACTATCAGAAATTCTCTTTAATAAAAGATTCGTTTCCTTCATTTGTTGTTCTAGAATATGTATGATATTTCCGTCTGATACCAATTTGGTATACGTTGCATAATAGGAATTATATTCACTTACCTTTGGTCTTATTTGCATACGAATCATCCTTTATGTTTTATGTTTAATCTTTACATATAGCTTATCATAAAAGAGTTCCAAATTAATCTGAAAAATGGAGGCAAATATGCATTTTTCATCTTCCTTTTCAGTTGCATAGATGAAATGCATCTCAAATAAGAGAATCTAATTTGTTGCTAAGCGGAATTTCGTTTTTTTGCTGTTATAGTAGAAGGTGAATATTTAAGTTGGATACAGTTTGTCACTACTTATGACAATCGCAATTTAAGAAGTAGCATATATCATTAAATGAAAAGCCTGTTAATAAGTTTATACTTACTACAAAAACAAACAAACTCGTCCTACTAAAAGGGGAGTTTGTTTGTTTTTGGTTCAGATAAAGGAATGTTCATGCAAAATTGCACACTATGTTCCCTATTTTGTATAGAATACTTTATATCTAGTGTTTCAAGAATTTGTTTAACAATATATAGACCTAAACCACTTCCTCCGGTATTTCGATTCCTAGATTTTTCAATTCGATAAAATGGTTTGAAAATTTGTTGTATATCTTCATCTTTAATATTGATACCTGTATTTATAATTTGCATTTTAATTTGACCTTGTTTAGAATCCTTACTTAACTTTATATAGACTTTTTCATTATGTGGTGAATACATAACTGCATTATGGATAATATTTTTACATGCTTTTTCAAAAAGAACACGATCTGTATAAACAGAAAGGTCAGAGTCAATTTCTTTTATTATTTGGATGCTTTTTTGAGAAGCGAAAAATTCAAGATCTTTTGTGATTGTACCAATTAACTTTGAAAGATTAACTTCTTCTATTTTTAGTTTAAAAGTGTGTTGTTCTAACTTTGACATACTTAAAATTTCACGAACTAGTTGTTCCATACTTTCAATAATTTGATGATTTTTCTTTAAATATTGATCACGATTTTGATAAGGGCCAATATTGTATATCATCCCTTCTAAGTATCCTTTCATTACAGTAAGAGGGGACTTTAATTCATGTGCTACAATCGCAAAAAACTCTCTGCGTTTTGTTTCTATTTCTCTTTCTTTTTCAATATCATTTTTTAATTGTTCATTTGCTTTTTTTAAATCAAACATAGCTTGTTGTAAGTTAATAGACATGTCATTCAAACTATTAGATAATTCTCCTAACTCATCTGTAGAACGAACCTCAATTTTTTCGGAGAAATCTAAATTTGCCATCTTTTGTGCACCCTCATTAATATAAATAAGTGGCTTTGTAATAAACCTGGAATAGAAATAAGCACTCCCTATACCAATTACGATCACAATGATACTAATATAGGGGAGAAAGCGCACTAATACTTGCGAAGCTTCATCAATCGGTTGAAATGTTGCGAACACTACAAGCGTTAAACTACCATCTTGGAATTGAATTGGTTCCGTAACATTATATGAATTGCTAATGGTACCTGCATTCTCAAATCGTGCTGCTTTAGTAACTACTGTTGTTTGTGTACCACGTTGAATAAAAGAAAATGAAGGCGAGTAAATAATTATTCCTTCTTTATTTTGAAGCGAAAGCATCGCGTTATTTTTTTTTGCGTATTCATCAAAAAGTGGTATCGCATCTTGAAACGTAAGATCTTTTGACTTATCAATTATTTCTTTTATCCCTGTTTGAAGTTGATCTGTTTTGTATTGCTCATAAAACGTAGGGAGAAAGAAATATAAAGTTAAATAAATCAATACTGCAAAGGATAACAAGATGAGAGATGTAGTCATAAAGAGTTTATAAGTAATTTGCTTCATCTTCATGATTTTTAAAATTTTATTCATCCACTTTATAACCAATACCCTTTATTGTTTTAATGTAGGGAATAGCTAGTTTTTTACGTAGGTTTTTAATATGTGTATCAATTATTCGTGTTTCTCCAAAATAATCGTATCCCCAAACTTTTTCTACGATATTTTCTCTTGTAAGTACTTTTCTCTCATTTTGAAATAGTAGTTGTAGAATTTCGAACTCTTTGGTCGTTAACAAAATTTCAACATCATCTACATATACTCGATATGCATCAACATCAATGCGCACTTCTTTAAATACCAAATGATTATTTACATTTTTATCATAACTTCTTCTAAGTACAGCTTCGACTCGTCTAATTAAAACATGAAACGAAAAGGGTTTTGTTATATAATCATCAATCCCAAGATCGAACCCTTTCATTTGATCTTCCTCTTCTTCTAACGCAGTTAGCATAATAATTGGTATGTTTGACTGACTTCGAATCATTTTAGCAACTTCAAATCCATTAAGATTGGGCATCATTACATCTAGAAGAACTAAATCAAAGGATTGCTTATTAAATTGTGTCATACCCTCTAGTCCATCTGAAGCAACTACCACTGTATACTGTTGTGTCATTAAAAATTGTTTAATTAATTCCTGAATTTCTTGATCGTCCTCAACCACGAGGATATGATAGTTTTTCATAATATCACCTCTGGTAGTCATTATAGCCGTACTATCTGTAGTTTATGTGGAGATACAGTAGGAAACTTCATAGGACGTTTAACGTATTAACTCCATTTTCAAGATCCTGTATTCTCCATAAAAAAGTATTATTACCCATATTCCTTTTTTATGGAGAAATATTTGTGTGCTTGAAAAAACTTATCATATAAAAAGCTGAACGATTAATATTTACAAAAAACTAATGTATAATAATGTAAATTGTATGTAGTTTTTTAACTGTTTGAAAATATACTTTTGATACTTTACTAGAAGGGGAAAGGGAGATGAATTTAAATATAAAAGAAGCCAGCGAAATTCTAGAGCGTACGCCACAAACTTTGTAGTTTTTTTGCTAATTTAGTAAAGGCCTAAGGTGCGAACAAGGGATTATTTAAATCATGTGAGAAAGGTTGTGAAATTATTTGAGGAGTTATAAAGCTATGCTGTTTGATTTAGATGATACGTTACTTGATAGGGATAAGGCAGTAGATAACTTGTTTTTATTAGTTTTAGAAAAGTGTTATGAGGATGTTAGTGATACAGTCAAAAACAATATGTTACAGAAATTCAAAGAATACGATAAAAGGGAATACGGCATTAGTAATAAAACGATAGTTTTAGAATCATTATTTGATGAATTCGCGCCAATATATAGATTACCACACAATTATATCCAAGATTTTTGGAATGAAAATTTCCCTACATGTTTTTCAATAGACCAAAATACTATTCATTTCTTAAATCATATAAAGAGTCACTTTAAAATTGGAATTATAACAAACGGCTCAACGCATAGACAAAAAGCTAAAATAATTAACACGAATTTAAACAATTACTTTGATACGATTATTATTTCTGAAGAAGTGGGACTTAGTAAACCTGATAAACGTATATTCGAACTAGCATTAAATAAGCTTAATGTGCAACCAGAAGATGTATTATTTATTGGAGATGACTTAGAAAAGGATATTGCTGGTCCTCAAAATGCAAATATAAATGGTGTGTGGTTTAACCCTCAGAAAATCAAGAATACTACCCAAATACAACCATATGCCGAGATTAACACTTTGGATAGTTTGTTAAGTTATGTTAATCCACAATATTTTTATAACAAGTAAAAGCAATTTCATATATATATTCAAAAATATAAAAAGAGAAACTATCATTAATTTCATTGACCGTATTAGTAATAAAAAATAGATATTTACAATAAAAAATAGTGGCGATTTTAATAGTTGCGGCTAATTTAATCTATGGTTAATACGAAGTTTTTTAAAATAATTTTACTCATACTGTGTAAATTATAAAGGGGTGGGACTATGGAAATAAAGAAAGTAGTAATCGATGGAATCAATATTGCGGTCATTAGAAACGATAAGGTATTAATATCGGATGTTCAGTCTGCATTAGATACTATGGCAACAGTTCAATATGAGGTAGATGCGAAACATATTATTATCCATAAATCTTTAATAAGTGAAGATTTCTTTGATCTAAAAACACG
This sequence comes from Bacillus cereus group sp. N14, assembly GCF_016483555.1. Taxonomy (NCBI): domain Bacteria; kingdom Bacillati; phylum Bacillota; class Bacilli; order Caryophanales; family Bacillaceae; genus Bacillus; species Bacillus cereus group sp. N14. The sequence goes on from NZ_JAEHBQ010000017.1 coordinate 26,427, forward strand.
CCTTGCTGGTGATATCCTTCAAAAGTTTATAAATTACAGAGTAAAGATTGCTATCATTGGAGATTTCTCTATGTATACGAGTAAAAGCTTAAAGGATTTTATTTATGAATGTAATAAAGGAAAAGACATTTTTTACTTAGCAACTGAACAACAAGCAATTGAAAAACTAAGTACATTAGAATAATAACAATACCTCAGTAAAATCTTCCTCTTTTTCATGTCGTTTATTATTTACAACATATAAGAACTGATGTTTGTGATAAACTAAGAGATGACTAAAGGGGGAGTTTTCTTGAACAAATTTAATGATGTAATCCGAAAATTAAACAATATAATTTACAAACCTAACAAATTAATAATCACGAATCTAAAAGAAGAAAAGCAAAACGCCGAATATGCAGGATGTTTATTCCACTTAAATCATAAAAGCATTCGTTTTAGAATATCAAAAATTACACCTAATAAAATTGGGCAATTTGTTTCTTTTTGGGAAAAAGATGCCAATTTAAAAAATCAAGCGTTCTCTTATGACGCTGCTCCTGACTTATTAGTTATCACTTGTATAGAGGATAATAAACTAGGACAATTTATTTTCCCTAAAGAAATTCTACTTAAAGAAAAAATATTGAAAACGCAAAGTCAAAAAGGAAAGATGGCTATGAGAATTTATCCGATTTGGGATAGCCCTGCTAGTAATCAAGCTAAAAAGAGCCAAATGTGGCAACTTCAATATTTTGTTGATTTAAGTGATCATAATAATTTACCTATAGATAAACTATTACATTTGTATTTGTAGCTTCTTTTCTTAAGTAATGTTGTGAATTAGACTTTTTGTACCGGTACAGTTAAACGAAATGTACATTGTTACAGTACCCCATCAAATTTACAATCAGCATATACTATTTTAACTTATACATGTTAAGGGGTGCTGATTATGACAAGTCTACAAGAAAAGATGTTTGCAAGATTGAATCTCGCAAACCGTACTGAAGTGAAGTTTCAAGAATTAAATACAATTCTCTTTGCATTTGCACACACTATACCATTTGAGAATTTAGATGTTATAACACATAACGCGAATACAATTACTATGGAAAATTTACAGAATAAAATTTTAACTACATCCCGCGGCGGACTTTGTTATGAATTAAATACTCTTTTTTACTACTTTTTAAAAGATTGTGGTTATAATGTACAACTTGCACTTGGAACCGTATATAAAAATGAAATCAATGCATGGGCACTTGAGGATGGACATATAACGATTATTTTAAAGTATGCTAACGAACGATACTTAATTGATGTAGGTATTGCTTCCTTAGTACCTTTAATCCCTGTACCTTTTACTGAAGAGCCTGTTTCCTCTAAAAATGGTTCGTATCGAGTGAGAAAACGAGACACAAGTAAAGGAAATTACGTTCTAGAAAGAAAAGATACGAACGGAGAGTGGAAAGTTTGTCATGCCTTTTATAATCGTATCATTGATGAGACAGTAGTGAACGATGTTCAAAAAAGAGTAATAGAAGATGAGAAATCTATTTTTAATAAGGGACCAATTGCAGTGAAATTAACGGACTATGGCCATGTCTCTTTAACGAATACGAGTTTAACCGAAATAATTCATGGAGAAAAAACGAAACGGGTAATTACTGAAGATCAATATAGAGAGCTATTAAATACTTTATTTGCTATTGAGTTGAGATGAAACGAATAGCTAGCCGGTTCTTACGCAGAATCGGCTATTTTATTAACTTTAATTTAAAATAACTATTAAAGTTTAATTTTATTAATAGATATAATAAACTAGAACAGTATGTACAATGAATTTTGAATGTAAAGGAAGATTTTTATGTCAATTATTGATAAATTGAAACTTAATAAGTATACAAATATGGTCGTAATGAATGAACCTAGTGATTATGACATTTTTACAGAGAAAGAAACTGCATTTTCAAAAGAACACGATGCCATTTTTGTTTTTGTAGAAACACTTGATGAAATGGTGAAACAAACGAATTATATTATTAGTAATGAAGAATTACTAATTGAAAAAGGCTACATATTCTTCGCATATCCGAAAAAAGGGAATTCTCGTTACAGTACGTTTATTCACCGTGATGAAATGTTTCCTGCATTAAACGTTGGAGAAGATGGATATGTGGGAAAAAGCGATATTAAATTTGCGCGAATGGTAAGTATGGATGACGTTTTTACTGTTGTAGGTTTAAAGCGTGAGAAGAAAAAAGCGACGAAAACGCCTGCCATGAGTCAATGTGTAGCTGATTATGCAGATCGAATTCAAGATGTTGAAGTTTTATTAGCTAATCATCCAAATGAACTTAAGTTTTATCAAAGTTTAACACCTGGATACCAAAAAGATTGGGCACGTAATCTGTTTTCTGTAAAACAAGAAAAAACACGTGAAAAACGTCTTGAAAAAATGATTGAAATTCTTTCACAAGGCTATAAAACAATTGAATTATTTCGTAAAAAGAAAAAGTAAGACTAGGCAATTCACAATGATGCAACAATTAATTGCGTTTGGCATATTGAAAAAAGGATTCCTTTCAGTATACTAAAGTATGTTCTTATATTTAAATAATTAGCAAAAGAAAAAAGGTGTTTGAAATGAAATCGTATATTGTAGTTGGAGCTGGCATTTTAGGAGCGTCTACTGCCTATCATCTTGCTAAGGCTGGTGCGAACGTTACTATCGTTGATCGCGAACAATTAGGTCAAGCAACTGATGCAGCAGCCGGTATTGTATGTCCATGGCTTTCGCAGCGTCGTAATAAAGCGTGGTATAAAATCGCTAAAGGCGGTGCACGTTACTATTTTTCTTTAATTCAGCAATTAGAAGAAGACGGTGAAACGGATACAGGATACAAACGTGTAGGTGCAATTAGTTTACATACTGACGAGAAAAAGTTAGATAAAATGGAAGAGCGCGCTTATAAACGACGTGAAGATGCACCAGAGATTGGTGAAATCACTCGCTTATCAGCTGAAGAAACGAAAAAATTATTCCCAGCATTATCAGAAGAATATAGTTCTGTTCATATTAGTGGCGCTGCACGAGTAAATGGAAGATCATTACGTAACGCATTAATAAATGCTGCAAAAAAACATGGTGCAACTTTTATAAAAGGAGATGCAGTATTAGTCCGTAAAGGTAATCATATTACTGGAGTTAAAGTACATGACGAAACAATTGTAGCAGAAAAGGTAATTGTAACCGTAGGCGCATGGGCGAATGAAATATTGAATCCATTAGGTATCAATTTCTTAGTTACATTCCAAAAAGGACAAATTGTTCACCTGCAAACGGAAAATACAGCAACAGAAAATATGCCAGTTGTTATGCCGCCAAACGATCAATACATTTTAACGTTTGACAATGGTCATGTCGTAATTGGTGCTACCCATGAAAACGAAACGGGCTTCGATCATCGTGTAACGGCAGGTGGTTTACATGAAGTATTCCATAAAGCATTAACAGTTGCACCTGGTTTAGAAGATGGTACTATGCTTGAAACGAGAGTTGGATTTAGACCATTCACTCCAGGATTCTTACCTGTTATTGGCCCGCTTCCTAACTTTGAAGGCATTCTCGTTGCGAACGGATTAGGTGCTTCAGGTTTAACTGCAGGTCCATATTTAGGATCAGAACTTGCTAAATTAGCGCTGGGACAATCAATTGAATTAGATTTAAATGATTATGATGTTGCTGGCGCAATTGAATAATATGGGGTACTGCTAACATTTAGAAAAAAACACGCTAAGCGAATTCGACAGGAAATAAGCGGTTTTTCCCTCCGTTAAGAGTAAGTCTGTATATGAAAAATAAAATTCTTTAAAAATAGAGGGCTGACACCATAAACCTGCATTATTAATGTAGAATTGTAATGTTTGCTCTTTATTTATATTTATTTAAAGCTTATTTTTGAGAGGAGGTTAAGCAATGAGAGCACCATATCAAGTATTAATATTTCCTTATATAAAAACTGACGATTCTATTCAATATGCCATTTTCAACCGAAGTGATTATGGTTATTGGCAAGGAATAGCTGGTGGTGGAGAAGACGGTGAGATTCCTATTGAATCAGCAAAACGGGAAGCGTTTGAAGAAGCTGGTATTACAAGAGAATGCCCATATATAAAATTAGATTCTGTGTCTTCACTACCAGTAGAGGATGTAGTTGGAGGATTCCTTTGGGGAGAAGATGTTTATGTAATAAAAGAATTTTCTTTCGGAGTTAAAGTCCCTACAAAAAACATCTCATTATCTAAAGAACACTTCAATTATAAGTGGTTATGCTTTGAGGAAGCAGTAACGCTTTTGAAATGGGATAGCAACAAAACAGCATTATGGGAATTAAACAAAAGACTATTAAAATAATTAAAATGTTAGCTAATAACGATATTAGTGGAACAAGAATTAAACAATTTAAAAAAAGCCTTGCTACATATGGAGTGTAGCAAGGCTTTTATTTTTCGTAGCAATATTTATAGACATATGTAACACATCCCTTCTTGTTTTCACATAAACATTTTTTCTTTTATACAATAAAAGAAATTTAACAAGAATATATATACAGCATTACAAATCAATATTTTCCTGTTAAACCACCTGTTTTAAATAGAAATACGACTGATAAAACGATAACAACAGCCTTCAAACTCCCCCAATATGGATAAACAGTATGATCTGTTAAACTAGCATATTGAAAGATATTCTCTAAACCGAAAATCCCAATAACGACTGCTAAGAGAAATGCAGCTGATCCATATGTTCCATTATGATAGAGGGTAAATAAGTATATTGCACATATAAGTGGTACGATGATTTGTAGTAAGATTGCCATAGAATGTCCCCCTAATTTATATTTTATACTTATATCATATCAAAAAATGTAATAAAAAGGAATGTAAGTTAATTGATGTTAAGTAGAAACCAGACTTGTATGAACAGGGATATCACACTTTTACGTCTATAGTTTTGATACTAATTTAACTACTCTCATCATATTCTTCTATTAAAAAGAATAACAAGGAGTGTAAAGTTAATTGACAAAAGTTAAGGTTCGTTTACGGCCCATCGTTCATAAAGTAAATTTACCGACTGTATTGAAAACAGCTATACTTCCAGGTGAATCGATCGAAAGACTATTTATCGCAACTCAATTAGGAGAGGTTTTTTACATAGGAGACGGAGCTATAAAGACATTTTTAAATATTCGTCACCGAATTATTAAATTAGGTACATTTGAAGAAGGTGTTTCTAATAGCGGTTATGATGAACGCGGATTGCTAGGACTAGCGTTCCATCCACAATTTAATCATAACGGCTTATTTTACCTTCATTATTCAATGGCTGGAACTCAAGGACCAGGTTCGCTTTCTGAACAATTTAAACCGAATCCTTGTGACCCGAAAACTTTAAACTTAAAGTGGCTAAATAGAGATACTCAATATGATCATATTGATACAATTGAAGAATGGATTTTACAATCAAACGCTCAACCTCAAAAACGTAGAACATTACTTCATATAAAACGCCCATTTTTTAATCATAATGGAGTAAATACATTAAACTTTTCTCCAGAGACGGGGAAACTTGTTTTTACAAATGGTGATGGTGGCTCGGGTTATGATCCATTTAATTTAAGCCAAGATGATTTAGAAATAGCAGGTAAAATCATTGAAATCGATGTAAGCAAAAATATATTTATAAATAATCCTCCAGTAGTTACGCGCTTTAATGAACTTCCTCTATCTATACAAGAAACACTTACAGTAATTGTGAAAGGTGTTCGTAATATAACCGGCATTTCATTCCAAAGATTTTATAATCAATATATCAAATACGCCGGTAATGTCGGACAGGATATTGTAGAGTCTATTTTTTCATTTGTCCAATATAAACCGATACCGGTTACTGAACTTGTTCAAATGCATGTAATGAGATTAACTCCCAATCAAGATGGATTTATTAATTTTGGTTGGAGAGGATGGGAAGGAGAATTACCTACTTCTTTTATAAGGCACTGTTCTGAGAATCCTAATTTGGATGAGAGAACAATGGCTTATTATAATGAAACAATAGAAACATCAGTGAAGCGAATTCAGCCACTAATTAGTTATTTTCATAAAGACCCCAGACCAGATAAATTTGGAGGAACTTCAGTAACAGGAGTTCAGCCATATATGGGAACTGCAATCCCAAATTTAAATGGTAGCGTTGTGTTTACCGACCTTGCTAAGAAAGAAGATTCACGGCCGCCAGTTAAAGGTGTTTTAGCATATGTTAGAGCAGGTACAGACGGTAAACATACTGACTTTCATGTTATTGAAACCAATTATGATTTCGGTACGCAAGCAGCTTATTATATGAGTTTAGGAACAAATTCGGATCAAACCAGGTTATATTTAGGAGTTTATGGTTCTATGAAAGTAACTGACTTTAACAAAGGTACTATTTTTGAAATTGTTCCTTAATATGATATAAATTCTCTGATTCATTCTTTTTACAATTGTCTAATGTATAGTGATTGATTTCTAGAGGAGGATACAAATAAACAATAAGTGTATGAATAAAATAGAAAAGTGATGAATTAGGTATCTTTAGGGGGATTTTGATGAATCGGTTTGTACGTTATTGGTGTCAACTTATGATAGAGAATGATGCGAACTTTGTTCATAAAAGAAAATTGTCCCTAGCAAATAAGTTAGTCATTACAGCTTTAATGAGTGCTTTGTCCACTATGTTTCAAGCGGCGGGAAACTTAATTCCTGGTATAGGATTATTCATTAGTCCTTTTGCGACATTACCAATTTTTTTGGCTATTTGCTACTCTATTCGTGAGGGAGTACTTTCTTATATTCTTACTATTCTCCTATTATTTATTATTGAGCCAAGTGAACTAATTGTATTTCCCTTTACTACAGGCTTATTAGGTATAGCCTTAGGACTTTCCTTTATACAATTCAAGAGGAGAATTTGGGTAATTTCCTTTTCTGCGATTTGTCTACTTATAGGAATTATGATTGTTCTAGATATTTTCCGTTTTCCAGTACTTGGTCCTACTATTCATACAACTATGGATATAAAAATTATTTTATCAATATTTATACTAAGCTTTCTATACTGCTGGATCTATGCAGGGCTTTGTAGAATATTGTTGAATAGAGTATATAAAGTATGGTTCTAACAACTGCATAGAATGGAGATTTAAATCATGTATAACATTGAAATTAGAAGACCTAATTCGGATGATTTAGAGGAACTTCACTTGTTTTTCCATATAGTTATAACGAATGCATATAAAGACGAAGGATTATCACAATTATCGGATGACATAGAAAATGAAATTAACATGAAAAAGCAATATTTGAAAACAGATTTTGATAGTAATGGAGAAAAACGTTACTTTTTATTAGCAATTGATACAAATAACGATAAAATCATTGGAACAATTGAAATTGGTTCAGCAAGTACGTTGATTAATAGTTGTACAGGCGGTGTACTTAAGGATTTGTATGAAATAGGAACTGTATTTATACTTCCGGAGTATCAAAGAAAGGGTATAGGGAGTTTACTACTAAACACAATGTTTCTTACGCTACTTAGCAGGGGAATAACAGAATACTGTTTAGATAGTGGCTACAAAAAAGCGCAAAGTATATGGACGAAGAAGTTTGGAGAGCCTAGTTATGTACTGAAGGATTATTGGGGAGAATCAAGTGTTCATATGATTTGGAAGAAGAGTTTACATGATACTCCTATAATATTTGAATTATAAAATGAAATATGCCTCTGAACGTAGCTTTTCTTACGTATGTATGCTATTATTTATCTTTATAATAAAAGAGGACGTGAATGAACTTGATTAAAATTAATATTCCTGAAGCTGATGTTTCAATTACTGAACGTAAACAAGTTATTAAAGGAGACGAGCCAATAATTACTCCAATTAATGGATTTATCGATTTCCACTTGTTCCCTAGAGATAAAGGCGGCATTTTTATGTTTTACAATATTAATGACGAACTTCTTTTCGTAGGTAAAGCTCGTAAAATTAGACAACGTATTAAGAAGCATTTTGAAGACAATGTTTCACCAATTAAAAATCACCGTGATGAAGTATACCGCATCGATGCATGTATCGTAGAAGATCCAACAGAAAGAGAAATTTACGAAACTTACATTATTAATGAATATAAAGCAAAATATAACGTTGATAAAGTATTCTATAAATAAGTAATAAAAAAACAATCCTAGCGCATATACTGGGATTGTTTTTTTATTTAAATTTAGTCCTCATATTTTTCTCCTTTTTTTAAATGATTAGCAACAATAAAACAGCATACACCTATACATATAAGTACAATTCCAACAGTTTTATGTTTTCCCTCAAAGAAAGGAATATCAGAAATAACATTTGTCATACATAACCCTATAAACACAAGGATAGGTCCTGCCCACAGTAGTACATTGCCGAATTTCGTATGTTGCCACATAGTAACCCTCCTTACCTCTTTTTACATATATATCTATAAAATAAAAGTAAATTCATAGAGAAATATAGTTTTTTTCATATCGAAAATTTAACCTTCATATATTGGTACAAGCAAACGAGAAAGGGGACCATCATGAATTGGTTAGAAGCTTTTATATTAGGGATCATACAAGGTTTAACAGAGTTTTTACCGATAAGTAGTACGGGTCATCTTTATTTAGGAAGGCATTTGTTTCAATTAGATGAAGCAGGATTGTTTTTAGATACGATGCTGCACATTGGAACTTTGCTTGCAGTGTTTATTTATTACAAAAAAGAATTTATATATTTAATTAAAAATCCATTTTCAAAACTAATGTTACTACTTATCGTCGGGACGATACCCGCAGTTGTAATCGGATTGTTATTTAAAGACTTTTTTGAGGATATTTCAAAAACAGGTATTACGATTGGTTGGGAGTTTTTAGTGACAGGATTCTTTCTCTACATGGCAGATAAACAAAAGAATGGTCGTAAGAAAATGGACGACATTACATATAAAGACGCATTTATCATCGGTTCATTTCAAGCGGCTGCTATTTTTCCGGCAATTTCTCGTTCTGGTATGACAATCGTCGCTGCATTATGGAGGAAATTAGACCGCGAAACTGCTGCTTACTTTTCTTTTTTATTATCAACTCCAGCCATTGTCGGAGCTATTATTTTGCAATTAGCAGATGTTTTTCAAGAGAAAGCAGAATCTATTTCTAGTACATCTTTAATTGTCGGAACGTTATCAGCAGCGTTTTTCGGTTATATAGCCGTTTCATGGATGATTCAATATTTAAAACGTCACTCCTTAAAAGTATTTGCGTATTATGTATGGGGATTAGGCATTTTAATTTTAACGTTGCAATTTACTCATGTGTTTTAATGTAGTAACTATTCGGTTAGATCCTGTTTCATTCATATAAGGCAGGGTCTTTTTTCATTAAGGGGGAAAATATGTTTAATAAGGCTATCGTTATTGGCGGGAGTATAGCAGGAAAACTCGCAGCAAAAGCATTATCCACTACCTTTAAAGAAGTAATCATTATAGAATCTGGTGAAAGATGGGATGGAAAATCTTCGAGAAAAAGAGTCCCACAAAGTAATCATCCTCATGTGTTATTAAAAGGTGGAGAAAAAGCGATTGAGGAATTGTTTCCTAATATCACTAATGAATTAATCGAAGCAGGTAGTATCGTAAATAACTTTACTCGTGATATAAAATGGCATCAATTTGGTTTATGGAAACAGCAATTCATAGGAAAAGTACATATGATTCAACAAAGTAGGTTTTTGCTTGAATGGCATATTCAAAAACGAATTGATGATATTTCAAATGTTACCACTAAATTTGGAACATTAGTTGATGGGTTATTAGTAGATGGAAAGTTTAACAAAGTATGTGGAGTAAAAGCTAAATGTTTAGAGGCGGGCACACAAGAAGAAATTCAAGCAGATATTGTTGTTGATGCAAGCGGATTTGGTTCAAAAAGTATAGCGTGGTTACGTGAATACAATATTGAAGTGCAAGAAGAGAAAGTGCGCATTGATTTGTTTTACACAACTAGAATGTTTAAACTCAATGAAAATGAGAAATTAGACTGCTGTAATATGCTAATGTCTCCAAGTTTCCCTGACAATCCGTATGGTGTTCTTATTCAAACGATTGAGGATAATCGCTATTTTGTTACTTTCAGCGGATATGCAAATGAGAAAGCACCGCAAACAGATGATGAGTTTTATGATTTTGCTGAAAACCTATCAATTTCTAATGTGACAGATTTTCTAAATAAAGCTGAGGCAATTTCAAATATCAAAACGTACAAAATTCCTTATCAAGTACGTCGGCGATTTGATTTAGTTAATCATTTACCAGAAGGGTTGTTAGTAGTTGGGGATGCACATTGTCGTTTTGACCCTGTTTTCGGGCAAGGTGTTTCAGTTGCTGCTATGGAAGCTCACCAATTGCAGTTACTTTTACAAAGGAGACAAAAGTTTGATAAAGCATTTACACAGCAATTTTATAAAAAGACCTCTAATATTATACAAACTCCTTGGGAAATGACTATAACGGAAATATCACGTCATCCGCAGCTAAAAAGAGAATTAACGATAAAGCAAAAAATTCAGCTTTGGTATACGAAACAAATCTATCAACTATCTGCAAGTGACTCTGACGTTTATATTCGATTAGTAAGAGTGATGAATTTAATTCGTAGTCCATTTCACCTATTTCATCCGAAAGTGCTACTTGCTGTTTTACTGAAGCGAAAGAAATAGCAGGAGATGAATCGATTAAAAAAGAATATATAACAGTTAGTAGATATAGAGGGAGTAATCGAGATGAAAATATACATAGAACAATTAAAGAAACACGATGCGAAGGATTTATTTACGTTTGAACTTACGAATAAGTCTTTTTTTGAAACAATGGTGCCAAATCGTGGCTCACAATATTACGATTTTGAATATTTTCAAAAACTACTAGACGATTTATTATTAGAACAGGCGGATGGAGATTCTTATTTTTATTTAATTCGTAATGAAGAAAAAGAAATTGTAGGACGAATAAATTTAGTAGATATAGATACGGAATTTCGAAGCAGTTCGTTAGGCTATCGAGTCGGAGAAAAGTTTACTAAAAAAGGAGTTGCAACAGCAGCTGTAAAATTAGTTTTGGACGTAGCGAAAAATAATAAAATTAATGAGATTCATGCTAAAACAACTACTAATAATCTCGCATCACAAAGTGTATTAGAAAAAAGCGGGTTTTCTTCTTATCAAGACGAAGCAGATATAAATTCTGTAGAATTAAACGGGGAACATGTGAAGTTTGTGCATTATATATGGAGAAATACTTCGCGCTTATAATAAGGGGGACTTATACATGAATGATTTACGTTATCCAATTGGGCAATTTACATACAAACGTCCTATAACTGAAGAAATGATTGATACATGGATTCAAGAAATTGAAGATTTACCTAATGAACTAGCAAAAGCAATTAAAGATTTAGATCAGAAGCAGTTAGACACACCGTATCGAGTTGGTGGATGGACGGTTCGTCAAGTAGTTCATCACGTTGTTGATAGCCATATGAATAGCTACATACGCTTTAAATTAGCACTAACAGAAAAGAATCCTACTATTAAACCATATAAAGAAGAGAAGTGGGCAGAACTACCTGATTCTAAATTACCAGTAGATGTTTCACTAGTAATGTTAGATTCATTACATAAAAGATGGGTTAACCTTTTATATTCTCTAGAAATTGAAGATCTAGAAAAGACATTTAATCACCCTGAAACTGGTGAAACAAAACTTGCTGCTGCAATTGGACTATATGCATGGCACGGACGTCATCATACAGCTCATATAAATTCATTAAGAAAGCGACTAAATTGGTAACATGGATATTACATTAGAGAAGGCAACAGAAATTGATGCAGCAGTTTTATTTCAAATGCAAATAGACTCATTTCGCCCTTTATTAAATAAATATAAAGACTATGAAACAAATCCAGCAAATGAATCTATTGAAAAAACTATTTTAAGGATAAATAATCCGAGTAACAACTTTTATAAGATGATAATTGATTCGAAACTTGTTGGAGCGATTTGTATATCCCAAAAAGAAAGACCTTATAAATTTTGGATCAGTCCAATGTTTATTCATCCAAACTATCAAGGGAAAGGAATCGCTCAAAAGGTACTTATTTTAATTGAAAAGATGTTTCCAAAAGCACGGAGCTTTGAACTTGCTACGATTTTAGAAGAAGAAAGAAATTGTTTTCTATACGAAAAGATGGGGTATAAAAGAACAGAAGTAATAAAGAAATTAAATGATAAAACTACACTTATTTATTACAAAAAAGAAAGGTAAAGCATTTGAAATACGCTTTACCTTTTTATGTTATTTCAGATTAAATATACAAAAACAATGCATATTCTTCCAAAATACTCGGGTTAGTAATTTTGAAGATGAATAAACATACGGAAAGGCGTTATTTCGTCGTATATGTTACTAACGCTTTTTGAATGCTTAAAACACTATCGTCACCTTTAAATTCCTTCGTAATTGGCGTACTCAAACTAGATACCCAAATTTTAAGCTCAGCATCTAAATCAAAATGCCCAGCTGTTTCAATGCTAAATTGTGTAATACTTTTATAAGGAATAGAATGATACTCTGTTTTTTTACCTGATATCCCTTGTTTATCTACTAAAATAAGACGACGATTTGTAAATACGATTAAATCACGAATTAATTTATAAGCGTGTTCAACTTTCTCATCGTCTAACATAATCTTCTCTAAATCACGTTCTACACTTTCTGTACTCGCATTTGATGCATTTCCTAAAATACCGCTAAATAAACCCATAGGAAATTCCTCCTCCATTATTTGTGGATTTTGTTACTTATATTGTACCATGCTACTCGCTATGAAGTTATGATATTACATTAGTAGTTTCTGGCTATTGTTGCAATTCATTTATATAATCTCATCTTAATATCTTATGCTAATATGTAAGTAAGAAAAAAGAAGCAGAGGGATATAGTATGAAAAATATCGGTTTAGTATTAGAGGGCGGAGGAATGAAAGGTCTATATACTGCAGGAGTACTCGAATATTTTATGGAAAAGAACTTATTCTTTCCGTATGTAGTTGGCGTATCCGCTGGTGCATGTATGGGCGCAACTTATTTATCACGTCAAAAAGGAAGGAATAAAAAAGTAAATACAGAGCTAGTGTCAGATCACCGATATATATCTTATCGAAATTTGATTCGAAAACGTGAATTATTCGGGATGGACTTTTTATTTGATGAAGTCCCTAATAAAATTGTTCCATTTGATTTTCAAACTTTCTTAAATTCCAATGAGCAATTTGTCATAGGAACGACTGATTGTGATTCAGGAAAAGCAGTTTATTACAATAAAACAGAACATGGAAATGATATTTTAAAAATCATTCGCGCATCAAGTTCTGTCCCATTTATAGCGCCTGCTGTAGAATATGATAATCGAAAATTGTTAGATGGAGGGATTATAGATCCTATACCGGTTCTAAAAGCACAAACTGATGGTTATCAAAAGAACGTCGTGATTATGACAAAGCCAGAAGGATATGAGAAACAGCGAAATAAATTTTCTGGTCTGGCTAAAATTTTATATAGGAAATATCCGAATATCGCAGAATCTTTAGTAGAACATTATCGTTTTTATAATGAGACGATATCTTATATGAATCAAATGGAACAAAAAGATAACTTTTATGTCATTCAGCCTAGCGTACAACTTCCTATAAGCGGAATAGAAAGAAATAAAGAAAAACTCGTTAATTTATATAATCTTGGCTATACAGATGCTCAATATCATTATGAAAACTTATTAAATTGGATAGAGAAATAAAGGGGTGGAAAGTTGAAGTTAGGAAAACGAATTATTTTTAAGGAATTGCAGAAAATGCATAGTCCACTGTACAAACCATTTCCGAATTGTGACATTCGAAAAGTACGAAAAGATATTAATAATATGTTTACAGAAGATGATTGTATAAGCGCTGATTTAAATTGTTATTGGATGCATACAGAAGGTACTTTAAGTTACGTACTTAATAACAACGAAAAGGAGATTGTGTTTGATCAAATAAAGTGGCTAAGGAAATCATTTTATGAATGGTTTCCACAATATCGTTTTATAGAAACAGAAATTGTGAAGTATCCCATTTTATATAGAGATTTCATGAATTATGAGAAGGCCCGAAAACTATTACTATATTATCTTACTGAATAAAAATAAAAAAGTACAAATTATGCTACTTGTACTTTTTTTGTTCATAAAAAATACAATTTTAATACCTTGTTTAAATAGGGATTCTAATACGAAGAAAGAAGTACATATAGAATGATGTAAGGGAGGGTGAGATGTTTAGTGGCCGTTTTCCTTTAATTCATTGTCCAACTCGAATATAGTTAGTTAACTGTGTTAAAATATTTCGAGTGAAATCAAGTACTTATTTTATCAAACATTAAACAAAATAAGTTAGAAGGGACAACATTAACATGGAAAACGTATCAAATATAGATAAATTGGAATCAATAAAATCTTTACAATCGACAATTCGTAAACTTGAAAATGCACTATCACAGATGACTGAAAAAGGTGCAAATACTATATTAGTGAAAAAACGACTTAATGCTGTTTGTGTAGGGTTAGCAGTGCTAGAAAACGTGTGGAATCAAGAAAGCCACCAGTATAGTCAAGAAGAGTTAGCAGAAGCTCGTCATGTACTTGCTGGTTTGCTTCCATCAATTGAGAGAGCCTATGATAAGTCTAAAGTTGGTAGTCCGCAAAGAACACTTTTAACAAGACGGATCAAAGCGTTGGAACTTTCTATTCAGGCAATTGATAAACTTACCTAATAAATGGAAACGAGAAAGCTTTTTATACTTTTTTGCATGAAATAAAGTCAAATCATACGCCACTAATAGAACAATGTCCTGTAGATAATCAGTATAAGCTTATAACGTATTTATGGTTAGGAGACCAAAAAACTGAAAATGTTTATGTATTCGGAAGTTTTCCTGGTTGGGATCTGGCTGTAAATCAATTAAAACGATTGTCACAGACAGATATTTGGTATGTTACGTTTAGGACGAATCAGAGTTTTATTTCAACTTATTATTTTACAGAAAATGATTGGATAAAGCGTAGTGAACAGTATCGACTAGACCCATATAATGAAAATACATTTGGAGAAGGTGCTAATAAAGCATCTGTGTTAAATATAGGAATGGAAGTACAGTATAGCAGTCGTTTTCCTTCAAATCATTATCCATCTGGGAGAATTGAAACATATTCTTTTCATAGTTCGGTTTTAAATAACACACGTAACATTCATATTTATACGCCTCATGATTATTCTCACACTTCACATCTTCAAAAACTTCTCATTGTATTTGATGGAAATTCATTCATTAATGACCTTTCAATTGCAAAAACACTTAATTATTTAATTTACGAAAAAGAAATCTCATCTTGTATTGCTGTTGCTATAGAACCAGTTGATCGATTAGAAGAGCTAACTTATAACGATAAAATGAATTTATTTTTAACGGAGGAATTACTTCCATGGATTCAGACAAAGTATCGTGTGCATCAAAAAGCGAACCATACAACAATTGCTGGATTCAGTCTTGGTGGCTTAGCAGCTTTTTATGCAGCGCTTCAAAATCCACATGTTTTCGAAAACGTGTTATCAATGTCTGGATCCGTGCATTGGAAAAAGGATGGTTATGAAAATCAAATTCCTTGGATTGAAAATCAAATTTCATCTATAGATTCCAATACGAGTCAAACTCATTTTTACATAGCAGCAGGAGAACTTGAAAACAAACCTCTTTTAACGGCTAATAGGCGCCTGTATAAAGCTTTAAAAGAAAAGGGATACCAAATCACTTATGAAGAGTTTCGAGGCGAACATGACGGTGTGTGGTGGCGTGAAAAGTTGTTTGATGGATTGAAAGCATTAAAACTTAAAAAAACGACACTATAAAATAAAAAGGAGCGAGAATCTATGAATCAAGAAGAAATAGATAAAAAACTGAAAAAGCAAGAGATTTTAGTAAAAGATGAGAAAGTTTGGTCCTATACGTATGAGGATCATATTAGTTCTATCGTTAAAGAAGCAGAAAAGAAAGGGTCTTTTGATAATTTACTCGGTAAAGGGAAACCTCTTAATCTTGATAAAGACCTTTCGTACAATCCTGAAAAACAACTGTATAGAACTTTAAAGAATAATCATGTTTTACCTAGGTGGATTGAGCTTTCAAAGGAAATTGATGAATTAAAAGAAAAACTAAAAGATAATACAAATACTGCAGAAGCGGCGGATCTAATTCGAACTATTAATAAAAAGGTATTAGAACATAATTTACTTTGTCCACCAAGTGCGCAAAAAACGAGGGTGAAAACGGATTTTTAACAATTTTCAATTAAGCTATCTCTTGCTATATAATTAAGTAAGGTATTATCCATTCATTTTTAAAGGGAGGCAAATGTGATGAAGAATACGTATCAACTTCAAATTCCGAAAGAACTAGAAAAATATCGTAGTATTTTAGAAGAAAGTGTGAAACCGTATGTTAAAGTGTCTGGAACATTAGCAGAGACGACGCTTTTTGAGAGTAAGTTTGGTGGTTATCCGTATTTACCTATAGATCAAGAGCATCCTAAAGATTCAAATGGACAACCTATGATGTTACTTGCGCAGTTAAACTTTGAAGAAATGCCGCATGTTGAATATATGCCTCAAAAGGGAATATTACAGTTTTTCGTAAGTGCTGATGATGAGCTTTATGGAGCAGATTTAGATCATCGAACAAACCAAAAAGACTTTCGAATTATTTATCATTCTACAATTATAGAAGATTTAAATAAGGTTATTACTGATTTTAGTTATTTAAACACTTTAGAATTAGAGGACTTTATCATACCCGAAGCAGCGAAACTAAAGTTTGAATTAGGTTATCAACCCGTAACATCAAGAGATTATCGATTTGAAAAGATTTTTAGCGATAACATTGATTGGGAAGCAATTGTTGATGAAGAAAATAATACAGAATTAGGCGAACTGTATGATGATTTATGTAAAGATCAAGGGCATAAAATTGGTGGTTATCCATTTTTCACACAGACAGATCCAAGGGAATGGGAAGAAAAATACCAGCAACATGACATGTTATTGTTGCAAATTGATACAGATGATTCATTAAATATTATGTGGGGAGATTCTGGTGTTGCTAATTTCTTTATAAAGAAAGACGATTTATTAAATCTAGATTTTTCCAATGTTATTTACAATTGGGATTGTTATTAAAAACATATAACTAAAATACTAGCAAGCTAAAAAATAAACGTTATGTTAACTAGAATAAAAAACAATGAGTGTAATGAAAGTCAAGCGTAAATAACAAAATAACAACAAATAATGTAAAGTTGTAAAACGTGTGTAAATAGCAATAAATTCATTAAGTAAAACATAAAATAAAATTACTAATTTATATTTTGTATAGAAATAATTTTTCTGTATAAAAATTTCTTGCCGATCAAAAATGATTTTGATTCGATAATTCTTATTGGATTATTGATTTGAATTTGCTGTGATAGATTGTATAGCAAAACAAACGATAAAAACTGTAGAAATACGTCTAGATAAAATTTTATGCAAATCTCACTAAAAATCTCCGTTTCGTCTCATTAAGTATAGTTTACTTGGTTTTTGATACCTGATATCGCTTTGTTTCTACAACTACCTATAATATATATTATGTTAACTAATTAAAAATAATAAACTTATTAAATGTTAGTTCAGGTGGTTATGTTCCCCTGTTTCATCGAGTTACTAATATGTGATGGATTGTTTGGCTATTTGTGTGTTTTAGTTGTTTTATAAGTTATTGATACTTATGTTTTTATATAAATTATATTTAAGACAATAAAAATACAATTCGTTTAAAACGTTCATTTAAAACGAATTGTATAGATATGATTAATAATAAATTTTTAAAATTAGTTTGCTACAGCAATTGCTTCGATTTCAATTAACAAGTTATCGTTAATTAACTTTCTAACTTCTACAGCTGAACTTGCTGGTGGATTCTTAGTATCAATGTATTGATCTCGAATATCTCTAACGATGGCCATTTGAGAAATATCTGTTACGAAAAAAGTTAATTTTACTACATCATTAAATTTCAACTCCGAAGTTTCTAATGCACTTTTAATATTTTCGAAAACTTGTCGCGTTTGTGTAGCTAAATCACCAATGCCAACTATTTGACCATCTGTTTTAATCGCTACTTGTCCAGATATGTAAATTGTTCGTTTAGCGTTACTAACTTCGACTACATGCGAGTATCCAAAAGTTGGTGGCATCGTTTCTGGATTGATGAATTTCTTTTGCACGGCTCTTCTCCCCTTTAAATATTTCATTTTCTTTATATTAGATTTTAATTTCAGATTATCCTCTATTTACTAATAATTATGTATCCATTTAGCTGCTACATTTGTAAAAGTATATTAACACTTTAATTTTAAGTTATTAATGAATTATGTACGTTTGATTTTCTTGTGCGCTTGTTATAATTACACCTTGTTTTATTAATTCTTCAGTTACCTTTGTATAGAAAAAGTGATACCACCAGATAAAAAACTCTTCATAAGTTATTTCTTTTGAGTATCTGCTGCTCACAAAGTATTCTTTTAAAGGTTTATCGTTTTCTTTAAACAATAAGACTAAATCTTTACTAATTGTGTTTGCAATTTCGTTAAGTATAGATAAGTCTGTTGATTTAAATACAGGGATAACAGGTTGTGAATTTTGATATAAGCCTAATTTTTCGTAAACTATGTTTAAATGTAAATCTATTTGTCTATCTGCTTCTACGAAACCTTTTACTAATTGCTTTTTCTTATAATTAATATCAGTATTCGTGTTTTGAAAATATTCTTCAAATGTTTCGTTATCTGCTGTTATTAAATTTAATGTTGAATATCGAGAATTTCCATAAAGACCAATTTGAACTTCTCCTAAATCTAAATACGTATTACCATACATCCCGAAAGCCTCTATATCTGTTAGTTCTTGTTCTTGAATTGCATAATAATATCGTTTCTTATTTCTTAAAGGTCGTTTCTTTTTTAAATAATTTTCTTCAATGTAATTTATTTGTCCAAAATCTAATAACACACCACTATATAGTAAAAGACTATACGATTCTTTAGATACATGATTAAACGTATCGATTCTTTTTGAAATAGCTTCAATTTGACTTGAATAATTTTCAATGATCTTAAGTGTTGGTTTAATTAGAGGTTCACAAAGGTTATAAAGGGTTTTTCCTTCACAAGCCGTTATAACCATACATGTTGGATAGTACCTCCCTCCTGTTTTTTTCAACAGTCCCTCTACTTCTAATGAATTAACGTGCTCTTCAAATTCCCCTTTCGTCCAACTTAGCATCGTTTTTATAACATTTGACTCAAAACCAAGATGAAACATTATAAGTAAATATTGAAGTTTCGTCCCTTTTATTTTTATAGATGGCGAATTATCTCCAGACGAAATCATTTTTGCTTCATAAGCTGTATGTAATATATTCTCTGGACTATTATTAGTGAGCATTTCATATTCCCTCCCTTACTAGTGAATTCATTGTAAAATCTATGTATTTATTAAGTTCTATAAACGAAAATAAGTATCCTCTAAGAATCTCAAATTAAAAACCTTAGCATAGATATACTAAGGTTTCTTGCATTTTTATAATGAATGAATTCTTTCGTAGTCTTTTTTAAATTGATTATCCTTTTTTAACCAACGTTTAAAAGTTGATTCGCTTATTTTTAAATTAGAACAAGCTGTAGCATTACATTTATTTTTCATATAATCTTTAAGGAAATTTTGTTTTCTTTGTTTAACAGCAGTTTGAGTTTGTTTTAGTTTCCGATCTTGTAATTGATCTATACTTAGACTCTCTTTTTGAAATTCTTCATATTTTCTATGCAAATAAATATCTTTGTCTTTATAAATCCAATTTGAAAATAGTTGTATTGATTTTCTCCCGGTTAAACTGACGCGATAATGTTTATTTTGATTTAGTAAATCGGTTGGTAAATTGTGATTTTGTAGTACCTGATTTAAAGAATTCATAAAATTATATGATCCTCCTACAAAGCTTACTGTATAAGTCTCATACTTGACGTAACCATCCCCATCAAAATATCCACGAACAAAATGATGTAAATATTCTTCAGGCACGAATGGAAATTTGATATTTAATGATTTACATGGCATAATTCCGTGTATGTTCATTAGGTCATCTTTTATTGTTTTGCTATTAATGTTTAGCATATATACGCCTGTTTTTTTATTTTGATATAGTGGCTGGTTGGTGTTTAATTCTTTTTTTATATCTTCTAAAATGTAACTTTCTTTTTGTGATATACTGACGCATTGATTTTCTTTTTGTATGACACCATCTGCTGCTATAAACCCTAATATATAAGCCATGTTATTTGACCACGTTTTAAAATAATCTTCTGTTATGTCATACTTTCTCTTCCAACTCCCTATAGCGCGCCTTGGAACGTTGCTGTCTGATAGAACCATACGAATATACCTCGCAGACACATTAGCAAGCATAGCGATTTCTGAGGTACTCTTCCCTTCTACATACAGATGAATAATTTCAGATTTTGATAGTTTACATTTTGCTTTCTTTTTTCTCTCTATTTGCACTTACGTCCTCTCCTTCCTTTTAATAATTAGAGACATATTTTCTTCTATAACATATAACGAAACGTACGTTCTTTGCTGCTTATAAGAAGAACTTTACAAAATGAAAACAATTTACATTTACTTCGTATTCATTTTATCTGCTGCTGCATGGTTTATATTTTATATATAAGAATAATGAATTTGACAAATTTATGAAAAGTACTGCATTTAAGGTGAAAGGTAAAAAGATTTCGTTTAAACTACAAGTAGCTACAATAACAACATACGTATATTGTTAAACGTAAAAAGGAGAACGAATGAAAAAGAAATATATAAATCAAATTCATACTGATGTAAGTTTTAAACCGAAAGATATTATAGGTTTAATGACTGATTACTTTAAAATGAAAACAAAGCTGCGTCCTGTAAAGAATTTACCTATTGTTTTATCGGATAAAACTAATGAGTCTTTAGAGAGTGTTACCTGGTTTGGCCATTCTGCTTCTCTTTTAAAAATAGAAGGTAAAAAATTGTTGTTAGACCCGATGTTTGGAGATGCATCTTCCCCATTTCCTGTGTTTAATAGTAAACGTTACAGTGGTGCTTTTTCTTTAGAACGTGAAGATATTCAAGAAATTGATGCGATTATCATTTCTCATAATCACTATGACCATATGAATTACAAGAGTATTATGCAGTTAAAAGATCGTGCAAAGCACTTTTATGTTCCAACTGGAGTTGCGCAATATTTAATTAAATGGGGTCTTTCACCTAGTAAAATTAGTGAGCATAATTGGTGGGATGAAATTATGTTTGATAATATTAAGTTAGTATGTGCACCTGCAAGGCATTTCTCAGGACGAAGTATGACAGATAGAGATTGTTCTTTATGGTGTTCATGGCTTATTCTTGGTCAAGAGACTAAAGTCTTCTTTAGTGGTGATAGCGGCTATGCTCCTCACTTTAAGGAAATTGGTGATAAATACGGTCCATTCGATCTTACATTGATGGAATGCGGACAATATGATCCAAGATGGTCTGCTATTCATATGTTGCCAGAAGAGACGGTACAAGCTCATATTGATGCGAAAGGAGAACTCCTTCTTCCGATTCATTGGGGTGCTTTTACATTAGCATTACATGAATGGAGTGATCCTATTGAACGTGTGACAAAAGAAGCAAATCGTTTAGGAGTTAATATTGCAACACCTCAAATCGGTGAATCTATTACGTTGAAATCTACAGACTATCCTTCATCAGCCTGGTGGAGAGAAATTTAATTATAAATAAAAAAAGAGCGCACCTTTCTATAAGTGATTCGCTCTTTTTTCTGTATTTAAGTTTATATCACTATATTCGCTTTCCTGCTTTTTATAATTGAATTATATTATCTATAGAACTGTCCTGCTTAGCCAATTCTTCATTCCTATAATCTATTAATTTATGATTAGATAAAACAAAGTTGTGTTCTAATATTAATTCATTGAGGAGTACTTCAGATAAAAAATTTGGTATCATCTCTCCTACGCCGTAATTATAATCACTTAGAATCCAAGAAATCTCTTTCCAATCTAGATTGCATTTTCTAAAGGTGTTTCTCCCTTTTCTATCTTTCCTCCTACCCCATTCCACAATCCTTTTACAGGGTCATATTCTCTATTTAACATAAGTATCTCTTCATTTCTTTTTATAAAACATAAAGTATGCTTGTACATCATGTAATTCCTTCCTTTGTTATTAATAAGGTCTTACTGGAGATATAAGATGTACTGCTGCAGATTGTTTCCCTGCTTCAATTAATATCGGTCTCATAGAACCGCTGAAACTTAAAGTAACCGTTTCTTCTTTTATCGCCTTTAAAGCATCCATCATAAATCGTCCATCAAAAGTTATGTTTAATTGTTTTTCACCTTGAATCATATCTATCTGTTGTGTCTCGGATATTTTTCCAATCTGAGAAGCGTTAGAAGAAATTTTAATTGTTGATTCGTTTATGATTTCTAAGTTTACATTGTTATTTGCCCATTCACTTGCTAATAAGTTTGATCGATCTACACCTTGTAAAATCTTTTTTCTATCTATGTTAATGACTGTCTGAAAATCATTTGGAATTAAACTAGATATACTAGGATATTTCCCTTCAATTAGTCTTGAATATAATGTAGTTGTGCCGAATGTAAAAATAATGTGACTTTCTGAAAGATAGATGTATACGACTTCGGAAGTACTGCTCATTAATTTTAAAAGTTCACTAATAGTTGCACTTGGTACGATACAACTTGCTTTCACATCTGTAGATATTATCGTTTCACGTATAGCAAGTCTATGTGAATCAGTTGCTACACAAATTAATTTATTATGATCTAGCTCTAAATGAACGCCAGTAAGAACAGGTCTTGATTCATTTTTAGCTACTGCAAAGACAGTTTGTTTAAACACCTCAATCAAGCTTTCTGTTTCCACTTGTATTTTTGCATGATCGTCTATAAGTGGTACATTCGGAAACTCATATGCTGGAAGTCCATTTAAGTTTAATGTGATTTCTTCTGACTGTATCGTAATTATTTGGTCATTCTTACTTTTTATTACTATATCACTTGGCATTTTCTTTATTATTTCAATGAAATACTTTGCAGGTACGACAATAGTTCCTGCTTTTAAAATAGTTACAATTTTTTCGTCTTCAATTGAAACAGCAAGGAATTTTTCGATAAAAATATTTGAGTTACTTGCGATTAAAGTAATTCCAGATTGATCCGCAGTTATTTTTATGCCGGATAATATAGGGATAATAGCTTTAGTAGATATAGCTTTACTTACTTCTGAAAGTGCTTGAGTGAAATGTTTGTGATTAACGATAAACTCCATTCTTTCCCCGCCTTACATGAAATGATAATTTTATGAAGATTGATGAACGATTGTTCCATTAAAAAAGTAAGGTACTGTTTCTTTCCTTTGTAATCTATTTAGTAAATGTTCTGGTATACGTAAATATGGTGCTGCTCTATGTAATTCCATCCAAGTAATCTCTTCAATTTCTTTTGGCCTTGATATATTTGTCTCTCCGCCAATTATTTCACCTAAAAAATTAAAGAAAATTGCATGATGACCTCTCTCTTCGAAAAAAGCTTCGCTGATGTAACAAATACCGTTTACAGTTATATGTAGCCCGGTTTCTTCTTTCACTTCCCGAATTACTGCCTCTTCTAACGTTTCTCCCAATTTAACCGCGCCACCTGGTAGCGTGTAATAAGAACCACTCTTCCCTTTGTTTTTGACCATTAAGATCTTTTCATTTGCTTTATCGTATAAAATTGCATATGTAACATTTACTTTTTTCATCTAAGTCCACCTCTAATAACAGGAATTTTCTGTCTTTGTTACATTCTACCATTTAATCGTTTTAAAATATAAAAAAGTTAATTGAGTATTTCATTTATCCGCTCTTAGCAAAGTTAATAATCGATAATCCTTCATTACTATATAAAAAAGAGCGTATTTTGAAAGTGGTCATTTAACGTACGCTCTTTTTTTGCTATAATTCATTCATTTTTAGATTCTATATACTTTATAACCTTTTTTCTAAATAGTATCGATTGTGCCCTTTAGGGTGGTCTTCACTTACTCCAATCACTTTATATCCATGCTTTTTATAAAAATTAGGTGCCTGAAAGCTAAAAGTATCTAAATTGATTAGCCCACAATCTGTTTCAATTGCAAATTCTTCAATAAGTTTTATTAACCTGCTTCCGTAGCCTTCGTGTCTATGTTCTTCAGAAACCCATAGGAAATCAACATGCACGTGGTGCCAAAATGTAATTGCAGTTATTCCGCCTACTATGTCTTCCTTTTCATTTTTCACTATAAAACTAATTTTTTCTGAAGGCTTTTTATCTTCATCTGAAATATGTTTTTGGTTATATTCAATTACTTTTTCTCTTATGTAATCACTATCTTCCTGGACCCATTGTTTTACTATTTTCATTTTAAATAGCACACTCCTTTTATGGTATCTATTCAATTTAATAATCGTAATATCCTGTCTAACTTAATAGTCATAGGGCACTGTTTCATTTCACTAAAATAAAGAAAAACCCTACTACATTTCATCTGTAATAAGACTTTTATACGCTGTATAGAATCGAATTAATCTAAAGGAATGTAATTATCGAAAATATTTACGTTGTTCGATTCTTTTTTAATTAAAACTTCCGTAAGTTCAACACCTTAGTAGAATAATTGAATTGTATCACTGCGAAAAAGAATGAATATTCCTAAACCAATTAGAATAATTGGAACGATAATATGGCAGGTTTTCTCAAGTGCTTTAGCTAGAATAGGTGCTCTTATCAATGTGTAGCTAATAAAACACCATATTGCTATCATAGAAAAAAGATAATTAATGTAACAATATTCGTTTTAAGATTTTGACTAGCGAACAGTGGTATATAAATTGAAATATTGGCAGATCCATTAGCTAATGTAATCAAAGCTACTTTAAATAATGAACCAGAAATGTTATCAATGACTTCATTACTTTTATAAGAACGAAGTGACAATAGTCCTTTAGCCCCCATATAAATTGGCACGAATCCTAATAACCCGATCCACGAAACGGGAATGAAAAAAGAGCTTAAAGAACCAATGATGCTTAGAGAAATAATTACACTAAACCCCAAATATTGTCCAATAACTATATAAAGTCCTTTTACCTTAGCTTTTTCGCGGACAGCTCTACCTTCTTTTTTAATTACTCCTGTCCTTACTTGTGAAAATAAAACAAGGAGTATAAAAATGTCATCAATATTCGTTGTAGCGAATACCATAAAAGAAGAAATTATGATTGTAACCAATATAAGCCAACTACCTTTATAATAAAATAATGGTATTTAAATGAATTGTATGCCTAATAGCAAAGCTGGTTTACTGTAGTTTTATAACAACATTTTGATTCCTTTATAAAACAATATGAATATTTTACTAATCTGCTACTTGGTTCGTTAAGAAATAAATTACTTTATTACTTTTCAAATCATTTCACTTTGAATTAAGTAACTCTATACTTCCTACACAATGACTAAAAAGGGAAAATCAAATGTTTTGTAATATAAAAAGAGTCCTTTATGAGGACTCTTTTTAAAATTAAGCTATTTTCCGATGTAAATGTTTTATTTCCTTTTTCTTCTCTGCTTTTGGTGGACGAATTAATATCGAAATAATGAAGGAAATAACGCTTAAAACACCGATTATAATAAAGGTCGGTTGAAATCCACCAAGTAGTGCTCCGATGAATGATCCTGCAAGCGCACCAAATCCGAAACCTTGGTAAACAATTCCGTAATTTGTACTATGATTTTTCAAGCCGAAGAAATCACCGACAATAGCTGGGAATATAGTGATATTACCGCCGAAGCAAAAGGCGACACTTGCTACACAAGCGAAATAAATGCCGTAATTTAGTGGGATAAAACTTAAAGTAAAGACTGACAATCCAATAATAACAAACGTCGCAGAGACAATTTTCATTCGGCCAATTTTATCTGATAACGTTCCAAGAACAATTCTACCTACCGTATTAAAAATTGCAATCATTGCAACGGCGTTAGCTGCAGTTGCTGCACTAAGTCCAACGAGCTGTACCCCAATATCTTTTACCATACCGATTAAATATAGACCGCCCATACACGATGTGAATAGCATAAAAAATAAAAGATATACTTGTTTCGTTCGCATCATTTCACGAGGCGTATAATCATTGTGTAATGTCTCAGTTACAGCATTACTCACTATTGCTTCACGTAAGAAGAACGATCCGGTTAATACTAAAAGTAAAACGATGATACCCCAATATAGAAATGCTTGTGATACACCAAGACTATCGATAAGACTTCCGTTTATATATCTAAAGATTAAGCTGCCCATTCCATATGCCGAAACAGATATGCCAGAAATAAGTCCTTTTCGATTTGGAAACCATTTAATTAAATTAGATAGTGATGTAATATAAGCAGTTCCATCTGCATAACCAACAACGACACCAGCTAATAAATATAGTAATGGTAAGGAAGAAACTTGTGAACTAAGTATTAAACCGAGTCCCAGAACAATCCCTGCAGTAGCGATGAGTTTACGAAGTCCTAATTTTTGCTGCAACTTTCCTGCAAATAAGGTTGAGAATGATAATGAAAAACTTGTTATGGAGAAAGTTATCGCTACGGAATTGAGGTTCCATCCAAACTTACTAACAAGGGGTTGATTAAATAAACTCCATGTATAAATTGTTCCAAGGCCAATTTGAACAATAATTGTACCTAGAACAATTAGTAACGGATTTATAGAAGTTTGTTTCATACTAACTGTCCCCTTTTTTTATCTTGACATGAATTTTCACAGTTAGTATAACCATCATAAAATGCAAGATACTGTGTGAAAAATGGAAATTAAGTTCATATACACAAAAAAACACTTCATAATGAAGTGTCTTTTCGCAGGTTATATTAGATTTACTTAAAGAAAGCTTTGTTAAGATAAGACATTTTCAAATGCTTATGTATATAGGATACCAAAAGATTTTTGTTATGTGATGGGACTTAAGATGTATTTTTCATTCATCATATAGTCCGATGAATGAAAAATTAATATTCAATTTCATCAAAATCTTTCGGCTGCGGTACCGTTTGCATATTAGCAGCATCTTTAGGATCACTATAAATAGCATTTTGTTCTGTATTTACATCTTTTATATTTTGCTTTTTGTTTTTATTCATTTTATCTTTCACTTTCTCTCACTCCTTTTCATTATAGGAGTAATTATGCCCTATTACCGTTACGAAATGTATCAGCGACTAAATTGCTAAATTCACGTAAATAATATAAATAATTATCACCGCCGTAGTTATATCTTTTATTATACATTTTCGCAACAACTACATTACATTCAGGTATTACTAAAAGAGTCGGTCCTGTAATTCCTAATATTTGATACGACCCTTTCGGCACTCGTTCACCAAGTTCACTTGAAAGCGCAGGTTCATTTTGAACAAACCAAAACAACCCGTTTTGTGGTAGTTCATTGTTTGTAAATGTTGGACTTTGCAAACTCGTAGCAATTTTTATAACTTCTTTTGGAACAATTTGTTTTCCGTTTATCACACCTTGATTTAAATGAAGATTGCCCCACTGTGCAAATTCTCTAGCTGAGACAAATAGATTTTTTTCAGTACCATCATCTACCGTACCAATTTCACTAATCGCGTCTTCATTTGGATTATCAACAACTTTAACTAATTTTTCATGTTCTTGAATTCTCCAACCTGTTTCTTTGAAGTTAGCTAGATCAAATACACGCTTCTTTAACAATTCAGGAAAACTTTTGTTATATAGCTGATAAATAAGACGTGTTATCATTCTGACATTAATATCTCTATACGCCCATGCTTGTCCAGGTTCAAATTCACGAAAAATTGTCCCGTCATTCGTTTCTCCTAAACCGTGCGAATGGGTTACTAAATGTCTTATCGTTGTTTTACCAAGTAATACAGGGTCGAAATCATTAAAGTACTTTATCGCCTCGTCATCAATAGAGTTTATTTTCCCCTCGTAAAGCGCATATGCTACCATTAATCCTAAATAACTTTTTCTCGCAGAAGCAACGTTGAATTGTGAAGATGCTGTTATTTTTTTACTTGTAGATATATTTGAATGATGGCCACTATAATGCTCTAGTACGATTTTGTTATCTTTTATAATACAAAGTGCTGTTGCAGAACTATGATTATTTTCTTTTATATTTTCTACCCAAGAAATTAACTTATCGTATGTATACAAATAAATCCCCCTTAATACGCATAAAAATTACAGCTTGAAAGAAAAGTGCAAAATAGTATTCACACCTTTCTTTCAAGCAAAATAGCTTTGATGTTTTATACTTAAATGATCCACCAGTTCCAGCAATTAAAGCAACCGAAACATCCAGCACAGCCTACACATCCGCCGCAACGACCTGCACAACCACCGCATCTACCGCCACATCCGCCACAGCGTCCACCACAACCTCCGCATCCGCCGCAACGACGCGCGTCATCTTGAATGTAATAGTATGGATATTGATTTTGTTGCAGTTGATCCCAATACACAACATTACCAGATTGATAATCATTAAGGTTTAATGATTGTAGTTCTTGTTGAAACTGATTCATTACGAAACCCTCCATTTATAAATATAAATTCCGTCCAAATATGAAAAGTAATATATTTTTGCAAACAAAATAGAAATAAGGCTATCGACTAAATGCGTACATCAACAAAATATGAACTTACACTAGGTGATGTACCTTGTTTTTTAGCCTATTTTCTTAATCTTCTTTCGGTGGACGTATTTATTATTAATAGAGGTGTTTAAAAATTACTAATCCAACAGTTTAGTAGTTCATCGCTTAATTTTCTTTCCAGTAACTCTTTAACTGAAGGCGCTGGCATGATTTTATACGTATGTAAAGCTTCTTGATTATAATCTATCCAGTGAAACGCTAAATGAGATTCTTTAGATTTTGGTCTTAAATTAATATGTAACTCTTGCGAATCTACTTCAAAAATGTGATTGATTTCATAATGAAGAACTTCTCGGTCTTCCCATTGGTTTTCTATGACTCCTAAAAATTGTTTTATACTACAGTTTACTCCGAGTTCTTCTCGTAGTTCTCTAATTAATGCATTCTCAGCTGATTCGCCAATTTCAACATGACCACCCGGCAAAAAATAATGATGGCCAATATATTCAGCCACTAACAATTTATTATCCTTTAACATAACAGCTCGTACAATATGATGGAATTTATTTTTCAATTGTTAATCCTCCCAGTCATTCACTTTATATTTGATTAAAATAGTCATTTAATAAAGGGATAATATAAATCATAGGTGTTTCATACGGGTGAATTTCGTTAATAACTTTAAGTGCATCCTTTACAAGGTCCCGTTTACACTTTATTTCAATTTTACATTCTTGCCCTTCGCATATTTGACCTATTTCCCCATTAAAAGGTGATGCATCGTCTAATGGTCTCCAGTATCCTTTCACGGAACTATAGGAAAGACAATGATCATATTTCCCCGTTTTACAAGCTCCAATTCTATTTAGTTCATTCCGTAATATTTCAATGTATTCTTCGGGAATAAACACTTCGATTTTCACTTCTGAAAATTGCATCTTTCATTTCACACCTTTACTTCATAATGGTTAAACGAATAAACGATATACTTGCTCGCCATCATAATCATGTCCCAATGGTTGAAAACCGTAACGTTCATATAGTTTCTTTGCAGAGATATTATCTTTATGTACTGTTAATCTAATTTCTTTACACGCCTTACATGTATTTTTTATTAAGTAAATACTTTCTTGTAATGCCGCTTTTCCGTAACCATTGCGTTGCTGCTTTTGATCGATAATAAATCCGTTTATCCAATACATATCAGTTGTCTCTCTTACAACAGCATGCATAACAAAGCCAACCATTAGATCGCCGTCGTATATCGCAAATGGTATGTACTCTACATTGTCACCATCTGGTTTTATATATACTTTAGCAAGTGACACCGCTACGGATGGAACAAATTTTACCTGGTTTTCTTTAACTTGTAACTTTAATGCATCTTCCCAATTCTCTCTCGTAACAACCTTTAATTGGACATTCAATATTTTTAAGCTCCTTTATTAAGAGAATGTATTTATATATTCAACGCAGTAAAATAATTCCCTGTTTCGATTTCTAAAGTTGCCTGGTTACTTGTTATTAATAAATATGTTGAATTATTACCTCTAAACAAAAGCTACTTTGTTGTATTGCAGTACTCTTCCCTATGCATTTCTTTCTTTAATGATACATGTGCAATTAAAACTCCAAGTATAGTAATTCCCCCGCCAATTATAGAAACGAAAGTTGGCACTTCACCTAACCATAACCAAGCAATAAAACATGCAGCTACTGGCGTTAAATATAGAGAACTTGTTGCCTCAGCAGCACCAGAATGAGATATGATATATGCCAATGCGATATATGGGAGTACTGTTGGAAATAAACCTAAATATATAACGCTCAAATTCACTTCAATTGGAGATGCCAGTATTTCTTGATAAACTCCTGGTAAAAAAATAAGCATACATATAGTACTAGACAAGATTGTATATATGGTAAATGGCAAGAAGCCATACTTTTTCAAGTAAGAAGTTTGGAAAACGAAAAATAAGCTTTCTGAAATCGCTGCTAATAAAATAAATAATCCTCCACTATTCAATTGAATAGCATCTCCTTGACTAAATGATATGAAAGCAATTCCTATAAAACTAATTACACCACCGATCCAACCATTTAATTTCATTTTTTCATTCAAAAAAACAGATGCAAAAATAGCCGTTACTATAGGTGTGACTGAAACAATTAAACTTGCAGATCCAGCATTTACTGTTTTTTCGCCGTAGTTTAATGCAATGTGATAAAAAGTAAATCCTAAAGCACCAAATATAAAAATTGCTGGGATATCCTTTAAATCTGGCAGTCGTAACTTGTATATAAAGGAAAACAACAGAAGAATAAATGAAGCGATTAATAAACGTAGTAAAGTAAGGTGCTCAGGTGTATAAGATTCGAGCCCCATACGAATTGCTGGAAAGGCAGTCCCCCATATTAAAATCGTAAAAGCATGAGCACAAATAATCCGAAAGTCGCATTTTTTATAATTCATGTTTTTTTCTCCCCCTTCAAACCAACCACTTTATAATTACCAATTATTTCTTTTCATCATATTTAATAGTTGTTACAATGTCTTCAACCAGTTATTTATCGTAAAAACCAACCACTTGGCATTTATAAAGTGAACGAGGGAGTTTTTTTATGACAACTAATAAAAAACTGCCTAAGTATCGGCAGATAGTAGACTATATGAAAGAAAAAATTGAAAATGGAGAATGGCCTATTGGAAGTAAGATTCCTAGTCAACGGCAGTTAGCCAAATTATTTCATGTAAATCGAAGTACTGTAATAACTGCGCTAGATGAACTTATGGCAGACGGATTGATTCAAGGGAAAATTGGAGCAGGAACAATTGTAACAAATAATACATGGTCATTATTAGCGACGAATCCCCCGCCTGATTGGAGTGAATATGTAAAAGCTGGTATTCACAAACCTAGCAAGTTAATGGTACGAGAAATCAATGAAGCAGAAGCAAATAAAAAACTTATCCATCTTAGTAAAGGTGTACTTGCGCCTCAACTTTTCCCGCTAAAAACTATGCAGTCCATTATGAAAAGCGTAAGTGACGAAATAGATTATTTTGGATACGAAGAACAAAAAGGTTTTTTGCCGTTACGTGAAGCAATTAGTAAATACGTAAAATCATTCGGAATACATACATCAGCCAGTTCTATATTAATCGTCTCTGGTGCATTACAAGCACTCCAATTAATATCAATTGGTCTTTTGCATAGAGAATCAACCGTTTTACTTGAACAACCTTCTTACTTATATTCACTTCATGTATTTCAATCAGCAAATATAAATCTCTCTGGTATATGTATGGATCATCACGGTATTTTACCTAACGAATTATTAAAACGTATTAAATATAGTCAAAAGAAAAACATTTTATATTCTATCCCTAGTTTTCAAAACCCAACAGGGATATTAATGTCTAAAGAGCGAAGAAAAGAAATAATAAAAATATGTGAAAAGGAACAGTTACCTATAATTGAAGATGATATTTACCGAGAGTTATGGATTGATGAACCACCTCCAGCTCCTTTAAAGTCGATAGATAAACACGGACATGTATTATATGTTGGTAGTCTTTCTAAAACACTTAGCCCAGGACTTAGAATTGGATGGATCATTGGACCCGAACCAGTTATTGATAGATTGTCAGATATAAAAATGCAAACAGACTATGGATCGAGCTCTTTATCTCAAAGAGTTGCTGCTGAATGGATAAATAAAGGTTTTTATGAAGAACATGTTGCAAACGTAAGAATCAAACTAAAAGAACGAAGACAAATCATGATACGAGCTTTAAATAAGTACTGCGCAGATATTGCATCGTGGGATATTCCTAGTGGTGGATTATTTATATGGCTAAAGATTGTACCTAGCATTCCGATGAAGAAATTATTTTCAGAGGCGCTATCAAAAGGAATTCTTTTAAATCCAGGACGTATATATGAAGAAGAATCAGATCGGTACATTCGTTTATCATATGGATATGCTTCTACGGAGCAAATTAATTATGGGGTGAAATTGTTGAGTGAATTAATCCGTAAGTTAATGACATAACAAAAACTCCTCTTTTATTTATAGAGGAGTTTTTGTGTATCGTATTTACCACAATCTCATTTCCTGTCCCAATAAAATAAGTTCGTCATAAGGATCTCCGTCAATATTTAATACTTGAGCAAAAGCATGTTCTGTTTTTAAACCGTTCTCTTTTAAGTGAAGAATTTCTTCCCTTATATGGGGATGCTGCATTAATAACATGTGCTCTACTATCATATGTCTATATGCATTTTGGTTACGTACTGGCTTAGGCTGAGCAAATAATTCAAATTCAAAACCTTCAAACTCAAAATTTACCTTTATCGATTCTGTAGTTTTAATTTTTTTCTTTTTTATTTTGAATCCTTTATAAGAACCGTATAAAGATCTCATTTCCTGTTCAAAAACATCAAAGTTATGTACTTCCATTACTATATCTAAGTCAGATTGAAGAGTATCAATTCTAATAGGAATTGTCCCGCAAAGAACCGGACTATACAAAGTTAAATCCTCCATAATGTTAAGTTTATTCAAAACATCATACACTTTTTGTTGCTTCTCATTCCCAGATTGTAAATATGTAATTGATGTAAACATGGAAGTCTCTCCTTCATTTCACGTAATACGTGTATCATTAAATTCAAGAAAAATTTATCCGTTGAAACTTGTACTAGGAGTACCAATACTTCAATATATTAAGACGAACAAACAATATGTTTCAACTTTCCTCCTATACTGCAATACTATAAAAATAAAAAAGGAGGAATTATTATGAGCATTTTTCACATTCTTTTAACCATCCACATATTATTTGGAACGATATGTTTAATCACCGGTATTGTAGCGATGGTTGCTCAAAAGAAGAAAGGAAAACATACGGAATGGGGTGAAATATATCATGCATCCTATGTTGTTATCACCGTTACTGCAATTATATTATCCATTATAAACTGGGATAAAATCGCATATTTATTTTATGTAGCAATTTTCTCTTATTCATTTGCGATATATGGATACCTCGCACGAAAAAAACGTTGGAAAAATTGGCTCCATCACCATATTAGAGGTATGTTAGGTTCTTATATTGGTGCCGTTACCGCACTTTTAGTAAACGTCGGTATTCATATTCCCATAATTAATTTATTACCGCCTATATGGTTTTGGTTTTTACCTACATTAATCGGTATTCCTCTCGTAGCCAGTGTATCAAAAAAATATAAAAATCGTAGTTAAAATTCATTACAATTTCGTTACTTTCTGATGGTAATTACAAAAAATCATACTCAATGTAATATTTTATTAACAAATTCAAATTCATATTGCTTTAAGTTCGTCACTTAGAGCGAAATAAAAAGAATCCAATAAAAATATTGGATTCTTTTTCGGATTTCATTTCAATATCGGCTCTATGTAGATGACGAACTATCTTTGTATACTTGTGGGTACTTGTATTATTGATTCAGTGATAATTACACCATTATAGTTTAAGGTTGTAATAATGAATGTAAACGATCTGGGTAATTCGTAAACATCCCGTCAACTCCCCATAAAATTAACTTTTTCATATCTGTTTCATTATCTACAGTAAATGGATGAACTTCTAATCCGTGTTTCTTTATTCTCTTTACATAAGTTGAATCAATATATTTATAGTTCATCCCAAGACCGATACAGTATGTTTTATACTTTTTCATCTCTAATTCAGTTAATTGAGCTACCTTTTTGTAAGGTAGTAATTGTACTAGAGGTATATTAACATCTAAACTATGAATCTTTTGCAGACTTGCTTCACTAAATGATTGAATAATAACTTTATCATTTATTCCGTAGTGCTTTATAATTTCTAATAACTTTTCTTCCATACTAGGATATTCATCTGGTGATTTTGTTTCAATATAATAGTTTGCATTATGCCCGAACGTTTTAATAATTTCTTCTAGTGTTGGAACGTTCGCATTTTCAAATTCTTTCTTTGCTAAACTTGGATGCTTTTCATTAAAAAAAGAACCTGCATTAAGTTGCTTTATTTCTTCTAATGTATGTTCCTTAACTAGCCCCGTACCGTTTGTAGTGCGGTTTACTGTTTCATCATGCATAGCTACTAAATGTCCGTCTTTTGTCATTTGGAGATCAATTTCTATATAATCTCCTCTCAATTGTTGCCCTAATTTATACGCTGCTATTGTATGTTCCGGCGCATACGCAGAAGCGCCTCTATGTGCAATGTTTTTTATATGATTTAATTGATTAATAGCTTTTGTGTACTTAAGTTCATTTGCTTTATGAAAAACAAAAGTACCTATTACTATAAAGGTGCAAATGTTTGTAACGATATATATCTTCTTCATAATGATGTTTTAACTCCTACATGAAAGCAATTTGACTTGGATGATTTATTCCATTAAATGTCGATTTTCAAAAACAGTCATTTGTCCTACAGATTGAAAACCAGTCTTTTTATAAATATTAATGCCATCAGGTGAAGCTTGTAATACGCATTGAGCAACTTTCAATTCCTTTGCTTCTTGCAGCAAGTAATTAAACATAGCAGAGCCGAACCCTTTCCCTCTCAATTCTTCTTTAGTTGCTATATCATAAATACCAATACTATCTTTTGTACATACTAATGAACCAACCGATACGACTTCTTCTTTATAAAATCCTAAGTACAGTTTCATTTGTTCACTATTCCATAAATCGAAAGAAGCAGTTTGATTGTAGAACGCTTGAACATGTATACCTTCCTCTGATGTACCAAATAGACTAGCTAATGTTTCCCCAAACTTTTTAATTTGTCCTGGTGAAAAGGCTTTTTGTATCTTAAAATCTTTTGGCATATTTATTGTTGGATGTATTGTTTTTAAGTTTGCTACCATCGCGATATTTTGTTCTGCTTCTTTTAAGCCAAGTTTTATTAATTCGCTTTTTATAGTCTGCTCATGCCTATCATCCCAAAACCAAACACTCATTGGAAGTTTCTTTTGATTATAGTTATTTACCACTTTATATAGTTTCTCAATACCTTCCGTTAAATTATTGTTTAGTATAGTAATGATATTAAATGTATCTGCCGGTAAACCACATTCGACAGCAATGTAGTCCTTCGTTTCTTTTACATTCATTCCATGTAACTGCCGCGCAATATATGAGGTTTTATATGTGAAGTTATCTATTAGTAACTGTTTATAATTCATTCATTTTGCTCCTTTCATAAAAATTCGTTTTCGAATTCTTCAGTATTAAATATAACACATAAGAAATGTATCTATTTCTATAAAAATATCTCTATACATTACTCTTTTTTCCCCTAAAAGAATTAAAAATGATATAACGTTGTCGGAATGAAAAAAGTGGTATATAATAAACAGTAACATTACTAGTAATTATTTTAGGTATTCCTAGAATAAAGGAGCGATACATATGAAAATTACTATTTATTTCGGAAGTCATGAAGATCAAGATGTTCGTACTATGGACTGTCATTTAGATGTAGAAGATACAGAAGAGATCGTTTCTGTATCATAATATAAATAGTTGGGATGAACCCTCTTCCCTACAGCGTTTAAGGCACCTTTTACAGGTGTCTTTTTTGTTATTTTTACTATTAAAACCCTTTACTTTAGAGCGTTTTAATAGTAAAATATAAATATACGAACAAACGTTCTTTTTATTTTAATTGTACATGAAGGGATGATTTTTACAATGGCTCAAGCAAAGCGCAGAGGAAGAAAAAAGCAAACACCTATTATTTCAAATACAGGCTTTATCGGCTCTGTCTTTATTGATACATTAGAGTTACAAAAGAAATCCTATTATTTCGCTCGTAAAAAACTTCAAATTGTTCATCACGTACTTGATGGCCTCTCTGGAGCAACAAGTTCTCTATTTAAAGAACATAACATTTCAGCATACATGTCATGTGTGTATTTACATAAACAAAAGAAAATCGGCTTTGTTCTTTCAACGAAACCATTTGAACAAAGTGACGGTGTTTCTTACTTTATAAATTATTTAATCGAAAAGAATTTTTACGGTAACGAAGAAGTAGAATATCAAGAAGTATTTAATACAGGTTTTATTGGTGTAGTATTTGCTGATTTATGTAGCATAGATCGCTTTAATTTCGAGTTTGAAATGGGTATGTTAACGAAATTAATGAAAGATATGATTATTCCGGTTAAAGAACTCTTTTTACGCCACAATGTACCGGCCTACATCTCCACTTCTCATTTAGAGGAACAAAATAAATTAGGTTTCATTCTATCTGTAAAACCATATGATGAACGTGCAGAGGCAGATTTATATTTTGAGGCGTATTTAAAAGAACGCGGTTTATTTATTGGTGATGAAGAAGATGATATTGATAAGATTGTTATTAGAAAAACAGCTGAATTACGATAAAAAGCGCAGGATATGGATCCTGCGCTTTTTATAATTTGAGTTTTACTTTAAATCAATATTGTGTACTGTCTTATTTTTTGTAGGGAATCATTATATTAGCTTGGAATATCCCGGAAATCTTGATCACTATGCAAAAGAATCCCTTGTAGATATAGTTAGAATTTTGTAGCTCATAGAAATCTATATCCTAATTACTACTATTTATCTTTTAGTTCTTTTATTGTCTGTATTGTTTTCTTTATCTTCTTTAAAGCATCATCCATATGTTTAGAAGACTGTGTGACTGTTTCGGGGTTACCTTTATCTAAACCTTCTACCATTTCTTTTAAAGAGTCTTCGTACATTAACATTGCATCAGACAACTCTTTTTGTAAATCATCATATTTCTTAGGTGGTTTTATCTCTTTCATTTTCTGTGTTACAACCTTAAAATTACCTATTTCTGTTTTAAACTCATTTTCTGTAGTAGCAAATGAAGGGTCTTTTGCTATTACATCTGATATAACTTGATACTGGTTTACCCACTCTTTTGCTACATCATTAACCTTTTCTTTGTAATCATGTGCGTTTTTTAATCTACCATCATCTTGCTTTTCTTCTGCTACTTTTATACTATCAGTTTTCTTTGTTTCGGAGACATCCTTACTGCAACCTACTCCTAATGCTAATGTAATTGGTAAGACTACTGTTAATATTTTACGTTTCATTAATATTTACCCCTTTGTTTAAACTATATCTACGTTTCTTCCAACTCTTTCTTTAGTCTTCCTAATTTATTCACTCTATGAATATTGTTTATTGCACCTTAAGATGTTATATAAATTAGAGTTGCATCTTTTCTTATTTATAACTTATTTAAAGGTGTTGTATTTGACTAGCATAAAGTAAATAATAGTTCCTTTCCTGTTCTCTAATGGAAAATTTAGGTTTTTAATAATATGAACATATGATAACATGTATTATAGTTGTAGATAATCCCCCCCACCGTATGCTTTTTCAATACTCTCCCTAATGTATTTTTCAACGTTTAAGATCCTTTTTGTCTAAGTGTTCAGTGAAGAGACATGCTACAACTAACAATATTTCTACAATCTCGATTTAAAAGTATGAGGATTATTTATTGGTATTGAAGAAGATAATATTGATAAGTGTATGAGTGGAATAACAACGGAATTACGATAGAAAAGCGCAAGATGATGATCCAGCGCTTTTTCGATATTATTTAATTACGTTCAACACTATACTCTTTTGAATGAATTTCTAAATTCAACTTATTTGAATAAACTTTATTCAAAATAAGAAATACGATGCCCCCTCCAATTGGAATCGTGTAGGCTGGAATATGATTTAATAATAGACCTGATAATACCAGTGCTATCGGCTGCATCATTTTACCTATACTTAATCCAATACTAAGCACTCTACCCCTATATTCATCTGGAATCTCTTTTTGCATAAAATAAATTAAAGGGATATCGATTAATGCTATCGTTAGCCCTACAAAGAACATAATAGCGCAATACATAGTAACAAATACAATATTATTTACTTCAATACTTTTGAATAAAACAGGGATACCTGAAACTATCATAAAAATCGCCAACATAAAACTTATTTTTTTCAATAGATAGGAATAAGAAAAACGATCAGTTATCTTTTTTACTAATATTGCACCCACTATCATACCTATTGGAAAAGTCCCTTGAATGATACCAAATTGTTTAGAACTCAGATTGAGAACTGTATTAATAATGTATGGTAATGGAACAGTTACAGCAAAACCTAAGAAAAAATTAAGGGAAATTAATATATTAAACGTATTCTTTAAGCTTTTCCTCTCAATTAAGTAAGAGTATCCCTCTTTTATATCTTTAATAAAATTAATTTCTCCCATAGAACATTCCTCGTTTATGTTTTGCTCGAACAATTTAAAGTTAATAAATAATATGGATATACCCGAAAGAATAAATGAAATACCGTTTATAATGATAAATGTTTTAATATCAAAGACTGCAAAAACAATCCCCCCTAGCATAGGGCCTAGTATTAAAGATACAGAATCGATAATTTTACTTATAGAATTAATACTCATAAGCCTCTCTTTAGAGACGATATTTGGTTTTGCAGCTTCTAATCCTATTCCAAAAAAGGTTGTAAACACTGTCATAAGAAAGATTGTAGTATAAATGATGAATAAGTTTAATCCATAATAGCTGCTTAATATATAAACAGCTATTAATAAGCATCCACTTAGTAGATCCATACAAACGACGAGTTTCTTTTTATCAACTTTATCAGCAATTACACCCGCAAATGGATTCATAACAATCATTGGAATCGTTCCTAATATGAGCGTAATTGCGAAATTTAACGCAGATCCAGTTATGTGTAAAACATATAATCCTAGTGCGAAACTATACATAGAGCTACCGAATATTGATACTGTTTTTGCAATTGAGTATAAACAAATATTTCTTAGTTCTTGGTTTCTTTTTTTATTTTCTATATGTAATCGTAAACTTCCCATCACTTTTCCCCCTGCCTAACTTTGTATTACGTACATTGTAAGTTCTTGGGTCAACCCAATAGCAATATGTACTATTTGAAAAGTATTAAGGGAAAATAAATAAAAGATGGGGTTAACCCCATCTTTTTCCGAAAAATGAATATGTATAAATTTCTTCTCCTTGAACAAAGAAATCCTCGTACTTTCCTCCTCGTTTCAAATAATTTGAAGTGCTTTCATCGATGGATTGAAAGTGTAGATTTTGGATTTCTTTCGTTACTTTTGAAAGTGTAAAATTTTCTCGAAAGTTATTTGTAATTTGGATATTTGAGCTGAAATTTTTAAATAAAATAAATAAACTTACTAAATAACAATCCGTTTTAAAAAGTGGATTTAGTTCGTGAAGTAAAAAATCCTCATGCTCAAAACTATAATTGGTCGTACCAGAATGATCAATTACAATATCAACAGACCGATTCTGAATAGGGATATTTAAAAAATCAGCACAGATAAAGAGAATGTTTCTTTTCGGATTTTTTCTCGCTAATACATCTTTTAAAAATAAAAGTTTATTTAAATCTCGATCCACTGCAATGTATAGGCAATCTTCGGGTAGTTCTTCATAAATGTTTCTCAAAAAGAACCCAAGTCCCGATCCTATATCCAGTATTAATTTATTATTTAAATTTAAATGTATTAGTTTCTTTTTCGCCCATTGTCCTTCTCTATGCATATTTTCCAAATACGCATTATCAGTTTCATGAATATAATCCGAAATAGTATCTTCAAGTGACGTTTGCTCATTTGCTTTAAATGATTTACCCGCAGTTATAATTCCTGAAGTAATAATATATTCTTCACCACAATTACAAATTAGCTTCCCCTCAGTAATTTGATTGTTAGTAATAATTCCATCTTGAAGAATTAGTTTTTTGCTACAATTAGAACATGTAAGTAAATGAAGTACGCTTAAATCTATCCCAATAATTGAATTTGAAGTTTCATTTGTTAATAATAAATCTTGTAACACTTCCTTTAATTTATCCCGCCTCTTCCCCAAAAGCTCTATTTCCTGTTCTATCTTGTCATATTTCAATTTAAATAAAGATTGGTAAAAAGTATCATTTTCGTAATTCATAGATTTCGCTAAATTTTTATAAAAAAATAGTTCTTTAATTTCATTCAAGCTAAAACCTAGCTCTTTGTAATGTAATATAAGCTCTAAATCTGTTTGACAATACTCGTCAAAAAAATTGTGACCGCCCTTTTTTTCAGGAATAATGAGGCCGAGATCCATATAATGTCTAATTGTATCAATACTTATGTTATTTACTTCTCCAAACTTTCCAATTTTCATAACATCCCTACCATTTGCATATATTTTTATATAGATTTCTATTTTTATCTTTAAAAATCCTTTTATCTCTCTATACAACAGAATTTAAGGTATGTATAGGATATTTCAATGCCACATATTTTGTAAGTGTATAATACATGTAAACGGATATCATCACCTCTCCTTTATTTAACCAGTGGAGCAGGACTACTATTCTGATGACACTTTTATTTCTATTTCTGTATGTGATGAATTACACCAACTTGCTCGAGAAAGTTAAAGATTCTCATTTCCAAATACCTTACGAAGTTATTGCTAAAAATGTTGGTTTTGTAGAACGAATCGGTAGAAACTAAGCAGAAGATTTAATTGATTTATATGTTTGGGTGAGTTAAAAAATTGCTAACACCTCTTTCAAATGCATGGAATATACAGGGATTTATAACTTAATATAGAACATAAACAGGAGAAGTTCATCTTGTAAATAACGGGCCATACTTATGGAATTAGAATCAAATGTTAAAGTAATTGTTTTATTAGAAAAGTTAATTGGCACTGGTAACAACAGTAAGGGGTGGATTAGAAAATGAAAATTGCAATAGTCTGTTTTGATAACTTTACTGATATAGATGTTTTTCTACCATGGGATTTATTAAATCGTGTACGTTTAGTTGGCGGTATTTCTGATTGGAACGTTCAACTATTAGGAACGGGAAAAACTCATATATCCATGTCTGGCTTACGTATTCCCATGACAGGAAGCATATCTGATATTCCGTCTGCTGACGCTGTAATATTTGCAAGTGGTAAGGGTGTACAAAATTTATATAAAAATCAAGAGTATCTTAATAGCATTCATGTAGATCCTCAAAGACAATTAATAGGATCTATGTGTTCTGGTTCATTACTACTAGGAGCTAAAAAATTACTAACAGGTAAGAAAGCCACTACATATCCGTCCGTAGTAGAACAGCTTAAAGAATTTGATGTAGACGTTATTGAACAAAGTTTCGTAAACGAAGGAAATATCTCGACTGCTGCAGGCTGTTTTGCTGCTCAAGATCTCTCAGCCTGGATTATAAGAACCCTAATCAATGAAGAAATGGTCGATACTGTTCTAGAAACTGTTCAGCCAGTAGGCAAAGGTTTATATTTTTAATTTCAAATCAAGTTGAGAGATTGGTTGCTCCTCAAAACGATAAAATGAGCCTTTTTGCTTGATGGCGACATAATATCCCTCCATTTTCAATTTAATTTAATAAAAAACCCGCGAATCATTCACGGGTTTTTTATTAATAACTAATTGCTATTGTACCTTCACCTGCATGTACTGCAAATGAAATTGGTAATGGGTATAATTTGAAATCCATTTCAGGGAATGCTTGTCTAATATCTGAAATCCATTCTTCAGCTCCATCTTTATCGTTAGCATGGAACATATGAAGTACTTTTGGTAATTCTTTTTCGAGTTCATTTTTAATGTATTCTCGACATTTTTGGATTTTGCGAACTTTCTTTTCAAGTAAAAGCTCTCCACCTTTTACTTCTAATATTAAGTTGACACTTAATAAACTTCCAAGTAAAAATTGAACTCCCTTTACACGTCCACTTGCGTAAAGGCCTTTTAAACTTTTCGGGAATACGTGGAAAGGTCTTCTTTTTTCATCTACTAATGTTTTGTGTATATCTTGTAACGTCATACCATCATTGTATAACGATTTCGCTTTTCTAATTAGTTCATCCATTGGATAACTTGTTGTTTCACTATCCAATACCGTTAATGGGAAACCTGCCATGTCTGCAGCTAACTTCATGTTTTGATAAGTTCCACTTACTTTTCCGCTAATAGCAACTGCAAATCCCTCTTCATATTCTTCTTTGCATTTCGAAAATAACTCTACCATTTCCCCTATGTTAGGTTGTGATGTAGTGACAGTTTTACCTTCGTTTAACGCATTATAGACGCGCTCACGCACACCATCTTCACAATCTTTGTACGACACACCATCAATAATAACTTCAATTGGGATAACAAAGTTATCTCCTTCTGTTGTAAAACTCGCAGTTGTACTATCAGTAATCCAAGCAACACGCTTCATGTTGTTCCTCCCTTAATTCAATTCCTCTTTTCTGACTTTTCTATATATTTATGTTACGAAAAGAGAATATCCCTGTAATAGTAACAGGACTTTATTGTTTTGGCTATAGTAGATGGATATTAAATGTGAATATTTTTTGTCATTTTCACGAAAAAAAGAAGAAAACCGAAGTATTTGCCCGATTTTCTTCTTTTTATACATTATTTAAAGGTTTCATTATCTAAAATTACAACATAATCATTCGTCAATCGGCCAGCTTCCTTCGTATAACTAACAAGTCTTTGTACGTTATCACAGCAAAGTTTCGCTCCCCATACGAGTAACGGTACGCCGATGAAGTCGATGTGAAATCTTCTAGAAAACAGACCACCGAAAGTCATTGGTAAAGGTACTGTTGGTGATGTATTAGAAAAAATAATCTTTTCATGACTTTGATAATGTTTTTGCAAAATCTCTCCTAAATGTTTCATCGCAGGTACAACGACTTTTGATGCGCCACATCCAATTGTATAAACCGGATTACCATTTTC
Organism: Bacillus cereus group sp. N14; assembly: GCF_016483555.1. Lineage (NCBI taxonomy): Bacteria > Bacillati > Bacillota > Bacilli > Caryophanales > Bacillaceae > Bacillus > Bacillus cereus group sp. N14. Next base: position 70,432 of record NZ_JAEHBQ010000017.1, read on the forward strand.
ATCTATTCCATGAAAAATGATTTTGCCCATATCTTCTGTTTTTAATTTATTAAAGTAATCTACATTCAAAATTTCTTTTTTCGTTAACTTACGATCAGTTGGTAATTTATTTAAATGATAAGCTGCAGCGAGTGAAGTTGAATGTGTTCCACCAAAATCTGTATAAATGAATATCATATTATCATCCCTTGTTGTAAAAGTTCAATGTTATTTAGTATTACCGTTCACAGCATTGATAAACAAAGGATGAATGTATTTACAATTTTTTTGTTAATTCATTATATATTTTTCAATTATACTATCGTCTATTTATTACGGTACATAATGTAATAGTCGTAAGCATTATTAATAAAAATAAACAGACGTACTTTTGACTCGTACATCTGTTAGCATCTTTATTCAAAACAAACATATCTATTAACCCGTATGAACTGTCAATTATCAATAGATTCTACACCTTTAGAATGAGTCTTATTTAATACTTGAATATTAAATTTACTAGCTAGCATTAAAGTGATTTTATAAATAAAATATCCTACAATAGAACCTATAACGTTAAAAATCACATCATCAATATCAGTAATACGTCCCCATCCACTAAATAAAGACTCTGTTAGTTGTAATAACTCAATACTAATTGATATAGCTAAACCTAATAAAATAGTGTTTTTAATTTTTTTGAATTTATCCCATATAATTGGTGCTAAAAATCCTAAAGGCATTAATAATAAAATATTTCCACCTACATTTCTTACGATGAGGCCAATCATAAATAGAACATCACCATCATAAGCAATTCCTATTTTATCAATATCTTTAATAATTGAAACAAAGGGGATACTATTGATTGAAAGTCTTATATGCCCAAAACTAGTTGGAAAACCGATTGGAATAGGGAATAAAGTTATTGCAACAACCATACCAATATATATTACGAATAGAAAACTAATTAGTTCTTTCCACCAATTCACACCTTTTTTACTTTTCATTCTAATAAAAATACTTCGTACAATCAAATAACAGATAACTCCTATTATGATAAACACACTACCATTGATCATATACAAACTGTTAACACATCCTATCATAGTAATATTTTATAAATATGCATATATAAATATAATGTTCTTAAATTCACTTGTATAGAATTATATTTCATTCTAGAAAACATTTATTTATAAAATAAATGTTTTCTAGTTAAAATACTTTTCAAAACAAAAACAATCGTGAACTCGTTTAAATTGTTTTCTTATCTCTTCTTTATTTTCACCTGTATAATGAGCAAATGTTTGAACTGGATATAACTGATCAACGTTACTTTTCATTACACCTTTTATCTCGTCTGTATGATCGGAATATACATGTAAATATGAATCTACGTTTACAAATCCGTTCTTTTCATACCATTCGTGAACCCATAGATTGTCCCTAGTCCACGCTTCCAATCGATTTAGGTTAAGTTCTTTCGCTAACTTTTCTGCCGCATTTAATAGTTGATTAGCAATCTTCATTCTACGAAAATCCGGATGAACTGCAATATGCCAAATCATGCCGCCAAGACCAGTTCCTCTTGAACAAACTGCACGTTCTTCTAATTCATATTCGATATCTATTAAACCCACAATTTGATTTTCATATACTGCTACTAATTCAATAGCAGGATTTTCATATTTTTCTTTCGCTCTAAATACATTATCGTAATATGCTGTATCTAAAAAAGACAACACACGACAACGTACCCAACCAGCTTCATCCTCTTTTCTATACGCTCTAATTTCTATATCCATATAATTAAAAAGCTCCTTCTATTTCTGTCATTAATTTTTCGGGTCCTGCTCCTTTATTTGATGGAATAACTAATGTAATTCCTACACCTGGATATACGGCTGAGCGAAAACTGACTCCTGGATCATATCCCATTACATGATATTTGAATATCTTGTTTTCTCTTGTTTCAATCCATATTCCATAGCCGTAAGACTGATTTTTATTTACTTGAATGTGCGGAGTTAAAAGTATGTTTGTATATTCTCGGCTTATGATTTCATAGTTAAATAACGCTTCCCAGAATTTCAGCATGTCTGGCGCAGTAATAAAAGCACCACCATCAGAACCACCTTTTATTGGTATAGAGTAGGCGTTTGTTCTCCAATTTTGGTTAATTTCGTCTTTTATATATCCTAGAGCTGTGTGTCTTGGTAATCTATCTAAAGAAAAATAGCCAGAATCATTCATACCAATTGGATTGAATATGTTTTTTTCTATATACTCCGTAAATTTAAGTCCTGTCTGTTCTTCGATTATTAATCCAAGTATGATAAAACCTGCATTGTTGTAATGAAACTTACTTCCAGGTGCAAACATCATATTTCTGTTTTGGAATAATGGTAAGAAGTCTTTTAAATTTTTTAATAGATACATAGGAGTTTCTTTCCAAAGATCCTCAAAGTTATCCATAATACTTTCATCAAAATAATCCGGAATACCCGAACTATGCGTCAAAAGATGATGTATTGTAATATCTTCATTAAAGTTTGGAAAGTTTATACGTAAACACTCTTTTAACTTTGTTTGAAGAGTAATTACACCTTTTTCAACAAGTTGACAGATACCGATAGCAGTGAATATTTTACAACCGGAGGCAATTCCGAACCTTGTTTGTAGCGTATTATTTATACATTCATTGCGATTTGCGTAACCAAATGCCTCTTCATAGACTAAGCCTTTTTCTTCTTTTACTAAAATTACCCCAGAGAAATCTATATACTGATGCATTTCTTTTACAATGCTGTCTATTTGATCTTTTGTTTTCATTACAAAAACCACCCTCGTTTATCAATATTGTTCACCTTTCTTATATTTCCATATATAGGAGGGTAAACCCTCCTATTGAATACCGTAAATCAAAACCAAGATTACTATTTTGAATTGATTGACTCAGAGGAATGCACTTTAGACTGTGATGGCAATAAAATAAACACACATAATATGATAGTTATAAGCAGCATTACCAGTGAGCCTAAAATAACCACAAGTTGTATAGAAATAAATTGAGTTGCGACTCCGAACAAAATCGTAATTAAAATGGTGATGCCCGCAATCACAAGCCCATATATAGTCCCAATCCGTCCCATCATATGGACAGGTATATTATTTTGATAAAAGGTATAAAATCCTGTATTTGCATACGCCATAGAGAAAGATAAAATAAAGAATCCGATAGCAGCTATTAAAAATTCATTTGAAAAAGCATAAATTAAATAACCGATTGCTATGAATAATGATCCTATTCTAATTAAAAATGAAGGCGCTATTTTTTTGGATAAAATTGTATTTGTTATAGCTCCTAAAATAAACCCGGCTCCAGCGATACTAACTAAAAAGCCATATTCACTATCTGTTAACAATAAAACTTTTTTCGCAAATGACAATTCAAGTGAATCAGTTGCGGCAACTAAAACCATCATCCCTTGAAATAAGAAATACACAAAAACGATATATAAAGATTTTTTACTGAAATTTAAAACGATGTTCCAATCTTTTTTTAGTACAGCTAAAGATAACTTATCATTTGACGTAGTAATATCGGATTTTTTATCAAGATTAGGTAACAGCAATGTAATTACTCCTGATAAGAGAAATGCTATAGCATTTATATATATAGCAAACTCCGGTGTACTTGCTATTAACAATACTCCCGCTATCGCTGGACCAATTAAAGATGCACCAGATCCTATTAAACTACGTAATGAGTTGAAACGTTGTCTTTGCTCTACTGGAACTAATTTCGTCATATATGTCATAGCAGTAGGCTCATAAATCGCATTTGCCATACTAATAAAGAATACGAATACATAAACAACCCAAAGTAATGGAAGTAACGGTAAAATAGCGATAAATACCGCACGATATATATCGAGGTGAATCATTAACTTCCGTTTATTTAAACGATCAATCATACTTCCTGACCAAGCGTTTGTAAATAAAGCGGCTAATGGTTTAATTACATATAAAGTAGCAACAGCTAAGGCTGATCCCCCCATATTATAGACAAGTACATTTAGTGCTATTAAGTAAATCCATGCCCCTAAATTCGCAATACCAACTCCAGACAGTAGTAAAAATGGATATTTCCAATCTTTAAGTAAGTTTTTCATTTTAGGCCCCCCGCTTTCCAAATTGTTGTGAAACAATAAAAAAATCCCACCCCCAAGACTTTTAGTCTTAGGGACGAGATTTATCATCGCGGTGCCACCCTAGTTTGTTAATATGTCGCCATATTAACCTTATCAGGTACTGCATTCTAATTCATGCTTATACCATAGCTCTATAACGGGAGCTCCCGTCACACTATCCCCTAATAAAAGGTTCCGATGTGCTGCTCAGAGGCTTGGTTCAATAAAGAATTTTTACTCCTTTTCAGCTAAATGGAGCTCTCTGTGAAAAATTCATTTTATTTACTCTTCTCTTCACTGCATTTGATTTTCCCCATATTATCACAAGTTTATTTAACTGTAAATATAAAATAATCAGATATTTACCGACATGTCACTGGTGATTATCTTATTTATTATTTTTTTAAAAAATTACGGTGCGTGAAATTACTTAAATCTATAAAAAAAGAGCCTATTGTATATAGACCCTTCACTTTGTCCGAATTAGTTTGTATTCGCCTCTGCTAACGGTTGTAACGGTGGTTCTAACTCTATTTCTAATGCATCGCCTTCTTGTATATCTTGTCCCTTTTCAATGCTCTGACTCGTTACATAGCCCGTACCTGTAGTTTTTAAATCTAATTTTAATAATTTAGAGAAATACATAACATCACGCATTGACCAACCTTGTAAATTTGGCATTATTGCGTTCTTCCCTAATAAAAATATACGATCCCCTTCACTCATTACTTCCCCAGATTGCGGATATTGTTTTATTATTTTTCCTTCGCCTAAAATTATCGGTTGAAGCTTCTCTTTTTTCACACTATTCTCTACTGTATCCATTGATTGATTGACATAGTTTTGTACTTTTAATTGGGATCGTTTCGTTGCATCTGCCATTTGTTTTTCTGTATATGGTTTCACCTTTAAATATTCAAGGCTATTTTTCACAACTGGTTTAAATATTTCAGCAAGCGGCTGAGCTCCATACTCGTCTCCCTTTAACTTTGGCTGTTTAATAGCTAAGTATACAATTAACTCTGGGTCATCAATCGGAGCCATACCTAAAAATGAAAAAATATAATTTTCTTTCCCTTCCATATATCGTCCATTTTCAGGATTCGGAATTTGCGCTGTTCCGGTCTTACCTCCTATTGGATAACCATCCACTTTATACATTGTACCAGTACCTTTTGATGACGTAATAACACGCTCCATTAAATTCCTTACCCCGTTCGCTGTCTCTTTTTTTATCGGATTCCCAATTTCTTTCGGTTGATTTTCCATAATAACTTGTTTGTTTGTCGGATTTACAACTTTGTCAACGATATATGGTTGCATCATTTTTCCGTCATTTGCTATAGCAGTAGCTGCTTGGATTAATTGAATGGGAGTTACTGTAGAACCTTGTCCGAAAGAAGTTGTGACTTGTTGAATTTGTGTATTTAATAATAATGTATTTTTACTTTCGCCAGGTAAATCTATTCCGGTTTTTTGGTTGAATCCAAATTTATTCATATATTGCTTAAATTTATCCGGTTTCAATAACTGATCTTCTAAAATAGAAAAAGCTACGTTGGATGATCTTTCAAACCCTTCATCAAATGTAATAGATCCCCATCCAAATCCACCGTTATGATCTTTTATATCAGATGAACCAACTGAATATTTTCCAGATTGGAAATATTCCTTCCCGTTATATACACCTTCATTAATTGCTGCAGCTAACGTAAATACTTTCATCGTTGAACCTGGTTCATATGCATTGGCAATTGGATCATTTAAAAAGTATTCAATATCCCCTTTATTAGGGTTAAAACTAGGTTTACTAGACATAGCTAACACTTTCCCCGTCTTTGAATCCGCTATGATACCTAATAACATAGAAGGATCATAGTGATCTTGTGCCTTATTCATCGCTTCTTCTAAAAAACTATTAATTTGTTTATCAAGCGTAAGGTACACGTTATTTCCATTTTTAGCGGGTTCTATTTTTCCTATATCATTTGTAAGGGGGATGCCTTTTCGTGCTCCCACATATTCTATTTTCCCATTTGTCGAGCGCAAATATTTATCCAGACTCTTTTCAAGTCCGAATTTCCCTTCTGTATTTCCTTTATCGTCAGGTCTAGCAAAACCAAGAATATAAGATGCAAAATCTTCATTTGGATACACTCTTGCTTTCTCTGGCATAAAAGAAACACCCGGAATTTTCATTTTCCTGATTTGTTCTTTCAATTCTCTAGATAAATTCCGACCAACTTTTCCGATTTCAACTTGCGTACGTCCATCATGAAAATTTTTTAATACGTCCTCTTTATCAATTTCAAGCGCATCAGCTAATTGCCTTGCGGTTTCATCTTTATTTTTCACTTTATTTGTTCCTTTTAAATTCACAACAACACGGTAAGTTGTGGAATCTTGGACTAATACTTTTCCAGCTTGATCATATATTGTGCCACGATTTGCTTCCAAAACACCCTTTTTATTATGTTGTTCAGTTGCAAGGTCCTTTACATCTACATTATGGACGACCCCTACTGCTTGAATATAGAAAAAACGCAAAAGCATAATAAGAAACAAAACAATAAAAGCAACCATAAAATACCGCGCGCCTTTATTCGTTTGAAGTTTATGCATATTTCGCTCCTTTCTTTTTAATTGATACATGCAAAGATGCGCTTTAAAATATGTAATTTTTACTTTCAATACTATATGTTTCGAAGTTTTCGTATGAATTCCTTTAAAACAATGTGAAACTAGTTATAGTTATTGTCACTTTATTTAAATACTTAAAATACAGTACGTGAAATTCAAGAATATTCATTCTATTATTTTTTCTGCATAACACTCAAATTGTTATTGCAAGTAATCTATTCACTTGTATACAACAAAAAATCCTCCTCTGAATTTCCAAAGGGGGATTTTTTCCTAAGCTATAAAAGAAGGCTAGTTATGAAATTTAAGCTACATGGTTATATTTCTCTAAAAAACGAATTCGTTTCGCTACGAATGCATACATTTTGAAAACAAGTTTTGCTATTGGTTCAAATATACGTTTTTTCTGCAATAATAAACAGCTTGTTAAAATCGTTATTACAGCCGCACCCATTACATCTAAAGGGAAATGAACACCTACATACAAACGTGATATACAAACTAATACTGCCCACAAAAGTGCAATATATCTTAACTTTTCTCCTCTAAGAATAAACATGAATGCAATCGATAATACAAGTACAGAATGATCACTAACAAAGGATGAGTTTTCTGCATGGGGTACTAATTGATTCACATCATATGATACAAAAGGACGTGGATGATAGTATACTAAATGAATAAAAACATTTACTAGCAATACAATTATTACTGAAAGTGTCGTATACAACACTGTATATTGTTTTCTTATCGCATTCTCTTTCTCTCCGTTATGAAACCATAAGATAAGCATGAATAGAATAGCCACATATGCAGCACTATTTGTAATAGCAATCATTACCTTATCTAAGAGTACAGATGTACCTGCTAAATTGTTTATCCATTGAAATACTGTGTAATTCACATTACTCTCTCCTTACAATTTCTTGTTTTACTTGAAATTAAGATACAAGTTTACTTGATTTACACAGTATACAACATTTACACACATTTAGATTTTCACTTTATTCATGTTACTATTTTTCATTTGACAATTATGTAACTATTTACATGCATTAAAAATATATATGATGGAAAAACCTTTAAAATCATATAATCCACTAACTAAAAGTGTATATATTACATAACATATACATATAAAAACATAGGTTATTAAATCATATTTTTATTCCATACGTAGAGCGATATTACCGAACTGTTCTCCCTGCTCCATACGGCTCAACGCTTGAATTGCTTCTTCCAACGAATAAACTTTATCTATAATTGGTTTAATCTTATATTTCTCTATAAACCTAATCATTTCATTAAATTCCTCACGGCTACCCATAGATGTTCCCATAATATCAATTTGGTTATAAAATAACGCTCTTAAAGGCAATTCTATTTTATCTCCTGAACTTGCACCAAAATTAACAATTCTCCCATTTGGGTTTAATACATCAAAGTATTTTATGAATGTTGCTGGACCTATACTATCAATTATTAAATCTACTTTTCCTCCGCATAAACTCTCTTCCCAATTTCCAGAACTATTAAAAGAAAAGTCTGCGCCATATGTTTCGGCAAACTTTCTTTTGTTTTCTACCCTTGACGTAACATTTACTTTTGCGCCAATTGCTTTTGCAAATAACATGGCAAATGTCGCTACACCGCCGCCTATCCCCGGAATTAAAACATGTTCTCCACACTTCAATCTACCCTTTGTAAAAAGCGCTCTATATGCAGTCAGTGCCGATAAAGCCAAAACGCCAGACTCTTCCCAAGTAAGATATGACGGTTTTCCCACTACATTTTCAGCGGGCACTATTACATATTCAGCAAACGTTCCATCTTTTGGTCCCCCTAACACCTCTGGTAACTCTGGTACTTCGGCAATATTCTCCCATCCAATACTAGGATTAATAATAACCTCGGCTTGTAATAAATCAGCTGAAACACCTTCTCCTATTTCTGTAACAATACCTGCACCATCTGACCCTATTACTAACGGCAGCTCCATTTCTTTTCTATTGTTTATAATAAATAAATCCCTATGATTTAATCCTGCAGCTTTTAATTTTACTTTTACTTCACCGGCATTAGGATTTGTTTCAGATGAAAATTTATATTCTAATCCTTTTATACCTTTTTTATATTGATGTACAATAGCTTTCATTGTTTAATTCCCCCTTAATATTTTCAATGTACTAGAAATATCGAAATAAATAAAATAATCTGCCTCCAATAATTAGAAATAATGTATATCGTTATAACAAAAGAAAAAAACCTCCCTATAAATAAAACAGGAAGAGTTTTTAAAATTTTTTAGATAAGAATCTATAATTTTAATTTTTTTGAGTTTTGGCCAATTCTAAAATCCTTTGAATAAATGGTGCCTTTTCCTTTGTATATGAAACACGATCAAAAGGATATGTAGTTGCAAGTTTCTCTTTTAATTCTCTATATTCTTTACGTGCCCATTCATGTTTTATTAGAAAGTCTCGAAATAAAAGATTGTTTTTCCATTCGTCACTATTATAAATATAAACATGCAAATGATGGGTACCAGCTCTCCATTTTCCCTTTCTAAAAAAACGTCGATTAGGTGTTTCTTTTGGAACATACTCATATCCAATCTTTAATAAATCTTCAATCCACTTTTCAGTAATTTGTAAATCCGTTACGCCAATCATCATATCAATTAGAGGTTTCGCTCCTAATCCTTGTACAGATGTGCTCCCTATGTGTTCAATAGCAATACATTCTCCTCCAAATAATGAAATAAATTTCTCTTTTTCTATTACATACTCTTCATACCAATCTTTTTGATATGGTTTAATAACAATTTGTTGTTCCATATTGTTCACCCTCTTATAAGTGTTTATTATTATATTTATAAAATTTCATGTGATTAACATAGGATTTTTACAAAATATGTCGAATACTGAAATATATAACTTAATTATAATAAATGTGAGGTATATTATGAAAGATATTCCAGTTGAAATTCAATTAAATCAAGTAACATTCCAATTAAAAGAACATCATAATTTTGATTGGCTTATGAAATTAGGAACCGTATTTGCGGTTTTTGACCAGCAAGATTCAGGAAATCTATCTTTTGGTGTAGAAAAAGATGGTCATAAGAAATTTATTAAATATGCAGGGGCACATACAATTGCATATAATGGAAAGACCAGCGATGCAATTGATAGATTAAAAAATTCAGTTTCCTTATATGAAGAATTAAAGCATGAGTCACTTATACAATTAATTGAACATTTTCCCGTTCAATCTGGATATGTCTTAATTTTTGATTGGTTTGATGGCGAATGTCTTCATTCACATTGGAGTTTCCCACCTCCTGAGAAATATAAAAATCCAAACTCTCCTTATTATAAATATAAGCATTTATCTGTTTTGGAGCGAATTCAATCCTTAAATTCTATGTTTTCTTTCCATACATATGTCGAAAAGGAAAACTATGTAGCAATAGATTTTTATGACGGTAGTATTTTATATAATTTCCATACAAATGAGACGAAGATTTGTGATATTGATTTATATTCTAAAAAACCATACGTGAATAAAATGGGAAGATTATGGGGTTCCTCGCGTTTTATGTCTCCTGAAGAATTTGAGCTAAACGCTATGATTGATGCAAGAACAAATGTATTTAATATGGGGGCGATGGCTTTCGAAATTTTAGGAGGTGGAAAAGATCGTTCCTTTACAAAATGGGAAGCAAGTAGGGATTTATATGAAATAGCGTATTGTGCTGTAAATGAAAGCCGAGCTGAACGATATGAATCAGTTAAAGTATTTTATGAAGAGTGGATAAACGTGGCAAATGCTGAAAAGATATAACCCATATTATTAAAAACATAAAGTTTCTACTATAATCATGTATAATACATATAAAATGGAAATTCAAAATAACGAGGAAAATATTATGAACTTTGTTTATATTAATCAAAACGTATTAAATAATCTTCTTTACATTTTAAGTAGCATATTTATTTTTTATTTTATATATGATAGCGGACGCTATTTAAAGAAATATAAAAAACTACTTATTATACTTTGTACGAGTATCCCTCTTATTTTATGTATGCGCTATCCTATTTATATGGATGAAAATTGTATTCATGATTTAAGACAAATACCAGTTATAATAGGTACGCTTTATGGTGGCTTCCCTGTAGGTATCATATTGTTTGCTATTTTATTAATTACAAGATTTTCATTTTATGGATTTAGTATGTTAACAATACTAGTTTATGGCACAATGTTTATCGTTACAGCATTCGCATCCGTAAAATTTAATAAGTATAATAGAAAAATTAAAGTAGCTTATGGAATGTTTTTAACATTTTTTCTAGCAATATTCACAACTGTAATTGTATTAACTTTATCAGATTTTGAAGTGAATAATTTGTACATTATTTATTTCATAATATTACCAACCATTTTGATGTTGTTTGTCATTTATTTTAATGAAGTTTTAAAAGATGCAGTATGTATGCGATCGAAGATGATTAAAATGGAAAAAATGGAGATTGTTAGCCAACTTGCTGCTAGTATATCGCACGAAGTAAGAAATCCCTTAACTGTCGTAAAAGGATTTACTCAACTTTTAAAAACACCTAATTTAACTCCAGAATCAAGAGACGAGTATATTGAACATATACTTGAAGAGTTACATCGTGCACAAGGAATTATTGATGATTATTTAACGTTTGCCAAACCTGCTTCAGAAAAATCAGATCATATTTCAGTAGAACAAGAGTTAACTCGAGTTATTAATATGATCTTACCTTTATGTAATATGAATACAATACATATTACGAAAGATTTCTCTAGGGCATCAATTGTTGGTAATAAACAGCACTTTCAACAATGTTTTTTAAACCTAATAAAAAATAGTATTGAAGCAATGCCTAATGGTGGTACTTTACATATCTCCTCATCTATTAGTAATAATAAAGTTATAATACGAATTGAGGATAGCGGAATTGGTATGTCACAAGAGCAAATAAATCGATTTGGCGAACCCTATTTTAGCACAAAAACAAAAGGTACAGGATTAGGTACAATGGTTGCTGTTAAGATTATTGAAACGATGCAAGGTAGTTTAAAAATCCGAAGCGTTATTAATAAAGGTACAACTTTGACAATTACATTGCCGAAATGTAATATGAACTCATCTGAAAACAAATAAAAAAGGAGCATAATTGCTCCTTTTTTATTTGTTTCGATACATAAGTATCTTCTATGTTTTTTAAGTTTACATTTGTGGAAACTAATTAGAAATTAGTACCCTCCGCCCCAGCAGCTGCATCCAACGATAATTAATAAAATAAATAACACAACTAATAACGCGAAACCTCCACCAAAACCACAAGAACCACCGTAACTCATATTTTCTCCTCCTTTTGGTTTGAAAACTAATAGGTAGTTGATCATTTTAACTGGTTCGTATTATACATTATGTAAATATCCCTTTTTTGAGCATGTCCACATAAAAATAAGTAAAAGCACTCATTTGAGAGTGCTTTAAAATGGATACCAAAAGTTTTGAAATACATGTAACTTTAAATACACTGCAACAATTAAAATAAAAACACCTACAAATAAAGCAATGAAATCCCCGCTTTTCGCTTTATTTGTATAAAACCAAGTTCGTGTATTCTTCTTTCCAAATCCTCTTAAATCCATTGCATTTGAAACTGTATCGATTCTATCTAGTGAATGAATAATTAAAGGCCAGAAAATTAAGACACGGTTTTTTATACGAATCCATAAACTTGCTTCTCCTTTTTCAAAAGCTACTCCTCTCGCCTCTTGCGCATGTTTAATAACTTTATATTCGGACTGAATATCAGGTATATAACGTAATGCAATATTTATTGCATATGTAATCTTATAATGAATTCGAAATTTACTTAAGCTACTCACAAATTTGCTTGGATCAGTCGTATATATAAAAATAAGTGTAAATGGTAATAACGTAAAATATTTTAATGAAAGTGTAGCTGCATAAAATAATGTTTCATATGTAATTGTTGCATATCCGATATGTAAAAACGAAGTATATGATTCGGTTAATTCAGATCCATGAGTTGGTGTAATAAATAAAATCATGACAGAATTTAATAAACTAAATGTAAATATAACAGTAAAAACAAGGCAAATTTTACGAAATGGGATTTTAGCAATAAGTAGTCCGATACATCCAATCATAAATACAAATAACAATATACGAAAATCAAAAAACAAAAAAGTAAGTGTCATACAAAAAATAAATAACAACAATTTCACTGCTTCATCCATGCGATGAAAATATGTACTATACATCTTCCTCCCTCCTAATATCCTCAAAATAATGTTCCATAAACCTTTCAGGATATGAAATCTCACTAAATTTAACTAGTTTCAATAAAGAACTTTCTCTTAGGTTCGCCCTTTGTAACGTTTCTGTATCCCCTAATACAACGGACGCGGAATTATTCGCAATAATTTCCCCTTCATCTAGAACAATCGCTCTGTCTGCATATTCTAAAGCGAGATTCATATCATGTGTGATAAAAATAAAAGATATTCCCTGTACAGCTAGTTTTCTAATAAACGACATAAACTGTTTATAATGATAATAATCTTGTCCCGCTGTCGGTTCATCTAATATGATAAGTTTCGGATTTGCTATTAGTACAGATGCAATCGTTACTCTCTTCTTTTGTCCATAACTTAATGCCTGAATTGGCCAATTTCGAAATGGATACAAACCACAAAGTTTTAATGTTTCTTCCGCTCTAAGCTTAATTTCTTCCTTTGAAAACTTTTTTAATTTTAATGAAAATGAAACCTCTTCTATAACAGTAGGTTGTGTAATCATATGATTTGGATTTTGCATCACATAACATATAACCTCACCACGTTTACGAATAGACCAAGAATTGATATTTACTTCATCAAATACAATCCTATCATTTTTTGTTTTGTTTATGCCTATAAGACTATGAGCTAATGTTGATTTACCGGCTCCATTATGGCCCAAAAGTGCTACAATTTCACCTTCATATATGGAGAAATTTACATTGTCCAATACTTTTTGTTTATTAGGATAGGAGAATGACAAATTCTCTACTTTCAATAATTCTTTTTTTGTAGGAGTACCTTTAAAAGAAACTTGCTTCTCCATCCACTCATTTATTACGCTACGAACACTTTCCCTTTGAAGATTTTCAAGTGGGTAGTATATTACGTCATTATTATCATCAAACTGCAATTTCTTTAATACTTCTACGTACATAGGCTCTCTTAAGCCGATAGATGGTAATATATTTGACGCTAAAATCTCTTCTGGTGTCCCTATCGCAACAATTTCCCCTTCATTCATTAAAATGATTTTATCTAAATCCAGGTTTAACATTTCTTCTATTCGATGTTCAATAATTACAGTTGTTTTATTATATTGTTTATGTATGCCTTTAATAAGTTCTATCGTATGTAAACTACTTGCTGAATCTAAATTTGCTAACGGTTCATCGAACAATAATATATCAGCATTTGTTGTTAACAAACCTGCTAAAGAAACAGTTTGTTTTTGCCCTCCTGATAATTCATGTGGACTTTGTTTATGAAAAGCATGCATCTTTACCTTTTTTAATGAGTCCGAAACAATCTTTTTCATATCATCTTGATTTACACATTCATTTTCTAAATAAAAAGCTACGTCCTCTTCTACTGTAAGACCAATAAATTGAGCATCTTGATCTTGCAAAATTGTTCCTACCTGTTTACTCAGTTCAAAAACACTCTCTTTCCTCGGGTCTTTTCCGGCAATTAAAATATTACCAGTACTAATCCCTTCATAAGAAAAGGGGATTAGCCCATTTATACAATGAGCTAACGTTGACTTCCCTGAACCACTTCGTCCAGCAATTAGTACTTTTTCTCCAGGGTATATATGAAATGTAATGTCTTTTACAGTAGGCTGCGCAGCATGTTCATATTGAAAGCTGAATTGTTCAAAAGAAATGATTGGTTGCATGTTAACATCCCTACTTTTCAATTTTTAAATGTGTATGTTTCTTATTAGATTTAGCTAGACCTATTGTAATTGGCAATCCAAGAACTAGAAATACAATAACATCAGCAATTGTTGCTCCTAATACTTGTATAACAATTTTGTCAAATGGTTCTCCCATCACAATAACATCGAATGCCCCAGCAAATATAATAGCAATGACAATACCAATTAACCCAGTAATGGCTAAATAAGAAATATCCCGCTTATTATACATACCGTTTTTCACACTAAAGCTAACTCTTTTTTGAATGAGTCCCATTGCAAAGCCGATAATGCCTGAACTAATAACCCAACCCCACCAAATACCCCATCCAGCGATTGTATCTGTTACGGTATGACCAATAAGTCCTATTAAAAGTCCTGCCACTGGACCAAATAACGCTCCAAAAACGGTTAAAATAGCTAATGCAGGTTTAATAAATGTATTGGGTGCAATAGAAAATCCCCAAAGTCCTAATATCCCGTATAATGCCGCTCCAATTCCGATTGCTACTACTAACTTTGTTGATAATTTGTTCATTACAATTCCCCTCCCGTATTAGTCAACTTTTATTACTCTATATTTATTTTGAAAATGAATTATGCATCGACACTCCCTTTCTATACAACAAAAAATGACCCCTTACATAAGAGGTCATTTTCTTCACGTTCAAGAATCCTCTTATCTTCCAAAAAACACATCGTGTCCTCTGCGGAATTAGCACCTTCCTATAAATTTATATAGGGGTTGCTGAGGTTTCATAGGGCCGTTCCCTCCACCTCTCTGGATAAGTATTAATTTGTAATTCGTATTATGGCACTAATAAGTATAAATTTCAATACTTTTCTAATTATTTTTATTTTTCATTTAACTGTACATTTAAATCATTGTATTCTTATCGGAATTATGAAATAATGGATTCAAAATAGTAACGGGAGGAATGTACGATGAAAGTAATCGGTTTAATTGGTGGACTAAGTTGGGAATCTACATCGTTATACTATAAACATATTAATACACTTACACTCTCTCAATACGATCAAAATGCGAAGCTTGTTTTATATAGCATGGACTTTGGTGAAGTAACTACTTTATTACAAAATCATCAATACGAAGAAGTGAAAAACGAATTAGTCACAGTTGCAAAAAAGGTTGAAAAATCCGGAGCTGATTGTTTATTAATGTGTTCCAATACGGTCCATTTATTTGCTGAAGAAGTAGAAAATGCAATATCTATTCCACTTCTTCACATTGGTGATGTAAGTGCTAAAGAAATGGTAGAGCAAAATATAAAGCGTATCGGACTATTGGGTACGAAACAAACGATGGAACAAGACTTCTATAAATCACGTCTAGCGAATTATAACATTGAGACAATCATCCCGACTGAAGAGGATAGAAATTTTATTCATCATGTTATTTTAAATGAGTTAAGTAAAGGAATTATTTCAGAAACATCAAAAGAAAAACTTTTACAAATCACAAACTCATTAATTCAAAACGGCGCAGAAGGTATATTGCTAGGCTGCACTGAAATACCATTGCTCATTTCCCAAAACGACCTTACTGTACCTGTTTTTGATACCGCTTTTTTACATGCAAATACTGCTGTGCAGTTTGCAGGATAATAATATAAAAGCATAGAGGATTAACCTTTATGCTTTTATATTGTCTAAACTATTTATTTAAAAGAGATGTAATCACTGCAATTGCTTCTTTTGAACCACCACATTCTAAAAAACTATCATTCAGTTTTCGTATACCTTGCTTATACTTTTTATTTGAAAGAACATCTGTTACCGCTTCTTTTAACGTTTGCACATTAACATTCTCTTTCAATAACCGATGTGCTGCTTCAAGTTCAGTTAATCTTTGCGCTATCATTGGTTGGTCTTTATCATGTGGAATGATGACAAATGGGACATTAAAATAAATAGCATCGTGTACGCTGTTCATGCCGCCATGTGTAATAAAAACATCTGCTTCACTTAATATTTCTGATTGGGGTACGTATGAAGCAATTATAAAATTGTCTGGAGCTTTCTTAATTTTAGAACGATCATTTCTATCACCAATTGCCATTACAACTATTCCATCAAAATCCGAGAAAGTATCAATGCACGTATTAAAGAATGGTTCAAGCTCTTCAAGCAGTGTCCCCATTGAAATATATATAACTTCTTTACCTTTAAGCAATTCAAGTGGAAACTCTACATTTGTTTTACGATTTGAAATACTAGGACCAATAAAAATGTTATTTCTTCCAAATAAATCGCTATTAGGTTGAAAATAGCGACTTGTGTACACAAGAGTAATATCTCCCTTGTTATGCATAAATTGAAGATTATTTTTAGGCGTTACTCCAAATTCATGTTCCATTTGATATAGTAACTGTTCAGAAATTTTATCAGGTTGGAATGGTATTTCTGCATTTGGATGAAAAGGTAATGTTTCCAAAAAATTTTGAGGAATTAAAAATATAGGAGAAGAAACTATGCCTGGAATATGTAAATACTCCTTTACTAACTCTCCAGCGCCAAATATATCATAAATTACGAAATCAAAATGTATGTTTTCACATAATTGTTTCGTAATTTCTAATATATATAAAGAAGTTTGAACATGTACACGAAAGAAAGAATTCAGCCCATCTGGAGTTTCAGAATCAATAGAAATCTCCTTTAATAAATCTGGATGTGTATATACAGTAGCTCCCAAATCTTCAATTCTGCCTTTAAATTGTTCTGTCGTAATATAATGTACGTGATCACCTCGTTCAGTATAGGCTTTGACTAAACTTAATGTAGGATTTACATGTCCCTCTGCTGGAAAATTAACCACTAAAATATTTAGCACTTATCTCTCACTCCTTACATTTCAATACTCTTATTAATCATACTGTAATTATTACCGTCAATCTTCACCTAATAGTCCTAATGTGCTTGCGACTTTAGGTTGATAAATAATTGTTAGTGATTAAATTAAAAAAGGCATCTACATAAGTAGATGCCAAACCGTGATAAGGAGTGTTCTGTGAGGTTAGAATAAGCTTTTCAGCTTGTCCTATGCTATCAATATATGATTTATTTTATAAAATGTGAATAATTGATAGAATGATTTTACCTCTCTATCACCCATTTTGAACCTATTTCTAAATAAGTCGACTCTAGTTTCTGTACTATTTCATATGTTTTAACCTTCTTGAGAGCTATCTATTTTTATAGTTTCTCCAGTCAATCTCTTATTTTTCAATTCAAAATAAGCATCTAAAACTTCTTTTCCAATATCAGAGTTAATACCAGATTTATCATTAATAACCCACGGCACAACTACAGAGAATGCTACTTCAGGATTATCATATGGCGCATATCCTGCTAACGTTAAATTATAACATTCTCTTCGCTCACCTTTTTCATTTCTTCCAATATCACTTTCTCCACCGTATACTGTCTGTGCTGTACCTGTTTTACCTGCTGGCTTATAAGATGCTTTTTGGAACGCCCTTACTCCTGTTCCATCACCTTCTTGGAATCCCCTTCTAAATCCTTCTTTTACTTGATTTATATATTCCTCTTTCATATCTATCTTATTTAAAACGATTGGTTCTACTGCATGCACCACTTTACCAATCTCATCTTTTTGCGACGTTTGCTCTCTTACCTCTTGAACAATTTGTGGCTTCATTCGATATCCACCGTTTGCGATTGTTGATATATATTGTACAAGTTGAAGCGGAGTATATGTGTCATACTGGCCAATTGAGTAGTCTAATAAGAAACCAGGTTGATTGTCTTTTTTACCAATTTGTCCAGCTGTTTCGTTTGGTAAATCGATACCCGTTGGAACACCTAATCCAAATTGCCTGAAATAATACCTCATTTTATCAAAGTACTCCTGTTTAATATTTAATGAACTATTTTTCACATAATCCACACCTGCAATTTTTAATGCTATATTAAACATATAAACGTTTGAAGAGACTTGTAACGCTCTTAAATCATCAATATTACCAAAATCTTTCCAAGACTTTTTTTCCTTAGTTCCTTTAAACTTCATAGGTGCATCATAAAAATATGTACCTGGAGTTATAGCTTTCGTTTCAAATCCAGTTAAAACTGTCGCACCTTTAACTGTTGATCCAAGCTCATAAGAACTAGTCATTGTGCCTAATGCATAGTCTTCAACTTCTGTTTTCCCGTCTTTTTCTACAAGTCTTTTCCCAGCCATGGATAATACTTGTCCGTTTTTCGGATTCATCATCACAACGAAAGCACGGTCCAACATGGATTCTGACCCTTTATATGCCTTTAATATTTTTTCAATACTTTCTTCTACTTTTTTCTGCAGCTCCATATCTATTGTTAAAGTTAAATTCTTACCGCTCTTCCCCTCAGAAACAGTTTCGGTTCTTATTGTATTACCTTGTTTATCTGCAACACTTCTTATTTCTTTTTTTGAACCATGAAGTACATCTTCATATTGCTGTTCGATATAACTTTTTCCAACTCTATCATTTCGACTATAATCACGTACTAAGTAGTAATCTAATCGCTCCCCTGGTAATCCTTCATCGGAATTAGAAACATTTCCAAGAACAGATCGGAATAATCCATCATTTACATACACTCTCTCCCAATCCACCGATACGTCTACACCTGGGAGATTCGCTAAACCTTCACTAATTATAGTAAATTCCTTTTCACTAACATCTTTTTTAATAATCTGAGGAGCCATTTGATAACCAGAAGTCATCTTACTTTTAATAGCTAACACTTTTATATCTTTCTCTGTTAATTCCTGAAGATTTTTATCTGTAACCCGTTTTCTTTTTAACTCTTCTATTTTTTTATCAAGGTTCTTGCCGCTAATATCCTTTTCTCTAAATGTATTTATTTCTTTTTTCGATACTAGATTTTCAGCCAGCTTTGGATTTAATAGCATCCAAAAATCTTTCTTATCTGTCTCAGTTAACTTAGCTATATCTTCTTGCGGCATTTCAATTATGTCTGCAAGTTGTCTTGCGGTTTTTAATATATCTTCTGATTTTACGCCTTTCATCTTTGTGTACGTGATCGTGCGTAAAGATGTATTATCAACAACTGGATTCCCTTCTCGATCAAATATTTTTCCACGTGGGACAGATAGGCTCACAGTTGCATTTTCTCTCTTTTCTACTTCATTTTTATAAGTCTCTCCATCGAAAATTTGCACTTTACCTAACTGTATAATCATTGCAGAAAATAATAAAAATACACAAAGAAATAAAATATTTAACCGCGTCGGTATTGCTCTACCACTTTTTTTCTCATGCTTTTTCACCTTGTCATAATCTCCTTCTTACAGAATTCCTAATAATAATTGAATCTATATATTAAAAGTAATGCACATTTTCTATACAGTACTTTGCACAAATATTAATATACTGATAAAAACTTAATAGAAATTAAAACAAAGGTTAAGAAAAGGTAAAGTTTACTAAATTAAATATAAAAATCCCCAATAACCGAAAGCTTAACTTTTGGTTATTGGGGATTTAGTAATTTAAGAGTTAATAATTGCGTATTGATTCGAATCTATCATCATAATTTGATAGAGATTTTTCACTCTGAGCTTTCGGCAAGTAAATCGTTACTGTTGTCCCGACTCCAACTTCACTCATAATACTTATATTCCCTTGATGACTTTCAATGATTTTATAACTTAACATTAATCCGATACCGGTACCTTTTTCTTTCGTACTATAAAAAGGCTCACCTAATCTCTTAATTCTATCTTCAGGTATCCCTATTCCTTCATCAATTACATGAATAATGACACCTTCATCGTTTATCTCTTTAATATGAATTGTAATTTTCCCGCCATCTGGCATAGCTTCGATTGAATTTTGCAAAATATTAATAAACACTTGTTTCAATTGATTTTCTGAGCATTCAATGCTTATGTCTTTGTTGTCTGCATATAGTTCCACTTGAATATTCGTCATAATTGCTTTTGTATTCATTAACGATACGACATTATTATAAATTTGATAAATATTTTTTTGTTCTGTATTTATCTCATCTGTTTTAGCAATTGATAAAAACTCTTGAAGAATCGCTTCTATTCTTTCAATTTCAGAAAGCATTAAATCAAAATATTTTTCTTGATCTTCTTTATTAATTTGAAATAACTGTATAAACCCTTTAATGACAGTTAATGGGTTCCTCACTTCATGAGCCACACCAGCTGCTAATTGACCAATTGCTGCAAGTGTATCTGATTTATTTAGCAATTCCTCTGTCTTTTTCCGTTCTGTAATATCGCGTACAATGATCATAATTTTATCATGTAATAATGGTAAGCATCTAGCTTCAAAGAAATCGACACTCCCATTAATTGTAAGTGGATATTCAACAATTACATTCGTCCCTTTTTCCTTCACTTGATGAATTGCTTCCTGAAATTGCTGTGCTACTGGAGATGGTAATACTTCGAAAAACTTTTTTCCCATAAAAGCTTGTGCCGGTACGTAAAATTTCGAAGGGGATCCTGCTTTATAATCTATAATTGTGCCATCATCTTCTGTTAAGAAACATAAATCTGGTAAAGCCTTAAAAATTAATTCCAATTCAGACGTTTGTTGTTTTAACTGGTCTTCTATCGCTTTTAAATGTGTAATATCTACTCCGACAGCCCAGTAGCTATATCCTGTTACAGGAAACTGTTCTGATATATTGGACCACATGATTGTTTTTATTTCACCATTTTTACATGTTAAGTGCATTTCCCAATCTCTGAAATTTTTTCCACAAGTTAAAAATTTCGTTTGTATTTGGTGACGATAATTATGATCTGGGTACAATAATTGTAGGGCATTTGGATTCTCTATTATTTCTTCAGCTGTATAACCTGTTACAATTTCACACTCCCGATTCCACAAAACAAAATCTCCATTATAATCAAGCGCATCAACCATAACAGGCATGTTTTGTAAAATCGTGTGCAGTTCCTCCTCTTTTCGAGAAAGCAACGTTGTATTTTCACTTTGAAATACCTTCGTTGCCCCATCTATAATTAGATTTGAAAGCATTTCAAAGTATTTTTGACAATTGAAAATGTCACTTTTGTTTGACCATACTACAAAAGATCCTAAATGTTGATTGTATAAAAAAATGGGGATTTCAATTTTGGGAAGTTTACATATTTTCATCTCATTTATTCCAAAAGAAAATATACATTCTTTTTCAGCATCAAGAAGTTGATGTGATATGTTGGTTAATTTATAAAACTGTTCTGCCATGGTTTCTATTGTACTCACATCAATAAGTTCCATTAGCCGCGCATTCATTCCTTTTTCACCCCAATATGTAAAATTAATACAAATTCAAAATTTATACTTCTCCATTATACGAAGAATGTGCCTTTAGGTATATAGCTGCAGAATAATTATTCGAACAAATTTTATTTTTCAATTAAAAAGAGAAGAATTTACGTATAAAATGAAACTTTAATCACTATGTATTCCATCAAACACCAATTTTAATTTGACAAGCAACCGAAAACGCGCCCTCATGCATAGATTTAACTATGACAATAGCATTATTCATATCGCTTGTAGTAGTATAAAAACACAAAAAATATAAAGTTCATAAAATTTTCACAATTAATATGAAAAATATAAACATTTATTCCAATATATTCTATATAATAAAAAGTAATAAGGCTTCTATGAATCTCATAGAATACCTTACCCCTAATAAAAAGAAAAAAAGAATCCATTTGGATTCTTTTTTTCTTTTTATATTACATTACATATTTATATAAAGCATGTGCAACACCGTGTTCTTCATTTGATAAAGTTTCGTATTTACACATTGCTTTTATTTCTTCGACTGCGTTCCCCATTGCAATTGATATGTTTGCTTTTTCCATCATGGATACATCGTTTAGCCCATCACCTATCGCTACAGTATTTTCAACCGGAATATTCAGATGTTCTGCTAAAGTATATAAGCCATTTCCTTTTTGAGCATCTCGATGATTAATTTCTAAGTTATGCCAATATGAAGATGTAATTGCTAAATCAGTATTATGCAGAAACGCTGCTTTTAACTTTTTTAATTTTTCTATGTCATAAGAAAATGGTAAAAGCTTATGCACATGTATATCAGTTTCTACAATTGATTTACAACTTTCTGCACTATGAAATGCTGTATGCTCAAGGTATAAAGCTGCAATCGTTTCTAATTCTTTCAAGTCAAAATTTTCTTTTGAATTCTTCACATACTCGATTTCATTACGTACACTCTCTACTCCATAATCCGGTACATACACACCTTTATCAGTATAGAGCTGATAATATAAGCCATTCTCTTCAAGATATTCTACAATCTCAAGTGCTTGCATATTTTGAATTGGATATTTCTTCATCATTTTTTTATCTTTATATATAAGCGCACCATTTTCCGCAATAATTGGACACTCTAAATTAACTTCTAACAACAATCTTTCAATGTCGACGATAGAACGTCCTGTACAAATTGCTACAACATGACCCGCTTCCTGACATTTTCGAATTGCTTCTGCATTCTCTTTACTAATCATTTTATTCCCTGAAAGAAGAGTTCCATCTAAATCAATTGCGATTAATTTCATTATTTCTTCACCACTTTCTATAAATACACGAGTTCATTATAAACAAAAGGTATCGTTTTCATACTGATCTCGTGAAGTACTCCTTATTTATAATTTATGAAAAGCGTTTCAGGTCAAGAAATAATTAATAATAAAATCAAAAACTTTTCTTTTTAAAGAAAAGTTTTTGATTTTATACTATGAACTATAACTAATATATTTCGTCTCACACATGTACACATTCTTGTCTTCAGTTGGGACATATATTTTAAACTTTTCTAAACATTTTCCGTAAATATGAATAGTGACAACGCTTTCATTTTTAGCTATTTCAAGAATATGACAATCAGCTGGTGGAATGACTTTATCTGTTTCTCCTTCTCCCAAATAAAGATTTCCTGTATGTGTTAAATAAACAAGTGAATTTTCAAACTGCTTCGTTTGTATAAAGTTTTGCACCATTATCCTCCCTGTAAAAACGCCTTCTACTCCCCATGTACCATCATGATCATGTAAAGGTGTAGATTGTCCATCTTTCCATACAAGAGCTAATACTTCAAAACGATTAAAAGGGTCTTCATATAACAAATGTCGTGCGTATTGAGCCGAATTCGCCTTCTGTTTTTCTAACGGAAGCCATGTTTTCTTTTCTAAAAGTTCTTCTAGTAATTTTTCAATCGCACAAACAATTTGATCTTCTAATAAATTACTATCGATTAAATCCGTTACAGCTTTAATAAATGTTTGAAACGTTTTACTTCCATTACACGTTAACATAAGCGTTCTCCTCCATTCTTTTTCACACACCTCCATACTAAATAACTAACTAAAATTTTACAATTGAGAAATAAAGTGAAACTTTAATCAGTGGGGGTTTTGTTCATCTCCCACTGATTATTAGTTGAACCAATCGGACGTTTACGGACAGTTGATCTCCCACCTAACTTCTTTGCTCCAACTGAATTTTGAGGTGGGAGTTTTACTGTCCGTTAACGCGGGATAAAAAAACAAGGTACAGTAAATTTGTACCTTGCTGATCGATTTACCTATTATTCAAAAGAATAGGTAAGTAATTTAACGTTTGTTCATTTTCCAATAGACATTTTTCTAAATTGAACAATGGAGATAACTCTATTTTTTCAAAAGCATTTATGAAAGTTCTTAATGCAATCTCAGCTTCTAAACGTGCAAGTGGTGCTCCTAAGCAAAAGTGAGCACCTTTACCAAATGTTAAATGCTTTTCATTTCCTATTCGATGTATATTAAATTTAGAGGCTTGCGAAAACTTTTTCTCATCTAAATTTGCTGCACTTACCCACGCAACAATCATTTGATCCTTTTTCATAAAAGGCCCAAATATATTTGTATCCTCTGTAATCCTCCTAGCTAATGTAACGGGAAAGCGATAGCGCAATACTTCCTCAATTGCCTTTGAAATTAATTTAGGTTCTTCTCTTAATTCTTTATATGTTCCAGGTGAATCCACTAAAAAGCAATAAAAGCTATTAATAATTAAATTAGTAGTTGTTTCATTGCCTGCCGCTAATAAACCTAAAGAAAAAGTAACAATTTCTTCATCTGTTAGTCTCTCGCCTTCATATTCAGCGCGTATTAAATCCGAAATAATATCATCGGTTAAATGGTATCTCTTTCCCTGAACAATCGGTAGAAGATATGCTTTAAATTCATTTAGTGCTATACCCTTTTCCGCATCCAGATCATTAAACTTTTCTTTACTATACGGCATAAATAAAATATCAGACCATGCTTTAATTTTTTTACGGTCCGTTGTTGGCACTCCTAATAAATCAGATATGACGGTAACAGGTAAAGGTGCAGCAAACTCTTCAACAATATTAACCTCACTATATTTTTCGATATGTTCTATAAGTTCATTTGCGATTGCCTGTATTCGGGGTTTCCATTGTTCTAAACCTCTTGGAGTAAATGCTTTAGAAACGATAGAACGTACATTGCGATGTTCTGGTGGATCAGTAGAGTTTATATTTATCCTAGTTTCTAAAGGAGGGATTGCGAATTGTCTTCGCTCCCTTCTACTTGAAAATAAGCGATAATCCGATAAAACTCGATTTACATCATCGTATAAAAAAACATTCCATACATCTTGCTCTTCATCGTAATGTACTGGGCGATTATCCCTCATAAATTGATACCACTCATACGGATTCCACAATTCTTCTTTTGTTTTCAGCTTTGAAATTTCATGAACTAAAATCACATTTTCCGGCGAAGCCATAGTTCTTTCCTCCCTTTTCTTTTACAATAAAAGTGATAGGTCGGTAGTTCAAAGTTGTATAATCTAACATATGTTATTTTAACATATAATAAAGGAGATTTTTTATTGGAGAACTTGAGAAATATATAAGGGGGATTTTTTATGTATGTTGATATTTTATTACTCGCAGAATTAACGTCAGGGCCAAAGCACGGTTATGAAATAAAGAAAAATATCCAAAATCAGTTAGGAGAGAATTTTGAATTAAATCATAATATGCTTTATCCTTCTCTTCGACGTTTTGAGAATATGGGGGCTATAACGAAAAAAGTACATACACAAGTCGGAAAGCCAAACCGAAATATGTACGACATAACTGAAACAGGTGAAGAAATTTTTTCAGAAATGTTAAGAGCGTTTCCTGAAAAAATTGCGACAAATAACGCTGAGTTCCTTGTACGTATCGCTCTATTTGAAAAACTTGATTACGAAGGTAGAAAAGAAATTTTAACAATACGCCAAGACGTACTACATAAACAGCTTACTGCTATTCAATCTTTACGTGTTAGCTCATCTTTTATTACAGAAGTCATTGAATTTAGTAAATCACGTATTGAACATGAATTGCTCTGGATTACATCACTTATGAAGAAAATATAAAAATTAACAAGAAAAGTTAAAAACAATGAATGAAAATGAGATTTATTATCAATAATATAATTAATAAAAGGGCAACCACGATTTGGCTACCCTTCAAAAATTTATACTTCTGGATCGAAAGTTTTGCAATCTGTTTCTTCCGTAGTTGATGCATGTTTCCCTTTATGACTTACTACATAAATTGCATCTGCACTACATTTATTGCCGTTAGCCCAAAATTTACAGTTGTTTACTTCACATAAAACGTCTTGTGCCATAGTATCACACCTCCTTGTTCTATTATCATTAACAAAATTCGGAGGTATGATACTCTTTGTCATGCATTTTTTATTACCTTTTTAGCTTTCTTAATGGTTCAATATTTCCTTGTACAATAGCATCTATATTTTCTGTTATTTTTTCAATGTCAAAATGCCACCATTGAATTTGCAATAACTCTTCTACTATTGTATTTGTAAATCGTTCCTTTATTTTATTTGCAGGGTTTCCGCCAACAATTGTATATGGTGCGACGTCTCTAGTCACAACAGATTTAGCTGCAATGATTGCACCATCCCCTATTTTTATTCCAGGCATAATCGTTGTATCCATACCAACCCATACGTCATTTCCTATAACTGTATCCCCTTTGTAAGGTAAATCAGACAAATTAGGTGTATACTTCTCCCACCCATTCCCAAATATATTAAATGGATATGCCGAAAATCCATCCATCCGATGATTCGCTCCGTTCATAATAAAGGTAACTCCATTTGCAATACAACAAAACTTTCCAATAGTAAGATGATCTCCAAGAAATTCATAATGATGTAATACTCGATCTTCAAATGTTTCTCCATCTTTCGCATCATAATAAGAATAGTCACCAACGAGTATATTAGCTTTCGTTATTGTATTTTTTATAAAATGAACGTTTTGATTTCCTTCAATTGGGTATTTTACATTTGGATTAGGATTCATGTTGCACAGCACTTCCTTTACCATTTATTTCACTTTCTAACGCTATTACTGGCTTTAAATTGTATATAGGTAAAATAAATAATAATCCAATTATAAATAGTAAAGCTGTGCCCTCATACATCGTACTTAATGAGAACACCTCTTTTAATGAACCAGCAATACTCATTGTTACTACCATTGAACCGGTGAATAGTGGACTTAAAATGCCATTTACACGACCGATAAAATCAGTATCGCTGTTTTGAATAATGAGCGTATTAATACCTATTTGGATACACGGAAGAGCTAACCCACTAAAAAGTTGTGCTGTAAGTGTCACCCATAAGCTCGTCGAATAACCAATAATACCAATGCCGATCGCCTGACCGAGCATCCCTACAATTAACATCTTTTGCGGAGCAACATTTTTCGCAAATACCATCGCTAAAGCACCGCCCACAATCATACCCGCGCCATTTACTGTTAGTAACCATTGCAAACTCTCTTTTGATAACCCTAACTGCTCAGTCACAATAAATATACCTAATGGCTGAATTAAACCGATACCTAGTCCTGCTGCCATAAAACAAAGCCCTAGCAAAGTTAATGCTTTTTTCTTTTTTACGTATTTAATACCGTCTAGCATTTCCTGTAACAACGTGATTTCTTTTTTCTCATTTTTATTCTCAAGATCTTTCGGAAGAAATAACAACACAGCTGCTGCCAGTAAAAAAGCGATACCTGTTATGATGATTGAAATATAAATTCCAAAACTATGAAAGATAAATGTTCCAAGAATCGGTCCTAACACCATAAAAATCGCAAATATTGTTTGATATATAGACATCGCTAATTGGATTTGTTCCGTTGATAAATGCTGTTTAAACAATTTCATACCTGATGGTTGAGAAAACTGCGAAAGGATTGCAGAAATAAGCGTGACAAAAAACACGATTTTCCATGTTCCAAACATAAGTGTAATTAATACAGCGAATACTGAAATGGAACTTAACGTTTCACACCATATCATTGTCTTCTTTGGCTTCCACCTATCAGCAAAGGTTCCACCTATAAAGGAAAAGATGAAAATTGGAGCAAACTCAGCAACCGAAATCATTGAAATAGCAAAAGCATCACCTTTCGTCATTTCCATTACATATAGTAATACCGCAAAGTTCCGAACCCATATTCCAATTTGTAAAAATAGTGCTGATGCAAGAATTCCTTGCACAAACCGATTTTTTAATACTTGTGATACCCCATTGTTTTGTTTCGTTACTACATTTGTCGACATAAAAAAGCCCCCTATTTCATGTTCTGAACAGGAGGCAGCACAAATCATATAAAAAGACTATATATTCGCAGAGCGAAATACATCCCTTTTCTATAAATGCACAGACTAATCCTATTCAGAAGAATATTTCGTTTTTTAACGAAGATCTCTTACAAATAGAATTAGTTGATCATTGGGATGTTTTCACCCTTCCGTTTCGAATTTAAATAACACATACATACTCTATGTAAATCATTTTCTATGTATGCATGTCTACAATAAATATTCTAGAATGTTAATGGTAATTCCTCTAAAGAACGCATTAAATAATTACCTTCCCATTTAATGTCTTCACGGTTCCCTTTTATTTGTAGTTCAGGCATTCGATTAAATAAAGTAGTAATGGCAATCTTTGCTTCTAACTTAGCAAGTGGAGCACCTAAGCAGAAATGGCTACCATGGCCAAAGGCAATATGACGATTATTCTCCCGAGTAATATCGAATACTTCCGGATTTTCAAATACCGTTTCATCACGGTTTGCAGAAGCTAATGCAATGACAACCATATCTCCTCTTTCAATTGTTCGGTCGTGAATTTGAAAAGGTTCATCTGCCCATCTTGAAGTTGTAACTTCAACTGGAGAATAATATCGTAATCCTTCTTCAATAGCTGCATCAATTAATTTTGGATCTTCTTTTAATAACTGTAATTGATCCGGATTTTCGAGAAGTGCTAATACCGTATTTGTTATTAAATTTACCGTTGTCTCATGTCCCGCCACAATTAGTAACATAATCATTGAATATAGTTCTCGGGCGCTAAGTTTATGCCCTTCATTTTCCGCAAGTATTAATGCACTCACCAAGTCTTCTTTTGGCTCTTTTCGTTTATTATCAACTAAATATTGAAGATATGTAATAAACTCAGATAGTTGCTTTTCAGTTTCTCTTATTTCTTCTGGTGTTTCTGGGTAAGCAATGACAGCATGAGACCAAATTCTAAATTTCGCTTGATCTTCTTTTGGAATGCCGAGCATTTCACTTATTACAATAATCGGTAAAGGAAACGAGTAATCATCAACAAGATTTAATGAACTTTTTCGCTCGACTTCATTTAACAAATCATCTGCAATATCCTGTATTCTTCCTTCCAATTGCGTGATTATCTTCGGTGTAAAAGCTTTTTGTACGAGTGATCGTAAACGATTGTGGTTAGGTGGATCTGAATTTAGCATGTGCGTCGTTAAATAATCACTATTATCAACAGTAAGAAAGACATTCAATGTATCTTGAGAAAATACATTGGCCGGATCTTTTTTTAAGCGATTATCTTTTAATAGTGGCAAAGCATCTTCATATCTTGTAATAAGCCACTCTGCACCTAATTCAGTTTTATTTACAAATAAGATCGGTTGCATTTTTCGAGATTCTTTATAAATTTCATATGCATCTTCTTTAAACTGAGCTGATGCTAAATTAATTCCATCCTCTATTCTTAGCCCAACTTTGTTTTTCATTGACATCGTATTCCCTCACTCTCATTTGTTTTTGAAAACCAACCAACATATGCATTATACTCTAATAAAAACGCGAAAATTGTAAATTTTCATTCAAAATCTCACTTCGTATATTGAAAAATAAAAAGTGAGAGAGTAAAATCCTTCTACTCTCTCACTCTTATTTACGCAAAGCACATAAAATTACTAATTTGCTGATAGCGATAACTTACTTTACGACGGCGACCACCTTGCCAAGTGTAACCTGAAACCCCATTTCTCCTCACTTCAGTCGGGAAGAACCATAAGTCCCTTCCGAAAGGACCAGGACGATGTAAACGTAAATATCCCCATCTTCCTAGACAGTTACACATCCATGATTTCATATTCCCTGCTTGTGCTGGAGAAGCAAATGTAGACGGTAACGACGGCGCTTGCGACGGTGGTGGTGACGTTGGAGCATCTTCCGCATCATCTGGTCTATAATCTTCTTGTTCCATATCTCTCACTTCATTTGTAGATTCATACCCGTAGTTTTGTGGATTATAATACATTCCTTGATCATATGGATAATTTTGTTGGTTATACATATTAACAAATCACCTTCTTTTCATTCAGTACCTTTAACATTCATATGTGATATGCCCCCTATAGGAAGCTTATGTATAGCCTAAATTCATAAAAAATTTTGCGAATTACAAATAGAAGAGATCCATAATAAATCTCTCCTATTTGCACTAAGCAAAGCACATGTAATTACTAATTTGTTTATATTGATAAGTTACTTTAAAACGATGACCATCTTGCCAAGTATATCCTGATACATCAAATCTTCGAACTTCTATTGGAAAAAACCATAAATCTCTTCCAAAGGTACCAGGTATATATACCCTTAAATATCCCCATCTTCCTAGACAATTACACATCCGTGATCTCATTTGGGCTGTTGGTATAGGCGTAGCAAATGTAGAAGGTATACTGGGAGGGTTAGATGGAGGTAGTAACTTTGGAGCATCGTCTGATTGACATGAACAGAACTGATTGTTCAATGAACTATTCCTCCTATTTATTAGTAAACTCTATATATTATATGAACTTTGTTTTTATATGAAACTTCCATAAAGGAAAAACTTCTGTTTTATTTCACCAAAAAATCCCTTCTAACTCTTTAAGAGAATTAGAAGGGATTTTTTGTTTAATTGCTATTTCAACTTCACACTATAAAAGCGCATTTCGTCTAGTGAACCTACAAATTCAAAAACTTCTTGTTTAATTAATTCCTTTAAGCGATATTCTAAAAATGTATCGCCAACTAACTGCTCTACAAGACCAAGTGCTTCACCAATCACTCTAGGAGATTTTAAGAATTCTCGATCAGCACCTACACTTTTCGCACATTCAATAATAAATTGATCAAAATAATCTTCTTGTACAGAATGCACTTCATTTTCTTTCCATACTCTTAAACATTCTATGCTATTCGATAATCTATCCCACTCATGTTCAAGCTTCATCCGCTTTTCTTCCGTTACATACGGAAATTCTGCAAAACTTTTTTGGAATAGAGCTAAACTTTCAGGTGATAATTCCCCTGTTCCACGAATATCATATTCTTGTTTTAATATTTCTTTACTTGCTTCAGATGTATTAATAATGCGAATATTTTTCTTATCTTTTAATTGCGCCATTACAAAACATAGGCCTACATGTTCATGTGCGTTATTAGCTTTCCAAATTGTAATAGGTGTTTCAATAGGAATAGTGTGTAGTTCTTCCAAAGTTTCTATAAACCTTGGTAAATACTCCTCTTCAAAATAACTATCATATGCAGTTAAGTTGTTTACTAACCATTTCTGTCTTGCTAGTTGCCCCTCATTCGTATGTAACTTATTTATCGG
The DNA here is from genome assembly GCF_016483555.1 of Bacillus cereus group sp. N14. Taxonomy (NCBI): domain Bacteria; kingdom Bacillati; phylum Bacillota; class Bacilli; order Caryophanales; family Bacillaceae; genus Bacillus; species Bacillus cereus group sp. N14. The sequence goes on from NZ_JAEHBQ010000017.1 coordinate 102,413, forward strand.
TCCGATTGAAAAGAATTCAGAAAAAGCGACAACTCTCTCTTCCAATCGTTCTTCTTGACTTAGCATATATTTTAAACACCCAGCAGTTGAATCATCAAAAGCTATATGTATGTGCGTACTTTCTTTTACATTTCTTTTATAAGATGTATTAATCGTTAGTTGCCTAGGAATATCTATCAAATTTTTAATTGAATCTTCACTATAACCTTCTTCTAATAAATTTAATTGAATCAGAATACTTTGAAGTAAATGTTTTGCTTCATCTTCGTACATATCCTCTACCACATTTTTGATTTTATCTATCACACAAATCCCTCTATTCATTTCAAAAATAACGTAGATTATAGTGTATCATTTTAGTATCACTCTTTAAAAGTTTTTTTAGTCAAATCATTTCTTACACAGATTAATGCAGCTATCTAAGTTTTTAATAAAATCTTTCTCTATCTCTTCCTCAAGCTATAGACCTAAAATATTTTTTGCTTCCCCGTTATCAATCACACGAAATCACAATAGTTGCTAAATAAATTTAAAATACTTTGTAAATCTTTTTATTTAAATGTATAATTATATAGAAAATAAAAAATACAGGAGCAATATTAATGGAGAAAGTACTTACTAATTATAAACATCATTTAAAAAATTGGAGGTTTATATTTATTTGTATATTACCTGCTGCGGCTTTATTATATACACTTGATGTTACCTTTGAACTACTGTTTCACCAAAATTTCTATTTGTCTAATTTAATTATTGCTGTCATTTTATTCTTAATATTTATTAACGTAAAAGATAAATTTAAAATCAAAGGTTAAAGAAAACTATAATTGAAACGAAACCGTTGTAGAGCTACATTTTTCATAAAAAATAAGAGCACCCTGCTATTGGATGCCCTATTGTGATTAGAGGTTTTTTCTGAGTATTGATTCGGACACGAAGATCTTGTCCTACTATTTAATATATGCTTGTACTTATTTTATTGTGCACATATGAAGTATCACTAAAAATCCTACTCAAATTTTCATTGTACAATTATAAATAAAAAAACATCCCCATGGATGTTTTTTATGTACACACTTTTAAGCTTCCATAAACTTAGCCGGTACACCAATTTTTTCAACTACAGAAGATATATTAGTGGGATTAATCATTACATTTTCAATACAAACTAATTTATTCTCTAATAACCCTTTCTCTGTAGTAATAAGTTCTTCAAATCGTTCTAAAGTCATTGAGAATTTGTGCTCACTTCCACCATTCATACTGACTTTTACATACTTCATAGTGTCACCGCCTCTCTTAATTATCTATAATTCGATAAGAATGCGCTTACATCCTTTTTTATTAAGGTATGGTTTATCACTTTCCTCAATACGTTTAAAATGATTTTGAGAAAAACAGCCAATATACACCTCTTATTCTTTTTTTAAAGATTCTCTAGAAAACAACACTCTGTCTTGTCTTTTTTGTATGAGATTTTTCATTTTACATATACTACTTTTGAACCTGCATACCAATGCAAACCATTTTGGTGTTTTGGATTTCCCTTCCTGGGATAAGTATTTTTTACTTATCCCTTTTTTGTATAGATATGTATATTTAAGGTAAAACTAAGTACAAGCAGTTTTTCTGTTTATTCGTAGTTCTTAATCAAAAGACTTTTCTCCTTTAAAGGACAGTAAATTCGACTACTTGTCCTTTTTTATTTACATTTCACACGTCATTTTCGTCTAATTCTAAACATTCTATTAGGACTCCTAAATAGCCGATATTTATACTCATACAAAATAAGCATTTTTTGGTACTTTCCTTTTTGGGTTACACAACACAATAGTCATGACCAACGTATCGTTCTTCTTATCTCAAAAGGTCTCCTAAGTAACTAAAAAAGAACACATTAAGTTAAACTGCACCGAATATTTTAGCGCGCAGTTTTCATGCAGATGCACCAAATCAAAAATGGATAACAGACATCACAGAGTTTAAATTATTTGGAGAGAAACTTTATTTATCACCTGTATTAGACTTGTATAATGGTGAGATTATTACCTATAGAAATCAATTGAAACAATATGTCCGGACATTTGAATCAAGAGGTATTGTGCAGAGTATGTCCCGAAAAGGAAACTGTTATGACAACGCAGTCATGGAGAATTTCTTCGGGATCATGAAGTCAGAATTCCTCTACTTAAAAGAGTTTGAAAGTGTAGAGTATTTTAAAATAGAATTAGAAAAATATATAGATTATTATAATAAGAAACAGATAAAGGCAAAATTAAAAATGAGCCCGGTGCAATACCGGGGTCACTTCATATGTGGCTCTTTTTTAATATGATGAAGGACCATATTGATGAACTCAACACGTAATCGTTGTATACGAAATGGATAAGCCTCGTCCCCCCCTCATTTCCACCAACCATGGAAATGAGGGTTATACCGTAGTTACCATCTCACGGTTAATAGAATAATATCTAGTTGATATTGTTTCCACTTGAATAAACATTGCTTTTCCATACCAATTCCATCCTTTTTAGAGTAATAGTATCAGTATGTCCAAATTTTATAGATTTTCACACCAGAACCCTCTATTTCATTCCATAAGTCACAGATGCTTCTTTTATCTACCCATAATTTTCACTTTTATAATTAATTTTAAATGCTTCACTTATTACTAATCTGTGTTTCTTATATTTGATTACTATCCTCTATACTATTAATTTCTTCCATCTTTTGTTCAATCCAATTCATAGCCATTTTTGCATCTTCTTGAGCAATTTCTCCTCTTTCGCTCTTATACTTATGTGTTTCATAAGCCCACACTAATATGATTTTAACAAATTCAACTGTTTCTAATTTACATATCGGCTCAAATTCATCTTCTTCATCATAAAATGGATCCTCAATTATGGTAAAATCTCTAAAGGATATTATGCTAGAAGCATTTCCTCCATGTCTATATTCGGATATGTTTCCCCTCAACAAATCAATAAAATTGTTAATATCATTTTTAAAATCTCTTAACCTCCAAGGTATATCAGAGCCTAAAGGATCATTTATCATATTGGCAAATTTCAACGATTTTTCTTCATCAAAATCCATAACAACCACATTGAATTCTTCTATATATTTAAATTCATAATTATACTTAATCATTAAGAACACTTCCTCCAACTCAATATACTGGATAAGCTGAGATTACCTTATCATTCCTCAAAATCATCTCTATTGTCATTCCATCACTTGTTTTTCCAAGAAATCTATTGTTTTTTTATTTACTTTGTTATGAAAAGCCTCATTCACTGCATCTATTACTTGTTGAGGTGTCCACTCCCTTGGAAAGAATGTGGATTTTGGACCTTTTAATACCCCATCAATTTCAATTTTGGCCCTATAAACCCCATTTTTATCAGGTACACTCTCAGTCCCTGGAATAATCTTTCCACCCATCACATTCTCATGATGATACCCAACTGCTTTCCCACGTTTATTAATTTCCTCATGATAAATGTGTTTCATTGTATCAGTTTTATATTTTTCCGTACCCTGAGTACCATCCTTAGCCCCTTTAACTCAACCAATTTCTTCCTCAAGCTTTGAAATCTTACTTTGATTATAGGCTTTCGTCTCTTTATGACTTAGGGTGATTGCCTCTTCAAATATTAACAACTATAATTACAAGTAAATTAAAATAGACTTAAAAGGAATGAATTCTTTACAATACAGAATTCATTCCTCACTAGTTGCTTAAAATATTTGTCTAACTCTTTAGGTTCAATTCGCATTCAATATACCCTAAACATACATTAAATTTAAATTACCCTCCATATTTTTTAAATTCCTAAGAATGATGGAAAGCTAGCATACCCTGTAAGCTTATGCTAAATACCACTCTTCCGTAGAAAAATTATCAGCATTTGGATTTCCTTCTAACTCCCATTCGCTAATAAAATTAATTATTTCTCCTAAAATTAGATTTATATCATGATTCTTTATAATCAAACCTCTATGATTATTCCAAGTAAAATCAATTTCGATATTTATATTCAACTCATCCTCACATTTACTTAAAAAGTCATTCATTACTAAGGTAAAATATAAATTCACAAAATTATCAGAAACCCAAATTACGGATGATTCATCATTAACCTTCTCTATTCTAAATCTTAAATTATTGTACGCAATCCACTTTATATTACCTTGTATTTTTTCTTCTTTCATAATTATTTCCCTCCCATACTATGATATATTCCTGTCAAGACATCCATTGCTTAATTTGTTTTTAAACTGCCATATACCACATCTTCCCATCGACTGATATACATCTCTATAGAAAGCGCAATTATTAATAAAAATAACTTCAATTTATTTTATTAACCGTTCTCTTTACTTCGTAATTAAGTATTAAAATATTGTTGGTTATATTTTTGTAATAAAATGTAATCACACAAAACAAACGGTTTTTGATTGCACAGAAACCTTTTATTTGATATCCATTTCTTTATATACTTACATTATAATTGCCAATAAGAATGATAAAGATAGAAATGCACAAAGCGGTATATATAAAACAGTGTCCATTCTAGCAAAATGCGTATCTTTTTTTCGCTTAAAGATACCAAAATAATGAAATTCACCAATTACTCTTATAAAAAAAACAATCATACAAATCCAGGAACCCCATTGAACAAATACATTAGGAACTGCAAAATAAACAACATCTGCTTGTTGTAATAAAATCATTGCTGCCATACTTAATAACAACGCAATGAACAATGTCATTCCTACACCTGGTGTAAACGCCTTTTCTCCTGATTTTGTTGGAATGACACTATTTGTCGCCCACTTACCTCCGAAAGCCCAGTAAACATGTAAAAAACTAACTAAGAATAATATACAGACAGAAATATATGTAATAATCAGCATTTTACCCTCCTATTATTTTATTTAAGTCCTCAACTTTAGAGTATGCTATGAATTCCTCATTAGCAATCTATATGTAATTACATAAAAAACCCTTTAATGATTTATCAATTCAATGATAAATCATTAAAGGGTTTACTGAAATTTATTATGCATTATTCCTATTTCTACGACGTTCCATCCTTGTTTGTCCTTGAGCAGTACCTTCTTTAAATTGATGTATTTGCTCTGTCATTTCATAAGTTGCAGCTGAAGCTGGTTCTTCGTAATTATGCTCACGTATTTTTTCTGGTGTTTTTCGTTTTGATACTTTTCCACGAAACTTAAATAATTTCATCTTAAATTTCGGTAATCTTGGAAGTGGAATCTTAAATGATAATTTTTTGCGCTTCTTTTTTTGTTGAAATAGATTTATATTTTCTTTATTAACATCCTTTTCTTTACGGTGTAATAACATCGCAAGTAATCCACCTAATATAAGTCCTCCAACTAACAGTAGAAGATATAAGTAATGACTTGTCATTAAACTCGACATACGTTCAAGTATGACTAATGACTGTACTTCTTTAATATCCCAAAGTAAAGCGGTCCATAATGACAATAAACCGAAAGTAAGTCCATATGTACGAAAACGGAATAAACATGGAATTAAAGCGATACAAGCGGCGATTTTCGCATTCCCTATTATTGAACTTGTTGAAATATCTTGATGCCAAATGACTAACAGTAGTGTTATAAATGGCGCATACGCTATCCAACTACATATACGTGAATATATTTTTTTCGCAAAATAGCTACCGAAACTAGTAAAAAATAATAGGCCTCCAATATATAAAGATTGTTCAAGTGGGATTTGCTTTATTATTCCTGCAACTGGAAAGAGGCCGCTCAATAGCATCAATAACACATCTAATTTCTTCACAATTCCTCATTCCTTTCAAATTTCTTTCGAATCAATTCATATTGCTTTTCCAAATGATGAAGTTTTTATTTCTAAAAAACATCTTAATCCTGTATGTAAATAAAGTAAATACGTAAAAGAGAAGATACATGACAAAAGATATACTTATTTACATGAAAAAATGACAAATCCTGATCGATATAATGAGCAGGATTTGTCTATTATTATTTAAAGTAGAATAATTGAATCTTTCTTTTCTATTTTTATAATATCTACATCCAATTCATCATCAAACTCTTTAAACTCTCTTGCATCTATATCCGTCATATAGCTCTTTATTATTTTCGCCATATGCATAGAATATGGCATGTGTATATTCTTTTCCAAAAGCATACTTGAATTACAGCACATATAATGTACCATTTTGGCAATATAGTTCCTTTCAACCGCTTTTACACCTAGCGGTAAAATTTCGAGTATGTATCGTTGCAATGTTTCACTACCATTAATCGAATATTCACCAGTGCTATAATACATTCCTTTTTGATCTGTGTATAAACTTGTGCCATCCAGTACATCATCACATTCTATCGCACCGTATTTTGGTACATCAAAAGATGTATTTATTCTTATAATGTTTAAGTTTGGTACCTTTAGCACATCAGGGACAATCTCTGGTAAAATATCTATATCAATTTTTTTATTTTGCAACTCTTTTATCCAATATTTTCTTAAATGCGCATCTATAATGAAATACACTTGTTCATTTTGCTCTTTTGCGTTTTGTAAAATTCCCGTTAGTGTTTCAGAGACAAATTGTTTAAATTGAACCCCCATATCATTTCTTTTTGAAGGCTGTGGTAAAAAACTATTATGTTTATTTATATTTAATAATAAACGATCAATCGTTTGCCATTCTGTATTCCCATATAATTTATATGAAATTTCTTTACCTTTTATTTGTGAAATAATAGGTAAGAAATCAAATTTTGAGATTCGTTCAATTGATAAATTAACATATGTACAAGGTAAATTTATCTTATTCCAACTACGTTTCAAAAATCCTTTTTGTTCTAATAAACTAAAAATACAATTAATAATTGTTTTACGAGATACACTTTGACCTATAAATAAATTAATAAATGCCGAAATACGGTTTGTTCGTGCGAACCCTTCTCTAACGATTTGCTTTGGATCAATTTTTTCGCGCCCATCACAATTTTTCATTGCGATTAACGCCAATGTCGCATCATTACGCTCACCTGCAGTAGCATAGACCGCTTTCATAACATCCTCTACTAAATTTGTTTTATATTTCTGGCAATATTGCATTTTATATGGGTTTTGCAATACTTTTTCGATATTATATCTTACTATTTTTAATAATACTGGAGAATCTGCATTTAATACATATGAAGACTCACCAATTTGAGCTAACACAATTTCACTTTCAAATAACGCTTGTTCTACTTCCATTGAAATTTTTTCAGACCATATTTCTAACGTTATAGTCTCTAATCCTTTTGGAGCAATTAAAGGGAATAATTCATTTTCATTATTTGTTGCTAGCTTTTTACATTCTGGTAGTAATGTGAAATAAGAGAATTTTTGCTGAAACCCTTTAAATAAATACTCTCTTTCCTTTACTTTTATACCAGGTTTTATTTTAGTACCTTGAACTTTATATATTCTCTCATTGTATGGAAGCAACACCCTAAGATTTGCTCCTAACATATAATCTTTCGGATATTGAAGAATGTGCTCTAATTCAACTTCTCCACCTATATGAAAATCATCTTTTAAATTTCTAAAAATCTTAATCCATTTTATGCCGTTTGTAGCTTGTTGTACTTTTAGTTTTACAAACCGTGATTTTTTATTATTCGATGCAAATTCTGGAGTAGAAACCAATATCATGCTCCGTTTACGTCTTAATAGCAAAGGAATATCTGGATGATTATATTCTTGATAAAACCTCCGAATTCCTATTGAAACATTTAATAATGGAATATTCTCGCCACCGCGCGTTATACATTCGAACCGATATACGTAGGCGAAATAATCTTGTGTTTTTTCATCTTTAATAGGCTCTGACATTGCCTCACAAATATTTTGTGATCTAAGAGGAGAAAAATCTATATCTTCTTCGTTGATATTCTCTAATCGTACAGATTGTTCACAAAAAATATGTGAAATTAAAGCGGGCAACCACTTAGAATATATTTCATTATCATGTAGTACTGTTACATTAGAAATTAAATCGTAATGCCATTCATATTTTGGCGATTCTATTAATTTATTAGGTTTCCAATCATGTATAACCTCATACCAACTTTGGAAAATATAATCAAGTTGTTCTTTTCTAATAGGTTCTTTGGATACAATCCATGGTGTATTTTCATTTAATACATATGGATTATGCTGAATAAACAATATATCAGAAAACATATCATATAATCTTTCATTCAATCGTTTCAACTTACTCGTTAATAAAAATGTCTTATAATGTATCTCTACAATATCGAGCCATTCAATAGGAAAATATATAAATGATACGCTTTCGTTTAAAAGAGGTTCTACTATATTTTTAAATGTTAACAACTTTAATTTTTCCATAAAATGATTACTTCCTTTCTTCGTTTTTCTTAATCACAAAAAACTAAAGTATTATCACATAATCTATTTATTTAAAAGAACAACAAATACTACTTATTCGATTAACGTATTAATGAAATGACTCTTATAAAAGTTAAAAGAAATTATCATACATAGCCCCCTTTTAAATCACGAATTTATTACATTAGAATTATACAATATATATTACGTATTGTATTTATGATTTACAATAATTTTACAAAAGAGTATAAAAAGAGGTATTGACCATACATAAGTATAGCAATACCTCTTTTCTTTAACCTATTACATCTTTTACTTCTGTATCCACTGGCCATTTTTCTAAGGCATAAACCATCTCCCAAAATGAATATTCATATTGACTACTAATAATAAAATGCTGTTTCATTCGTTTTCGGTCAGACTCTGTCACTTTTTCAGCGATAATATCTAACCATGTAATTTGCTCTTCAACTAATGTACGGAATCAATCAGATCCGTCAATAGAAAGCCAATCATTTTAAATTGGCTCTTCTGGCTGACACTTTTTTAAACATTCATCAAATTAGTAAGTATACATTAGAAAATCCATCCATAGAATGGCTTTATTTTTCACTGCACAGCTAGAGCTACTGAAAATTATAAAGCTCATCTTGAGAGACAGGAAAAATTATTAACTAGTAATGGCTATCGTAAAGCTAGACGAAACGTTGGAATCCCAAACTCCACTTCATACCACAAATCTACACAAATCTTTGATGGAACTAGTGAACATAGGTGGACTCTAATATTAAGAATGAAAAAGTATATATAATTGAGTATAGAGAAGATAAAATGGTAAGGGGTTCCCATTTCCATACTGCAGATGATGAAAAAGGAAGACCACTGGAAAAAAGGAAAACATTAAGAAACTAAAGGTGTGAAAAATTTTGAGTAATATGAATAAAAGCCGAATCGAAATTCTAAAAATGAAAGCAAAAAGAAACGCTAGTAGAAAAGAACTGATAGACGAACTTACTAATATTGTTACGATTTCTATGGACTCATTTATGGATGCAGAATCTAATGATTTATTTTGTAAAGAATTATTTAATACGCTAGAACAAAATTCAAACATAAAAAATTTTGGTAGCACTGATTATGAAGAAAACAGAAGACTATCAATAGCGCTGTTAAAAGAAACAGCTAAAACTATTCAATTTCCAGTTAATCAAGGGAGACTCTTTTTCTCTAAGGGTGGTAAATTTGAAGCAGTTAAGCTAAACATTGCTGAAGTATTTGATAATTTAGAAGAATTATCAACCATATCAAGATTTCTAACTGGGTATGCTGATTTTATATTAGTTGGTGATGATTTAGAATACGGCGTATGTATCGAAAGAACGGAATATCATTATGAATTCAGTATGTGGGGAATAACAAAAATCTAAATTATAAAACAATCCACCTTCAGACGATGTAAATCCAATCCTATTGGATGAAAACAATTGGCTTGTATCTAAAAATCATCATTTAGAAGGAATTGGTATACCTGCTGCTACTTTAATTCAAATGAAATAGAATAGCGTTGAAGATAGATAAAAAGTTTCAAATTTAATTAACCTAGTGTTATAATGCGAGAGATTGATAATCATATTTATCTATTAAAGAAGGATTCTCAAATTTCAGCCCCTTGACGCGCACCGTTAGGGACTGAACTCCTTTGTTTCGATAAGAATGATGTAATGTATTTAACTTTTACAATAAAACTAAAAAAGAACACCTTAAATCAGTGCCCTTCTTGCAAATAACAACCTTTATGTAATTGAACATACAGATAAAACTAATCCCCCTAATGTAATTGCACCTAGTAATCCAAATACAAATCCAGTTATGCAAATACAATCAGCAAGACAAATGGAAGACTGCGATAATGGAACAAATGACCTACTTGTACTTAATCCATATTGTTTTATTTTCTCATAATTCATATCTAACATTACTTGTAGACATGCTATACCTTCCTCAATAGAATGAAGAGATTCTTTTTCTAATCGATCCAATAATTTACTATTAAAAGTAATTGGAAGAGGATACCGTTTATCTAATTTCATATTTTGATAAATTAATTGTAAACGAGATAATATATTATTTTTCTTTTTTTCACATGTTACTGTGTGTTTCATTTTATTAAATTCATTTAATAACAGTGTCAATTCATCTCTGTTTCCGTATAAATCACTTGCTATTTTTCTCTTTAGTTTGTACGAATGGATAATAGATTTTATTTCAATCATTTTAATACACTTCCTAAATAGAATTTTACTTACCCCAATATTTTAACAATAAACAGTACTTTTAAATCTTATTTAAAATACACTCAAGTATCTTCATTTACTATCGATTAACATTACATTAACCTTACATAGTTGTAATAATTTCTTTCGCTACCCACTAACTATAAGCAACAGATTCCTTATTTGATGGTAAAAATATAAAAAAGCAATGATTAGGTTTTAAGTCTAGTCATTGCTTTATATATCTTATCTTGATTTACAACTAAAAATCTAAATATCATTCTTTCACTTGAATGCTACATGTGTTTTTATTAAATTCTTTAATAAAAATTATATAATGCTTCACTAATGGATTCCTTTTTTCTCTTATCAATATTCATATGTTACAATAGTACCAGTTGTATCAGTAGTACCATTAAAACCACTAAAACAATTAGAACAACTACCACAACTACCACAGCCGCCACAACCGCCACAACTAAAACAACCGAAGCAACCAATACAACGGAATCCACCACAACGAAATCCTCCACAACGACCTCCACCACAACCGCCACAACGACCACAACCGCCACAGCGACGAGCAGCATCTTCAATATAATAATATGGATATTGGTTTTGCGGGTCCCAATACACAATATCTCCAGACCGGTAATCATTAAGACTTAACGTTTGTAGTTCTTGTTGAAACTGATTCATTTTCATAACCTCCATTTATAAACTTCAATCTTTTCAATGCTTTCCTATATTTCTGTTCGTTACATCTAAGTAGAAATAGCGCTATAAACTAAGTTCAATACGTACCCCTACAAAATATGACCTATCACTAGATGATGCACCTTGTTCATACACCTATTTTTAGGTTATTTTTCCCATGGGCTCATTTTTATAAATTGAAAAAAGACGCACTTAGATTAATGCGTCTTTTTGCGATACTTCTTTTGTGAAATCATATACACAGGTATTATCCATACCTGTGTATAGCAATACCCCTACCCATTAACCCATTACATCTTCTACTTCTGTATTCACTGGCCACTTTTCTAAAGTATAAGCCATTTCCCAAAATGAATATTCATATTGACTGCTAATAATGAAATGCTGTTTCATTCGCTTACGGTCAGACTCTGTTACGTTTTCAGCGATAGTATCTAATCTTGTAATTTGCTCTTCAACTAGCGTACGGAACCAATCAGATCCATAAGCAGAAATCCATTCGTTATAAATTGGCTCTTCTGGCTGACACTCTTTTAAACGCTCACCAATTTCATAATACAACCAATAGCAAGGTAAAATTGCTGCAATGATATCGCCTAAATGTCCTTCATACGCAGCACGATACATATGTGAAGTATATGCGTATGAAGTTGGAGCGGGGATAAAATTATCTTTTTCTTCTTGTGTGATCCCTAGTTTCTTCGCGAAATTTTCATGTAAAGATAATTCCGCCTCATATGTATTTTGAGCATGATGTGCCATACGAGCTGTCGTTTCTAATTCCAGTGCTTTTGCAGCTCCTAAAGTTTGTACTCTAGCAAAGTGACTTAAATAATAGGAATCTTGAAGCACGTAATAGCGAAAACTAGCTAAATCTAACGTTCCTTCACCAAGTTTTTTTACAAAAGGATGATGAAAACTTGCTTCCCAAATTGAATCTACTTCTTTACGCAAAGATTGTGAAAAAGTCATTTAAATTCCTCCAATAATTAATTTAATATAAGTATTTATCCACAGCTATTAACGCTTTAAAATAAAAAAACTTTCTTTACAGACGTAAAGAAAGTGAAATTGACAATATTTATACATGAAATAGCAATGTCTTTTCCACTTCCCTACGCTGGCATTAACCAGATCAGGTACTAAGAGTCTCAAATTCCCATTTGATCTCAGCCTATAATAGGCCCCCCTAGTGGATAAATATTTAATTTTCGTATTGTATTCATCATAACACACTTCATGTTACTGTCAAAAGTATTCATGATACTGCTACTTAAAACCCTTCTTCTTCCCTTACTCTTAATGAAGTTTCAATAATCATATCTAATAGTTTACTATAATGAATACCAGCTGCATCTGCACTTTTTGGTAGTAAACTTGCTTGTGTCATCCCTGGTAATGTATTAACCTCCATTACATATGGAATTCCGTCCTTTACCATCATATCCACCCTTGCATAAACGCTGCATTTCAATGCTTTATAACAAGCCAGTGACGCTTTGTTTACACGTTCTTTCAATTCAACTGGAAGTTCAATAACTTCTTCAATAGTACCAGCATCATCATATTTCGCATTGTAATCAAAGAACTCCGCCGCGTGTCGAATTGAAATGATGGGTAACTGTTTTCCATCAAAAATTGAACATGTAATCTCATCACCTTTTATATACTTCTCTATTACTACTTCAGAATCCCATTCAAACACAGTTTCCAGCATTGAAATTAATTCATCTTTATCATATACAATCTTTACCCCAACACTTGATCCACCAGAGTTTGGTTTTACCACTAACGGAAATCCTAACTTATCTAATTCATCAAGATTTAGATCCGCCATTTTTGTAAGTTCAATCCAATCGGGTGTTTCTATACCTTCATAGCGTAAAATCTTTTTCGAAATATTTTTGTCCATACACATACCGCTAGATAACATATTGCTCCCGCTATAAGGAATACCTAAACTTTCAAGCGTGCCTTGAACCGTCCCATCTTCTCCGTATTTTCCGTGTAATGCGAGCAGCGCAAAATCAATGTCTTTCGCTTTTTCGATTAAATCCATTTTTTCATTTAACGTAATTGGTACGATTTCATATTTATTTTTATCTAAATTTGCAATCATTTCATTTCCAGTCATAATTGATACTTGTTTTTCAGAGGATACTCCACCCATAATAACGCCAATTCTCATTTCCTCAACTCCAAATTTCATTTTTTATTGTATCACCGATTATTTTGATTCCACGAACTATTTCTTCTTCTTTCAGACGTGAAAATCCTAATCGAAAAGTAGTCGCTCCTCCTCCATCAGAATAAAAAACATCTCCAGGAGAAAATGTAACCCCTTGCTCATAACACTTTTGTAAAAGTGTGCGGGCATGAATTTTTTCTTCTAACTCTATAAATAAATGAAGTCCACCATCACCGGTCATTCTTTGAAACGGAATGTACTCGTTACACGCCCCAACAGCTAACTCATATTTTTTCTTATAAACAGATCTTGCCTTTTTTAAATATTTTTCAAAATATCCTTCATGTAAATATTGAAATAGAACGGCTTGATCTAACGTAGATGTGTGAATCGTTCTTGCTCTTTTTACACTTTCTAAATGATGAATCAGTTCTTTATCTGCAATAATCCAGCCTACACGTAAACCAGGGAAAAGTACCTTTGAAAAACTACTAATATAAATTACATTATTACCAGCGCCAGCAAAAGTTAATAATGGTGCTAAATGTGAACCTGAATAACGTAGCTCTTCATTAAATCCATCTTCTATAATAGGAACCTTATACTTTGAGAATAATCTCATCAGTTCCGTTCTTTTCTCCGAACTCGTAACAATACCGGTTGGATTATGATAGGAAGGAATTAAATACGCGAAATCAAACTCTTTTTCACGCAAACTTTTTTCTACTTCTTTCGTATCGATGCCATCTTCATTCATATTAATTCCGTGAACTTCAAGTCCATGTAAGCGGAACAGCTTCAGTGCAGCATGGTGAGTTGGATTCTCACAAATAACTCGCCCTGATTTCTTCGATAACGAGGATAGCACGATATCTAATCCTTCTGTAAATCCATTTGTAATTAAAATATCTTTGTTCGAAATATCTACACCTTTCATTTCCATATAATGAAGTAGATAATTCATTAAAGGTCTATAACCTTTTGCGTATCCGTAGTTTAATACGACATCCCCTTCAATGGACATACGAGTAAGAAAAGCTCTTTTGAAATTTTCCACATCAAATAGCTTTTCGTCCGGAGCAATGCTATTAAAAACAATCATTCCCTTTTCCCAACGGACACCATGTTTCATTAAATCTAATTCATCCGCTAATAAGGTAACTGTATTAAGTTTATTTTTCCAATCTATTTCAACAGACGAAGTGTTTGAAATATCAACCTTCGCAACAAAATTTCCTTTTCCTTTAACTGCATAAATGAGTCCTTCTTGCTCTAAATCTGCGTAAGCAGCGAGCACAGTATTTCTGCTCACACTTAGTAATTCGCTTAGTTCCCTTGTTGAAGGAATTTTTTGATCCCCGAGCAAATGCCCTTTCATAATCATCTTTTTCAAATAATCTTTCAATTGAATATAAACGGGACGATCTTTCACAACTTTAAAATCTTTAAACAATTCCTTACCCCCTGCAATTATTTTTGCATATTTATTTCATTCTCAAAAGGTCCACTACATATGTATTTTTTATAAAGGGCGGTACGGTCTTATAAAACGAAACTTTAATCAATAGGGGATTCATCCCGTTCACTTTTTATTAGCCCTCACCAATCAGGAATTTTACTACCCGTTAACACGTGATAAATCTTTACGATATAAGTTAATTAAATCTTTTAAAGCCGCTGCTGCGGCTCCGCGTGGATTAGAAGCACCACCAATTGTAGTAACTTGCCCCATCGTATCTGTAAAGAATGTAATCCCTTTTTCCGTCCCATTTACTTTTGCTAGCGGATGATCTTTATCTATTTCGTACGGTTCCACATGAAGAGCCACTTTACCATCCTTATCCTTATATGCTGAAGCTATTAATTTAATATATTTATTCTGTTCTTTAGCATTTCGAATTTGTTGTTTTGTAACATGTTCGATTCCTTTTATATGTATATCGGTAAGCATATTTTCCGTTCCCATTAGACTGTTTGTCAAAAGTAACAATTTACACGCACTATCAGAACCACTTACATCTAATATTGGGTTCGTTTCAGCAATTCCTTTACTTTGCGCTTCTTTCAGTGCTTCTTCAAACGTAATATCTTCCTCATTCATTTTCGAAAGGATATAATTTGTAGTCCCGTTTAATATTCCTTCTATTTTTTCAATATGGCAACCAGCTAAACTAAATTGACCAATATCAAGTGTCGGTAATGCGGCCGCAGTTGCACCACTGTATCGAATTCGTACATTTTCGATTCTTGCTGCTTCATTTATTTCTTTCCAGTTTGTAACGAGTGCGCCTTTTGAAATTGCAACTATATCCATATGTTTCTCAATCGCTTGTTTTATATATTGTTTTCCTGGATTTCCATCTTTAAGGTTTGTAACAGTTGATTCTACTAATACAGTACCATTTATCCCATTTGTTGCACGTTCCTTCGGATGATACTCTATATATTTTTCCATTGCGGCACTACCGCTACCATATTTCAATAAATCGTGAAGGGACAATCCATCCCCATTATATATTGCAATATTCCTTCCTAATACCCCACTTACAACTAATCGAATCCCATATGTTTCATATATATATGAATATTTTTCGTTTAATAATTTTATAAACTCTCTGCCAACTGTTCCATATCCTGATAATACAACTTGAATTTTCATAATATCCCCCCAGTTTTTTCTACCAAATCCCTCTTTCAATATAATATAAAGCGCCCCCGAATTCCATCGAGAGCGCTTTATTATTACCTATTTCGGTAATCTTAATAGTTTTTCTGCAATTGTTCTATAAAACTCTTGAATACTAGAAAAACCTAACGTGTCTGAAACACTAAGTCCTACCATATCAAGATGGTCCCAATTTGCTTTCGTTTCTATATGATTCCATTTTCCAATCTGTAAAGACTCATTACTATTTACAGTAGTATTAGAAGACGGTGCAATCATAGAATTTGTATTTACTACACCGTCATTTTGCCACCAAGTAGTATCAATTAATGGACGATTTTCTTCATATCTTGCATAGGAACCTAAGAAAAATGCATTCCCCATTAACACTTTATTCATCGTTATATGAGGCAAATGTAAACCTGTTATAGGTGCCGCTTGTGATGCATGTCCACTATAAGATAAATAATAAACATCTGATTGCGTCTTTACCCAATTATTTAAATCCTTTGCACCATCTGTACTTAAATCCCATTGACTTATATCTTTTGTATTTTTCCAAAGTGAACTATTTAGAATACGATTACTGTATTGGAAAAAGGACTCTCCAGTATTCTTTTTTAACCCCCATTGATCCAATTTAAAATCATATAGTGATAAATTATCGTTTCCTCCAAAACTTGCAGCTGTAATGAGTAAATCTTTAACAAACGGTAGTAGAAGACTACCATCCGCAAGTGTTGTACCGTTGTGAGGGGTTGCTAATGTTGTAACACTATGAACATATGATTTCTCGCCCTCAAATAGTGGTGATATATTGGTGTTCGGATGATTTTTCACATAATTTTTTTCTTCAAAACTGCCTTCTTTTAATAGCTGTACTAATGTTCTAATCGTTTGTCCACCCATGCTATGTCCAACTAAATGTACTTTATTTGTTTCACTCCAACTCGGCGTGAAACCACTATAAGTTCTTCCAAAACGATTATGTCCATGTTTCTCAGCATGTGCGGCACCATAGTCTACTGTACCGCCGTTAATTTGCGCATATAATTCACATGCACGGTCCCAGTTACTAGAAACAGGTCCAACAGCTGCGGTATGTACCGTATAACCATTTCGTTTCAAATCTTCCTGTATATCATGAACACCACCCCAATATTTAACCCCTAACATTTCCTCTCTACCCCACCCAGCAAATCCATTGACTAATATGATCGGATAATTATTTTGTTGTCTCTCTTCAGCGTAAATTGTTTTTGCTGTGAATAAAGACACAATCCCTATTGCAAATAAACATATTTTTAATAATAATTTCCCCATTCTTCCTCTCCCCCTGATAAAGCGTTTGCATTTCTCTGTGAAAATAATATACAAAATTAGTTTATAACTTAAACATAATGTAAAGTATTTTATATATGTTGTATATATTGAAAACATACAAAAATGTTGATAAATATTAATTCAAGCAAGCATTTACTTTTTACAATACAACTTGTAAATCTATTTATTTGAATTTATAATTAGATATAGTTTCCTCGTGTTAAAAAGATTTAAAAACCATAAGAAAACTAATCTCATTGCTTGAAAAGGAGGAAAAAACATGCAAATCGGATCAAATATTCATACATTATCTCAACCTACTAAAATAACTCCATCTACTCTTGAGCATAATACTATCTCTTCTACTAAACTTGAAAGTAAGAAAGCAAATGATCCTATCAAGTTCGATATTCGTTCATTCGAAAAAGAAATGAAACAGCCAGAGCATAAATTTAACGAATTAGATTTATGGAAGATGTTAAAAGATAAAGGTGTTCCTTTATGGATCATCCTTGAAATGCTACAAAAAGTCCGTAAAGAAAAAGAAGCTCAAAATACAAATGCGATTGAGGAAGTAAACGAGACTCGATTAAATGAAGTAATGTAATCTTTTTTATATGAATGGTCTATAATCTAAAAAGAGTTCGAGGTTGATAAAATCCCTATCAACCTTGAACCCTTTTTTATGATTTTTCTCCAATCGTGACAAATTGAACTGATACTTCTTCCTCAAGATCTTTAATTAACTTTCTTACTTTTATATATTCATTAATCAATATATTATCTGTCGACATTTTAGGTTTTTCGTCACCTAAAGATTTTTTCAGATGAAGAAGTTGCATTTTCGTTTCATTTGCCTGTATTTCTTTATATACACTATTGCTCGCCACAATTACATACCATAGTGTTCCATAATTTCGATTATTACCAAGCCAAGCATCACTATCATATGTAACTGGTATCACTTTCCCTTCTATTTCAATACTTTTTATATTCTTTTCTTCTTCATTTATAAATAATAGTGAACTTTCTTTTGGAAAATTCGGTAACGTATCTAAAGGTTTAGAATGAGATGAATGATCTCTTTTACGAAAAATTTTTGCTTTAATCATCGCTTTTGCAGTAGATTCATTTAATATCAAAACCCTTTTTTGGTCAAATCTACCTGTTTTCACCGAAAAAACTTCAAGTTCTTTCGTATTTTCTTTATAACGATTCATAACTGTTGAAGTATTGTTCTCATCTCCAATGATTAATACACCGTTAGCTGGAAATCTGTTTTCATTTTTAGAGCATGCACTTAAACTTATTAAAATTAATATACTTAATATGAAAATAGAGAGTGTTTTTTTCATCACAGTTCCTTTCATAACTCAAATTGTTTTTTTACATGCTTTTCTGCAATCTTACTTGCTGATATTCTTTACTGTTCCATAGTTTTATAAAGCTTTTGTAAGTAACGCCAACGAGTTATAAAGAAATATAAAACTTGTATACATATAAATGAAATTAAAATTATGATAGAGCTATTCATAATAGAAAAATCGACTAATTGTTGTAATGCCATATAAGCGACCACAGTATGAATCACTGCAACAATAATCGGTAAGAAGAACATTAATACTAATTGTCTTGTTACAACTTTTTTCAACTCTCGTTTACTTAATCCCATTTTCGAAATCATCTTATATTGCTGCTGATCGCGGTCCAAATCAGTATATAACCGGAAATAAATAAAACTAGCAGCGAAAGTAAAGAAGACGATTCCAACTAAAACACTTGCCATAAGTAATAACCCATTCGTTTGTTTTGCACTTAACAACTCTATAGTTAGTGCTCTAAATTCAAAATGTATGTCTCTAGGATCTTGATCGAATATATCACTTAATTGGTTTGAAATCTCTTTTGTTTTTATCCAATCATCTACAACAAATCCATAAGTTCGATATTGAATAATATTTTCAAAATCTAGATTACTATTAAGCAGAATTTCATCATACACATGATCTTGAATCGCAATATTAATCCCTTCCGTATCGTGTGGCAAAACTAAATTATCTACAGTTTTTTTCACATGAAATGTCTTTGTCCAATCGCCTTGAATGACTTCAATATTCTTTTTATAATCACCATTTTTAAACTCTTGTTTTTGTGATACGACTCCAGGGATTAATAACATTTCATCTTCTTTTTCAATCGTTTCTTGTTGGTACCCGAGTGCTCTCGCAAGTTCGTTATATTCACTTAACTTCATTACATTTACATTACTTTCTGTATAAATATCTGAAGTGGAAGCCATTCGATATGGAATATTAGAATCAGCAAGATGTTTTTTTATAATCGAGAGATGTTTATCCGTTATTTTATTTTTATCAGGAGCTGTATACAGAAATGTATACGGGTTTGTCATCCTTACCAAATCTTTGTTTCCAAGAGCTGCTGTCGTGCCAATTGCTGTAAAAGCAACTGCTGAAATAATAGATACTATAAAAAACATTGTTGCATTATCTTTCATACGGTATATTAATTCTGAAAATGTTAATATATTGGTTCTCTTTAAAAAGAAAGATTCACTCCTTTTCACAAGATGCAATATATAAACGCTACACTGTGTATATAAAAAGTACGTTCCTATAATTACTAGGAGCACACCCATTCCGAGCGTAATAAAACTATAACTTGGGATAAAGCGAAATACTAAAATATAGCCATATCCTATACTAAATAAAGAAAAAATTGATAATAACATTGACGATTTCGGTTCAGGCTTTGGCTTTTCCCCTGCTTGAATAAGTTCCACAAGTTCTGTTACTTTTATCATTTTAAAAGTAACTAGCGAAACAAGTAAAAATAAGAATAGAAACGTGATGCCAGTTAATAATACCGCCTTCACTGGCATATAAAAAGGTAAGCCGTTACTAATCATTAATACACTGGCACTTATTAATAAAACTAGTTTAGAAAATACGAGGCCGATAAGAATCCCAATACAAATCGAACCAAGTCCAATTAACATATTTTCAATTAACAATAACTTCTTAAGCTGTCTCATTGACATACCTTGCATCATTAAAATGCCAAATTCTTTCTTACGCGTTTTTAAAAACGAACTCACTGAATATAGAATGAAGAAGAATGAAAAGACAAAAATCAAACCTTGAGAAACTTCAAATCCTAATGTACCAAATGTACTTATTGTTTTACTTGTCGATTTCAACTCCCCCTGTAAATCAGGATGGAATAATAAAAGAGCATACGTAAAGAAAATCATTATAGAAAATGCACTACTTAAAAAATGGGCAGCATATGTACGCTTATTACGAAAAATATTATTAAATGCGAATTGACGAAAAGTCATGCCTTTTCCCTCCTAACAAAGAAAGGACATCCATAATCTTTTGATAAAATGCTTGCCTGCTTTCACCACGATAAATTTCGTTATATAGTTGACCATCTTTAATAAAAATTACTCGGCTGCAAAAACTCGCTGCATACGGATCATGAGTCACTAACATCATCGTAGCTTTTTCTTCCTTATTTAGAGTATCTAACATCTCCATTACATCATTTGAAGATTTAGAATCTAAATTCCCTGTTGGTTCATCTGCAAGTAATAATTGCGGCTTATGGACGATTGCACGTGCGATTGCTGTTCGCTGAGCTTGGCCCCCAGATATTTCAAACGTTCTTTTATTCAATATATCTGTAATATTTAATTTCTCTGCGATTTCTTGTACGCGTTTGTTCATTTCTTGCACAGAAACGCCATCTAATGTCATCGGCAATACGATATTTTCCTTCACTGTAAGCGTGCTAAGTAAATTAAATGATTGAAAAACAAATCCTAATTGTTTCCTACGGAATAACGCTAAATCTTCTGATGATAACTGGAAAGGATTTGTACCGTTTATTACTATTTCTCCTGAGGACGGAGAATCGATAGTAGATACCATATTTAATAATGTAGTTTTCCCGCTACCAGATGGCCCCATGATCCCTATAAATTCACCTTCTTGAATTGATAAATCAATATCTACTAATGCTTTAAAAGGTATTTTCCCTTTATATACTTTACTAATATTTTTCGCATGTAAAATTTCCATTTCTATTCTCCCTTCATTTGCACTTCTCACAATAGAGTGTAAATGAATTGTCTTAATGCTCATATTGATTCATCTTTCATTTATCTTACACGCTTGTAAGATTTCTAAAAAAACTGATAATAAAACTATTTTCAAACTAAAATTAACGTATAACTATCTTATAATAATTGTATAGTGGTAGAAAATACAATTGTATATCAAATCTTTATTATAAAAACAAGAAAAGACCGATTGCTGATATTATCCCCTTTAGGTAGACAGTGTGAAAAAGACCATGTATACACATGGATGTTACACTATTACTTGGAGGG
>NZ_JAEHBQ010000018.1:0-123115 GCF_016483555.1 Bacillus cereus group sp. N14
ATATAAAGAACGATATCATATCATTGAATTACTAAAAAGAAAATATCCCGTTATATGGCTTACTAATTTTGCGGGTGTACATCGCTCAAGTTACTATAAGTGGGTTCATACAAAAAGTATGAACAACATACGACTAGAATCCGATAAACGATTAAAAAAGGTAATTCAATCTATTCACCTAAAGCACAAAGAATATGGTTATCCACGTATGAAAATTGCTTTAGAAGAAGAGGGTTATTTTATAAATCACAAAAAGGTATATCGATTAATGAGTGAGCTTAACATTCAGTCTATTATTCGGAAGAAGCGTCGCTTCTTTAAAGGGAATTATTCTAATACTTTTCCAAATGTTTTAAACCGTGAATTCAAAGATCGCCAACAAAATGAAGCGCTTGTTACAGACATTACCTACCTACGATTTCAAGAGGGCTTCCGCTATCTTTCCGTTGTACAAGATATTTATAATAACGAAGTTGTTTCTTGGAAAATATCCAAGCGTAATGATAATGAACTTGTATTAGATACAATTGAAATGTTGGCACAAAAAAGAGATGTGCGTGGAACCATTCTCCATTCAGATCAAGGGTTCCAGTACACATCTCATGCCTACAACAAACGACTTTTCGATTTAGGTATCATTGGCAGCCACTCTCGCAAAGGAAACTGCCATGATAATGCCTGTATCGAGTCATTTTTCTCCCATTTTAAATCGGAGATGTTGTATTTGAATCATTTTAAAACAGAAGCGGATTTAATACAAGCAATTGAAGAATATATTTACTTTTATAACTATAAACGTTTCCAAAAACGACTCAACCATCGAGCTCCGGTAGAATATCGAATCTCGATGGCTGCTTAGTCTTTTTAATACTGTCTACTTGACAGGGATAAGACCATTCATCGTCTTTTTTATTTTTCGCAAGAGAATAAGAGGAAGAGGGGAATTCGTAAACGTCGTTCATATTCTTCTTCGCTCTGAAAATAAGTTTGATTGGGTGTAGCTTCTTTTAAGGATGTAATTGTAAATCCGGCTTGTTGTAACAATGTGAAATACTCTTCTGTTGTGCGATGATATTTAATAACATCCTGGTCAATCCATGGTTCAACCCGTTTGCCTAGTTTAAAATAATCATCGACGAGCCAGCTAGTTCTTTTACCACTCATTTGTAAGCTTTCAAATGAAGAGGTAATAACGGGATGTTGAACGCTAAAGGTAAAGGTTCCATTTGTTTTTAAAGTTTGAAACACATTTT
The DNA here is from genome assembly GCF_016483555.1 of Bacillus cereus group sp. N14. Taxonomy (NCBI): domain Bacteria; kingdom Bacillati; phylum Bacillota; class Bacilli; order Caryophanales; family Bacillaceae; genus Bacillus; species Bacillus cereus group sp. N14. The sequence goes on from NZ_JAEHBQ010000018.1 coordinate 1,254, forward strand.
GAAAAATGATATCAAGATGTTCAATATAATGTAAAGCGAGTCTAGACGTTACTAAATCAAAAGTAGAAGGAGGGTATGTGTAGTCTTTGAGGTTTAAACAATGGACGGTTCCATTTTTATTTTCTAGTTGTTTTGTAGCTTTTTCGTACATAAGCTCGGAGCCTTCGATACCAGTGTAAGAGTGGCAGCCATTGTCTAATAATTCTTCGCCAAACTTGGCGTCACCGCATCCTAAATCGAGAATTTGTTTTCCTTTTACATCACCAATGAGTTGAAAGAAAGCTGGTTTTTCAAGTGATTCATTTGGGCTATTTTCTTGGTATCTTCGTTTCATATATTGTTCCAAAAATGCTTTGTTATTATATACATCAGATTCAGTAAATACCATGATTGAAGCCCCCTTAAATATTTTTTTTATTCTACCAAATATGAAAAGTAAATGATAGATTTCTTGTAATGAATCATATATAATCTAGAATTGTAAGCGGTTACTTTAAACTATTTTTCTATAATAAATTCTGAAAACGTGTTAAGCTAGTAGAGGGATTATTAGAACTATTAAGACAATAATCCGCTTACATGAACGATGGGAGGCTTCACAATGTCTAGTAAAACACTTGCGAAATTTTTAGAAGAAAATTTAGAGGATTTAAAAGCAAAGGGGCTTTATAACGTAATTGATCCGCTTGAGAGTTCAAATGGACCGATCATTACAATTGGCGGAAAAGAATATATTAACTTATCTTCAAACAACTATCTTGGGTTAGCAACAGATAGCCGTTTGCAAGAAGCAGCAATTGGTGCAATTCATAAGTACGGTGTTGGAGCAGGAGCTGTTCGTACAATTAACGGTACTTTAGATTTGCATATTAAATTAGAAGAGACAATTGCAAAGTTTAAACATACAGAAGCAGCAATTGCTTACCAATCAGGATTTAACTGTAATATGGCAGCGATTTCAGCCGTTATGGATAAAAATGATGCGATTCTTTCAGACGAATTAAACCATGCTTCTATCATTGATGGTAGTCGTCTATCAAAGGCAAAAATTATTGTTTACAAACATTCTGATATGGAAGATTTACGCCAAAAAGCAATCGCGGCGAAAGAATCAGGTCTTTACAATAAATTAATGGTAATTACAGACGGTGTCTTCTCAATGGATGGAGATGTTGCAAAATTACCAGAGATTGTTGAGATTGCAGAAGAATTAGATTTAATGACATATGTAGATGATGCACACGGTTCAGGTGTACTTGGAAAAGGTGCAGGAACTGTAAAGCATTTCGGTCTATCTGATAAAGTTGATTTCCAAATTGGTACATTATCAAAAGCAATTGGGGTAATTGGTGGATATGTAGCAGGGAAACAAAACTTAATTGACTGGTTAAAAGTTCGTTCACGTCCATTCTTATTCTCTACAGCATTAACACCAGCTGATGCAGCTGCATGTATGCGATCAATTGAAATTTTAATGGAAAGCACAGAGTTACATGATCGTTTATGGGAAAATGGCCGCTATTTAAAACAAGGGTTAAAAGAACTTGGCTTTAACATTGGAGAAAGTGAAACGCCAATTACCCCTTGTATTATTGGGGATGAAGTACTAACACAAGAATTTAGTAGACGTCTAAATGAAGAAGGCGTATATGCAAAATCTATCGTGTTCCCAACTGTAGCTAAAGGAACAGGACGCGTTCGTAATATGCCTACAGCAGCTCATACGAAAGAAATGTTAGATGAAGCAATTCGTAAGTATGAAAAAGTAGGGAAAGAAATGGGCATCATTTAAGTAACGACATCTTTTGAATAGCTTGCAAATGAGGAGTGGGGAAAATGAAAAAAATTCTAGTAACCGGTTCTTTAGGGCAGATTGGTTCTGAACTAGTAATGAAACTTCGTGATGTATACGGCGCATCAAATGTTATTGCAACAGATATTCGTGAAACAGATAGTGAAGTAGTAACGTCTGGTCCATTTGAAACGTTAGATGTAACAGATGGACAAAAACTACATGATATCGCAAAGCGTAATGAAGTAGATACAATTATTCATTTAGCAGCTTTACTTTCAGCAACAGCAGAAAAAAATCCGTTATTTGCTTGGAATTTAAATATGGGCGGACTTGTAAATGCATTAGAAGCAGCTCGTGAATTAAACTGTAAGTTTTTCACGCCAAGTTCTATCGGTGCATTCGGTCCATCAACGCCGAAAGATAATACGCCACAAGATACAATTCAGCGTCCTACTACGATGTATGGGGTAAACAAAGTAGCAGGAGAATTACTATGTGATTATTATCATCAAAAGTTTGGCGTTGATACGCGCGGTGTACGTTTCCCAGGTTTAATTTCTTACGTAGCTCCTCCAGGAGGCGGAACAACTGACTATGCAGTTGAAATTTATTATGAGGCGATTAAAAAAGGCGCATACACCTCATACATTGCAGAAGGAACATACATGGATATGATGTATATGCCAGATGCTTTACAAGCGATCATTTCATTAATGGAAGCTGATCCAAGTAAACTTGTGCATAGAAACGCGTTCAATATTACAGCAATGAGCTTTGAGCCAGAGCAAATCGCAGCATCAATTCGTAAACACATTCCGACGTTTACAATGGATTACGCTGTAGATCCTGCTCGTCAAACAATCGCTGATAGCTGGCCAAACTCTATTGATGCAACAGCAGCAATGAAAGAGTGGGGCTTTAAAGCAGAATACGATTTAGACAAAATGACAACGGACATGTTGGCTAAGTTAAAAAAAAAGCTCACAGCTGAGTTAGTGATGAATTAATAGAAAGGGTCGATTCTTAGGAATCGACCTTTTTTATTCGTATTTTAGGAATATGCAAAAAAATACAAATATGATAGAATGAGTTAATTTGTGTGTAAAGGGGAGACAGAGAATAGAGAAATGGGAGTTAGCAAAGGGAATTTACAATACGTCGCGTTTAACGGGAACATTTAAGCTTCGATCAGGACAAGTATCAAATCAATACTTTGATAAGTACTTATTTGAATCTAATCCAGTACTGTTATTAGAAATTGCTAAACAATTGAAAGAGTTCATTCCTCCTGGGACAGAAGTACTTGCAGGTTTAGAGATGGGAGGAATTCCAGTAGCGACAGCATTATCTTTACAAACAGGTCTACCTGTTGTATTTGTAAGAAAAGAAGCGAAAAAGTACGGTACATGTAAGTTGGCAGAGGGTGTTGATATTACTGGGAAGAATGTTTGTGTGGTTGAAGATGTTATTACGACAGGCGGTCAAATATTATTAAGCACGAAAGATTTAAGAGAATTAGGTGCGAAAGTCCATCATGTTCTAGGCGTGATTGAACGAACGAAAGAGGGAAAAGTAAACTTATTAAAAGATGGCTTACAGCTACATTCTTTATTTACAATGGATGAGTTAATTGAAGGAGAAAAGGAACATGCAAAGAGTTGACGTCGTATACGCACTAATACATGATGAAGAAACAGATAAAATATTAATGGTACATAATGTAGAACAAAACGTTTGGTCATTGCCAGGCGGGGCTGTTGAAAAGGGTGAAACGTTAGAGGAAGCTCTAGTAAGGGAAGTAAAAGAAGAGACAGGTTTAACGGTTCTGGCAAGTGGACTTGTTGCGATCAATGAAAAATTCTTTGAAGAATCAGGGAATCATGCGATACTTTTTACATTCCGAGCAAATGTAGTAAAAGGTGAACTGATTGCGGGAGATGAAGAAGAAATTTCTGCAATAGAGTGGGTGAATCGAACGATCGCAAATGAACGATTCCCATTCTACGATGGCGGATTCGAGGCATTATTAGAAGTAGCCATTCCATATAAGTTTCAATCAGAAACAAAGTGATTGAAAGAAAAAACAGGAGCGAAAACGCTCCTGTTTTTCTATTCAATCGTCTTCAGTAGTAACTTTTTCAATAGTGGTTTAATCTTCAGACGTAAATCTTCAGCATGATTTGCAACTAAGAAGTGATGGTTATAAATGTTCTTCATTAATTGATAAGTGGCTTCTTTCGCTTCGCCTTCTTCGATGAAGATTCCGATTACTTCCATACCACTTTTACGAGCAAGTTTGACAGCTTCATGCGTATCTAAAATACCGTCTTGTTGATAGTCTAGCGCAGAAGGCTCACCGTCTGTAAAGACAAGTAAGAATTTATGTTTTTCTGGTCTTTTTGCAAGTTTTTCAGAAACGATACGAATAATATATCCGTCGCGGTTATCTTCTTCTTCGCGAAGCTGCATAATTTCTGGACCGACGTTTGGTAACGTTGAGTTTTTATACGTTACAACTTCATGGATAACGTTCGGCTTATCTTCAGGCTTAGCACTAGAAGCATCTTCCCAAAATCCGCTAATAGCGTGCGGGATTTTTAAAGATTTCAACGCTTCATGGAATAGGACCACACTCTTTTTCGTTTCTTCCATCTTGTTATACATAGAACCAGAGCAGTCCACTAGTAATTGGAATGCAACGTCAAGTTCTTGTGATTCTTGTCCTTTTTTATAAAACATGCGCGGCTGCTTTTCAGTATAAATACGAAGGAATTTCTTACGAAGTCTTCCGTAATATTTATCACTATTTGCATTCGTTTTATTTTCAATCGTTTTTTCGATAATTTTCTTTAATTCTTTTACATCTTTATTAACGACTGATTTGATAGCTTGGTAATCCTTTTTTTCATCAGGATTTGATTTGCGAGCTTCTTTAAATGTATGAGAAGCACCAACGTTATACTTACCGTATGCACCCTCGTTTTGGCTAGAAGCGTGTGAAGCTCTTGCTTCTTCTGTATCAGCGCCATCAAAGTTGGATTGTGTACTCTTTTGAGAAGTACCTTGTACAGAACCAAGTGCTTGGTCGCCATCTTCTGATTCACGAGCAGTATCGCCCATCATGTTTGTTTTTGTTCCGCTTTCTAATTCAAAGCGTAAAAAGTTCTCGTTTTCGTTATTTTTATTTTCACGATGCCATGTGGAGAAACTTTCATCCATTTTGTTCTTATTTTCATCGTCATCTATGAGCTGCGTATCATCATTTGCTAAATCTTCGACGCGACAGTTCTTTTCGTCTGCAATGACAGATAAATAAAGCGGAGCATGTCCGAAATAATTATTAAGCATATCACTTTCAAGAAGTCCTTCTAAACGATAGCGAATTTTTTCAACGATATACATAATGTCTTCTGTATTACGAGCTTGGAATGTTTCATGCAAAATTGCTTCAATTTGCTCGAAATATTCATTATTAAACATTTCATATTTATCGCTCGTTATTGAAAGATAGCAGAGACAAAATAGACGATCACCGTGATAGTTACGAACACGATTGATTTCATTTTGTGAACCAAAGTAATTGCGATACATTTCTTTTCTTCTTTTAAAAACATGCTTTGTGCCAGGGCGTAAGTTTTTTACGATTTCCTCAACACGTAAATCTTCTAATAGAACAAATAATTGTGTTAAAAACTTTTTTAAGGGTGATTCTTGTAATTCAATCGCATAAGAACGAATTAAAGTCATGTCCGAGTAATGTTTATTACCAAGTGCTTTTAAAAACACTTCGCTTTTTAATCCGATTACTGTATCCTCTTCTTTTCGATCATCCCAAAAGTGACTAATGACAACCTTTTTTTCAATTTCGTCGTAGTATGCTTTATAGCCATACTCAAGGTAGGCATCGTCTTCTTTTAGAAGAGCATACATTAAGTTTTCCATTTGTAGAAACAGCGACGCATCAATTTTTTTGTCACTAAAAATTTGTCTCATGAATTATCCCTCAAAGAAATAACTTTCTGCTAATTCACGGACAGTCATTTGTTCTGTTTCATCGTTTAATTTTGCGATAATACTACGTTCAATTGCACGCATAACAGGAATATATACACCTAAATCACATGCGTCGATAATGCCACGAATACTTGCTGCTTCTTCACTTACACGTCCATCACGAGCTAATGGCATAAGGTCGCTTGCAAATGCAACGAACTTTTCAATTGTTGCAACATCATTTAATTTTGATTCAGATAGTAATAGTTCTTTTAATGTGTCACCTTGAATGTATGGAACTTCAATAATAACGAAACGGTTTTTTAATGCTTCGTTTAGTTCACTTGTTCCAACGTAACCTTCATTAATTGCTGCAATTACACGATACTCGTCATCGCCATATACAACCTCTTGTGTAAATGGATTTGTAATCATTTTGCGGTAATCTAATGCACCGTGAAGAAGTGGTAACGTTTCAGGTTTTGCCATATTGATTTCATCAATATATAGGAAATGACCGTTCTTCATTGCTTTCATAAGTGGGCCGTTAACGAATGTAACTTCAGATGCGCCATCTTTCGTTTGTAGTGTGTTGTATCCTAAAATACCTTCTACATCTAGGTCAACAGAACAGTTAATGCTATGCATTGGTTTTTGGAATAAAGAAGAAAGAGTTTCAGCTAGTACTGTTTTACCACTACCAGTCGGCCCTTTTAATAGAATGTTTTTGCCAAGAAGAAGCGCTGTAATAGCATCTTCAATAATGCTGTTATCAGATGCTTTATATATTTTCTTTCCAATTAAATGTGCATTTTCACCAGCTTCTTGTTTATTTTTTTCGTGAATGGTTGAGAGCTGTTGTTTTAAATCAGCATGTATATGAAATTGTTCTAACATGTATTTCCCACCTAACATTATTTTCATAAAGTAATACATCTTATGATAACTTGTTTTAATATGGTATGCAAAGAAAAGGAGAGAGGAGAAATGGAAAAGAAAAAGCAATCAATATTACATTGATTGCTTACAGTAAAGGAGAAATGAGTCGCATGAAAGACTCTAATATTCGTTTTTTGATACTTCTTTTTTGGAATGCGTTCCATTTAATTTCAGTGGAATGCTTAAAGTCGTCTTCAAAATCATGTTTAATATCATGAACGGTTTCTGATTCATATAGTACGCTAATAAGTTCATAATTTAACTCAAAGCTGCGTACGTCCATATTTGCCGTTCCAATTGTCGCGATCTTATCATCAACGAGTACAATTTTTGCATGCATAAAACCATCTTTATAACTATAAATGGAAGCACCAGCTTTTAAAAGCGGAGTGAAGTAGGACTGAGATGCTTGATCACTAATAATACTATCACTTTTACCAGGATATAAAATGCGTACATCTATGCCAGATATTGCACTTAAACGTAATAATGTTAAAGTTTCTTGATCTGGAATAAAGTAAGGTGTAGCGATCCAAATCGATTTTTTTGCAGATCCCATAACAGCTAATAATGTATTGCGAATGCTTTTATCATCTGAGCTAGGCCCGCTGGCTACAATTTGCACAGCACCTTCTGCACTTGAAATTTCTTTACCTGGGAAGTATTGTCTATTCATAAATTGATCCCAAGAATAAGTATTCAATCCACTAGAGGCATAGAGCCAATCTTCTAGAAAAATTGCTTGTAATTTATATAACGCTTTTCCTTCTATTTTTAAATGACTATCACGCCAAACGGGAAATTTTTTTGAACGGCCAAGATATTCATCACCGACGTTGAGTCCACCAGTAAAACCGATTTCTCCATCTACAATAACGATTTTTCGATGGTTACGATAATTGACAGTTTCAAGTAACCAAGCTGAAAAAATAGGGTCAAATTCTACAATTTCAATACCAGCTTCTTTCATAGGTTTTAAAAAGCGTCTTCTTAACGTATTACTTCCGAGTCCATCATAAAGAAAGCGTACAATAACACCAGATTTTGCTTTTTTTATTAAAGCATCTCGAACTTTCGTACCAATCTTATCAGATTTATAAATATAGTATTGAATATGTATGTGATGTTTTGCTTGCTCGATAGCTTGCAAAATTTCTGAGAATGTTTGATCTCCATTTGTTAAAAGTTTTGTCGTCGTTCTATCTGCGGCAGGCCCGCCTCCAAATTTTTGTACGACTTCTGTTAAATGTACAGAACGTTCATGTAAGGGGACTGTGAGTGCTAATTCTAGTCGTCTTCCTTCTAATATTTCACGGAATAATTTTCTTTGTTCTTCTGAACGATGGAGATGTTTTTTCCTTCTCCAACGGCTACGACCGAAAATAGAGTATAAAAGCACCCCTATAACGGGAAGAAGTGCTAATACTAAAAACCACGCTAAGGTGCTTTGAGGAGACCTATTTTCGATGAAAATAACGAATGAAATTCCTATGATTGTGATGGACCAGAGAGCGCCGACAAATGTATATAACGAAATAAATGATGTATTTAATAGGAAAAGAACGATAGATATAATTACAAATATTGATAGTAATTGAACGATAGGCTTCTTCATTTCTATAAAATTCCTCTAATCTTTCTTAAGTATAGACTTCTTATATAAAAAGGTATAATCCGACATTCTTATTATAAAGTGTTTTGTTTTTTTTACAAAATATAGACATTTTCCCCATGCTTTCCGCATTTGTCCTACATACATTATACTGTGACGTTATTATCCAGCTATTTGCTGGTTAATAAACAGTGTAGGAGGGACAAAACCCTTGCCCTTTATATAGGAAAGGGGATAACCATATCATGGATTTGTAGCAGGTGCATGATGAAGACCAGGATATAGTTATCTTTATTACGCGGATTCTTCTTAATTATATAGGTTACTAACAAGGTCCGTACTATCCATACAATACCTATTAAGATGAGAAAATGGAAAAGGAGAGGGGAAACATGAATTATATAGAAAATAACGGATTGTATTATCGTAATCATCATCCTCATGGAGGGCACAACCATAACGGCGGACATCACCATCATGGAGGGCACAATCACTATGATCATCACCACCATCACGGAGGCGGATGGGGCTGGGGTGGCGGCTCATGGGGCGGCGGATTTTTCCCAGGAAGTTTTGCTGGAGGCGTGTTAGGTGGACTTACAGCTGGCGCATTAACGGGTGCAGCAAGTGGAGGCTACTATCCAGCACCGTACCCAGTAACTTATCCAGCGCCATACCCAGCGCCATACCCAGCACCATATCCAACTCCATATCCGGGGTATCAGCAAATACCATATCCGTATTAAACTAAAAAAGAGGCTTTCCTCTTTTTTTAGTTTAATAAATTATTTATAAAATATTTCCAAAATAAAGGTGAAAATATGTTAATATTTTGTTATTGTAATTCAAAAACATATATACTAATTTTAACTTTTATATTATTATCCGTGAATAGTTGTATAGTGTGCTCGAAATTCTATTTCGCTAGTAAAGTAAAGAGGTTAGATATGAGCGGGATTAATAGGGAATAAGCATTGTATAGAGCTAGCTATAAAGGAATGTAAGAGAATGAATTATAATAAAGTAAGCTAATTATAGCGATAAGAAACTACTATTTATAATTGAAATGGTATTATATTGCTTTTTATTACAAATAATATTATGTTATTTTAATCGGCATATTTCAAAATGTGATGAATGCAAATAGCTATTATTAAGAAATGAAATATCTCTATTTCTATGAAGAGAAACAAGTTGTGTTTTAGTCAGATAGGAAGCAAGGAGAGATGCGCATGCTAGAACAAAGAGGTCATGCATTATATGACTCTTCATTGCGAGATTTAAAGTTAGCATTAGATGAGTCTTCAATTGTTGCGATTACAGACCGAAATGGTCTTATTACATATGTAAATGATAAGTTTTGTGAAATCTCCAAATATACACGAGAAGAGTTAATAGGAAAAGATCATCGTATTTTAAATTCAGGATATCACCCGAAAACATTTTTTCAAATTCTATGGAAGCGTATTTTGAACGGAAAAGTATGGAGAGGTGAGATTCGAAATCAAGCAAAAGATGGGACGTATTATTGGGTTAAAACAACAATTGTTCCGTTTTTAAATGAAAAAGGAGAGCCGTATCAATTTATCGCGATCCGAAATGATATTAGTAGTAGGAAAGAAGCAGAACAGAGGTTGCGGTTAAGTGAAAGTCGTTATAGGGAGCTTGCGTATCATGATGCTTTAACGAGTTTACCGAACCGATTGCAGCTAATAACGACTGTAAACGAGATGATTGCAGGAAAAAAAGAATTTGGTATGATTTACTTTGATTTGGATCGTTTTAAATTAGTAAACGATACGCTAGGTCATATGATAGGGGATTTACTTTTAAGCGAAGTTGCTTCACGGTTGCATTATGTGCTAGGAGAGAAAGACGTTCTGGCTAGGCTGGGTGGCGACGAATTTGTGCTGTTAACAAAAAATCATAAACAAGATGAAATGAGGCAGTTAGCGACATCTGTGTTGTCGTGTTTTCAGGCACCATTTATGCTTGAAGGTCATGAAGTATACATTTCAGCTAGTCTAGGACTGTGTTCATATCCGCAAGACGGACAAGATGTAGAAACTCTATTGAAAAATTCGGATTTAGCCATGTATAGTGCGAAAGAACAAGGCAGAAATGCCGCGTGTTTCTTTACAGATGAGTTACGTGCGAAAATAAATCGTAGAATGAAAATTGAATTCGCTTTGCAAAAGGCAATTCGTGATGAAGAATTAGATGTGGTACTGCAGCCTATTATTGATTTGAAAACGAAGAAATATACCGGTATTGAGGCTTTAGCACGTTGTTCGACAGAAGAAGGGTCTATTTCGCCAGGCGAATTTATTCCAGTAGCTGAAGAATCTGGACTTATTATAAAATTAGGAGACTGGGTATTAGAAAAGTCATGTCGCTTGTTTAAAACATTGCCAGATTACGAAGAAGGACTAAAGTTATCTGTTAATTTATCCATACAACAATTAATGCAAAAGCGTTTTATTTTATCTGTACGTAGCATTTTAAGGAGAACTGGCTTTCCACCGAATCGTTTAATTTTGGAAGTAACGGAAAGTATCGCTGTTCGCCATTTTGATTATATTATTGCTACATTACAAGAATTAAGAAATATGGGTATTTTAATTGCTTTAGATGACTTCGGAACGGGCTATTCTTCCTTATATTATTTAAAACAATTACCACTGGATATAGTAAAAATTGATCGTAATTTTATTCGTGAATTTCATTATGATCATGCACAGCCAGAGCGAACGATTGTAAAATCTGTTATTGAAATTGCCCATAGCTTAAATTTAGCAGTAGTTGCTGAAGGGGTAGAAACAGTAGAGCAAGAAAGTTTATTACAATCTATGGGCTGTGATTTCGTCCAAGGATTTTATTATGCGAAACCTTTATCTGTAGGAGAGTTAAAAGAAAAGTTAATTACAGATTTTTAATAAAAAAGAGAAGCTGGTAGCTTCTCTTTTTTTAATTCGTTTTTTGTGAGTTTTTCATTAGTACTGGATAAAGAATAAGACCTAATACGAACAATCCAATTCCTAAGAAGAACGTTTTTAAATCAGCAGTTCCGGTTTTGATAACCCAAATAGAGTATACAAATGCTAATGTAGTAATGATCCCATCCTTTATTCGAGAGCCAGGCATTATATCATACGTTTCTCCTGTAATAACCAATTTGAATTGGTACAGCGTAGAAACAAGGTATGGAATTAAATAAGCTAATGTTGCTACAACGATAGCGAAATTATACGCTTCTGACACGGTACCAGAAATCGTTGAGAATAAGAAAATTTGCGTCATCACATTTGTAATAAATAATGATTTTGAAGGACTACCTTTTTTATTTGTTTTCGCAAAAAACTTAGGGAAAAGTCCATTCTTTGCTGCTTGGTAAGGTACTTCTGAACTAACAACGATCCAGCCAACTGTAGATCCAAATAAAGATACAAGTGCAAGTAAAGCCATTATATAGGCGCCTTTATTGCCAATTGCTAAATTTAATGCGTCTACTAATGGTTTTTGAGATTCTTTTAAAGCATCTTGCGAGAGAGCTCCCATTGTAAGTAAAGTAATTGACATGTAAATAAGAAGAGCGATAATCAACCCGAAAATGGTAGCTTTTTTTACATCGCGCTGAGATTTTGCGCGGTTAGAAAGCATTACAGCAGATTCAATACCGATAAATGCCCAAAGTGTTGCGATAGCAGCTGAATTGATTTGTCCACCTAACGAAATTGATTGTCCTGCTTCATTCATAAATGTTTGACCGTCTCCGAAATTAGAGGCATTGAAAATGAATAATGTGATTACAATAAACATTGTAAATCCAATAATTTTTGCAATGGTAGCAAGAAGATTCATATTTCCAGCTCGGTCAATATTTTGAGAAAGAATATATTGAATTCCCCATAACATAAGGCTACATACGAGGAAAGTTAGTCCTTTTCCGAGTTCTAGTGAAAATCCGTTCGTTGAAAAAAGAATTTGCTTACTTTGTAACACTGGAAAGAATGTTGATAAATATCCAGCAAAGGAAATAATAACAGATGCGGTTGCAGCCCAGTTCGCAGCCCAATAGCCCCATGCCATACTATATCCTGCAACTTTACCCGCTTTTTTTGAAGGGAACATCGCTTGAGCATAACTTTGTGGTCCAGCTTTTAATTCTGGTTTTCGGATTGCTAAATTTCCAAATACGAGTGCAATCATAAATACGCCAAGGCCTGTAATACTCCATGCGAGTGTAGAACCCATTGGACCTGATACGTGTGCTAAATTTGCTGGGAGCATAAATACGCCACCGCCAACCATATTTCCGATTACAAAAGCTGTTAAAATCCATAATCCCCATTTTTTCGTTTCCATTTTTGTTAACTCCTTTGTAGTAAGTTTTGCTTAAACATCATTTTTTACTAGCTTTTTGGCAATAAAAAAAGAGCCATGTAGATAAAAAATACCTACATGGCTCTTCGCCTAACGTAGGTACAACGGGAATAACCCTTGTACCTACGCGTAATTTTTCCGCTAGGTTTCAAGGGTTACGTATGATGATGATGTTTTTGTGCAAATGTAACTACAATTGTTGTATAAGTAAGCATAGTTCTTTGCTCCCTTTCTCCTCTGATTTTGAAGTTAGTATACTACATGTTTTTTTGAATGAAAAGAAAAATATAAAAATTTTTATAAAAATACGTTTTAGAGATTAAATATTTTCCTGTATTTTTCCTATACTGGAAAATAAGTGAGAGATTGGCAGAAGAGTGTAGCATGGTATAATACATATAGAATTAGAAGGTGACAAGGGGCTATTGTAGATGATGAGTAAGTATGAACAAATTTATACAGAAATCAGTAAGTCTATTGATAATAAGCAATTAAAAGAGGGATGCAAAATCCCATCCGAAACTGAATTAATGAAGCAGTATGAAGCAAGCCGCGGTACGGTAAGAAAAGCTGTAGATTTATTACAAGAGCGTGGATATGTTCAAAAAATACATGGAAAAGGTGTTTTTGTTTTAAAGCGAAAAAACATTGAATTCAACTTTGGTGGTATTGTAAGTTTCCAAGAAGAAAATGAACGTTTAGGACGCCATTGTATTACAGAAGTCGTGGAAATGGAGAAAGTAAAAGCGACAAAAGAAGTTGCGAAGCTATTAAATGTGAAAGAGAAAACAGAAATAGATCATATTAAACGAGTACGAAATATTGATGGAGAAAAAGTAATTTTGGATATTAATCATTTTGTATCGGAATATATTCCTGGATTAACGAGTAAAATTGCAGCGGAATCCATTTATAAATACATTGAGAAAGAATTAGGTCTTCATATTAGTTACTCACAGAGGGTAATTGAAGTGCAGCCATGTACAGAGGACGATAGAGAGTATTTAGATTTAAATGGAACAGACTATGTTGTCGTTGTGAAAAACTTTACGCATTTTTATGATGGAAGTCAGTTCGAATATACAGAATCACGCCATCGTTTAGATATTTTTCATTTTTCGGATGTGGCGCGGAGAAAATAAGGAGATGGAACGAAATAACGTTTCATCTCTTTTTTTATAAAAAAATCACAAACTCGTATATACGAGTGTTGACTAACTTATATATACGAGTTAATATGTAATTGTAAACGGTATCAAAAAAAGAAAAGAGGGACGGGAATATGGGGAAAGACTATCGTCAAACAGCAGAGGAAGTGTTGCAGTATATTGGTGGGAAAGACAATATTGAACAAGCTGCGCACTGTGTAACGAGGCTCCGTATCGCTTTAAAAGATGAAAGTAAAATAGATAACGATAAATTGCAGTCTGTTTCATTAGTGAAGGGAGCGTTTCATAACGCTGGAGTATTTCAAATTGTAATTGGTCCAGGAGATGTTGATCGAGTATATGCAGAATTGATAACGCTTGCAGGTATGAAGGAAGCGACAGTAGCTGACGTGAAAGACTCTGGAAACCAAAAGTTAAACCCAGTTCAAAAGTTTGTAAAAGTATTTTCAGATGTATTTATGCCGATATTACCAGCGATCGTAACAGCTGGTTTACTAATGGGAATTAACAATCTATTAGGAGCGAAGGACTTATTTTTTGAAGGTAAAAATTTATTAGATGTATATCCAAACTTAAGTGGGCTTTGGGATTTAATTAATATGATGGCGAATACAGCATTCGTATTCTTACCAGCACTTGTCGGTTGGTCAGCAACGAAGCGTTTTGGTGGTAGTCCGATATTAGGGATTGTTATGGGATTAATGCTTGTGCATCCAGCCTTATTAAACGCGTGGGATTATGGTAAAGCAGCAACTGGTTTAGATGGACAAAAGATTGAGTACTTCGATATTTTAGGATTATTTCAAATTGAAAAGGTAGGGTATCAAGGTCAAATCTTGCCGGTTTTAGTAGCAGCATTCGTACTAAGTAAAGTAGAAATCTTCTTAAAGAAACATGTACCAAATGCAATTCAATTATTAGTTGTACCAATTACAACGATTGTCGTAACAGGTGTGTTAGCATTAGGGATTATTGGTCCGGTTACACGTCATATTGGAGATTTATTAACAGTTGGATTAGTAGGTGTATATGAAACAGTACCAGTAGTTGGAGCAGTATTGTTTGGAGCATTATATGCACCGCTTGTAATTACAGGTATGCATCATATGTTTATTGCTATCGACTTACAATTAATTGCACAGCACGGTGGTACATTCATTTGGCCAATGATTGCTCTTTCTAACATTGCGCAAGGTAGTGCGGCACTTGCGATGTTCTGGATTTCTAAAAATCAAAATGATAAAAGCATGGCATCTACATCAGCAATTTCAGCATATTTCGGTATTACAGAGCCAGCTATGTTTGGTGTAAACTTACGAAATAAATTCCCATTCTATGCAGCAATTATAGGATCGGCTATTGCAGCTATATTTATTACGTTAAATGGTGTATTAGCACCCGCTATCGGAATTGGCGGATTACCAGCATTTATTTCTATCATTCCGAAATCGATTCCAATATTTATTGTAGGAATGATTATCGCAGTTGTAATCCCATTTACGTTAACATGGTTATTTGCAAAACGAGTAAAACAGAAGTAGGAGGAAGTTAAACATGAAGGATTGGCATAAAAGTGTAGTTTATCAAATTTATCCGAAGAGCTTTAATAGCTATTACAATAAAGAAACCGGTGATATAAAAGGGGTTACAGAGAAACTAGATTATTTAAAAGAACTCGGAGTAGATTATATTTGGTTAACACCGATATACCAATCACCACAAAATGATAATGGATACGATGTAAGTGATTACTACAGTATTGATCCATCTTATGGAACGATGGAAGAGTTTGAAGAGCTTTTAGAAGAAGCAAGGGCACGTAATATTGAAATTATGCTGGATATCGTTGTAAATCATAGTTCGACGGAGCATAAGTGGTTTAAGGAAGCGAAGGAAGATAAAAATAGTCCATATCGTAATTACTATATTTGGCGTGATGAAAAAAATAATTGGCAATCTAAGTTTGGCGGGTCTGCTTGGAAATATGATGAGAAGACAGAGCAATATTTTTTACATTTATTTGATGAGACGCAAGCTGATTTAAATTGGGAAAATAAAAAACTTCGTGAAGAAGTATATGATATGATGCGTTTTTGGCTTGATAAAGGGGTAACGGGATTCCGATTAGATGTTATTAATTTAATTTCAAAAGATCAACAGTTCTTAAATGATGACGGAAGTACGGCGACAAGCGATGGGCGTAAATATTATACAGATGGCCCGCGCGTTCATGAATATTTACAAGAGATGAACCGAAATGTTTTTGAAGGGAAAGATGTAATTACAGTTGGAGAAATGTCATCTACGACAATTGATAATTGTATTAAATATTCAAACCCTGAGCGTAATGAATTAAGTATGACGTTTAGTTTCCATCATTTAAAAGTAGATTATCCGAATGGAGATAAGTGGACGCAAGCTGATTTTGATTTCATTAAATTAAAAGAGATTATGTCTAATTGGCAAATTGAAATGCAAAAGGGCGGAGGATGGAATGCGTTGTTCTGGTGTAATCATGACCAACCTCGCATAGTGTCACGCTTCGGTGATGATGGAAAGTACCGAAATGAATCTGCGAAAATGTTAGCGACAGCTATGCATATGTTGCAAGGCACACCTTACATTTATCAAGGCGAAGAAATCGGTATGACGAATCCTAAATTCGAGTCCATTGAGCAATATCGTGATGTGGAATCGTTAAATATATACGATATAAAGCTAGAAGAAGGATTATCAAAAGAAGAGATTATCGGGATTTTAAAACAAAAATCTCGTGACAATTCCCGTACTCCGATGCAGTGGAATGAAGAGATAAACAGCGGTTTTACAACAAGTACACCTTGGATTTCAGTGGCTGAAAACTTTACAGAAATAAACGTAGAGAAGGCATTAGAAGATAAAGAGTCTGTATTTTATCATTATAAAAAGTTAATAGAACTTAGAAAAACGTATGATGTAATTACAGAAGGAGAATATGCTATTTTAGATGAAAATCACCCTAAGATTTGGGCATATACACGTATTGTAAATGATGAGGTATTACTTGTTATCAATAACTTCTATGGAGAAGAAATAACGTATTCTGTACCAGTCCATGTTCAAGTAGATGGAATGAAGCAAGAAGTGTTATTGTCAAACTATAAAGATTCAAGCAACGATATTACAAACCTTGACTTAAGACCCTATGAATCAATTGTATATCGATATACGAAATAAAAAGGTTGTATGCCCATGGGGCATACAACCTTTTATTTTAAGACACCACTATACAAAATGCTTACTTCTACCTCAGGTTTGAATTTTACTTTTGCATAATCTTTATTCCAATTTTTTTTCTTCCATAAGTCAGGATGATAAGCGATAAGATGTCTGCCAATCCCGAAAGCATCACAATTTGCTTTTTGTAACTTTTTCGTTATCTTTTTAGCCTCTTTCGTAAGCTGTTTAGACAATTCTTTGTTTAGTTTGGCTCTTTCATCCATTTTGTAAAGATTATCTCTCGGAGCTTCAAGCGCTATAACTTTTAATTGAAGCTTAATGTGAGCATAAACATTTCCTTTTTTATCCGTTGTTATTTTTAAATCTCGTTTTAATTTTCGATTGCTAATTTCCATTGTTAAATAATCAGATGTCTTCTCTGATTCATCGCTAGTAAGTTTTTGGGTTATACGGGCACTTGTTCCCATTTTTCCGGTTAATAACACGAATAAAACAGAGTGTTTCAAAGGTAAATGCCCAGTTAATTTATCATTATTAAATAAAGCTAACCCGTTTGTAATTACTTCTTTTCCTTTTATTTTTATAGAGGGGAGGGTAAAGTCTTTACCGGGATCTAGCATTTTTGTAGCAGCTGTTTCTAAAGTTTCTTTTGGAAATACACTCATATCTTCTAAGCTTTTCACTTTTTTCTTTAGAAAATCTCCAATTAGTAAATTTCCTACTTTCTTTTTTTCAAGTATCTCGGATGTTTCACCATCTACTGCAATAAGTTTTACTAAAGCAGTTGGGTTTGTTGGGTCACGAAAGCTGACATCTAAATAGGGTAGTATACCTTTTTTTAGAATTTTGGTTCCTAGTAATTGAACACCATATTTGAAATAGCGAATATTCCCAGTCACATTTTTTTTTAGGGCATCGCTTGTATCCCTTATGTTATGCCCGGTTGCTGAATGTATTTCATTTTCGAATGAAGATTGCTCTCCGCTTGAACTTTTTACGAGCTCGATCGTTTGCTGGAGTTTATTCTCTTCCGTAATATCAGATCCAATACTATAAGCTAACCTTGCCTCCCTTAATGGTTCTTGATCCCAACAGCCAGAAAGGAGGGAACTAGTACATAATATAAAAAGTAATTTAACTCTTTTTTTGAACATACTGTTCTCCTTTCTTCTTTCTTATTACTGAATAAAGTAGAAATAAAAGAGGGAGGACAACGATGAAAATATAGGTGAACTTATCAGTGAAAGTTGCAATTACTTTTAATTCTTCAGGTGTATCTATAAATAAGGCTATACTAAAAGCAATAATACCAACGATTGGAACAGCTTTTTTATGATTAGCAAGATTGAAGATATGTCCAATTCCGATTGAAGCAGCGCAATAATAACTTGCAATAGAAGCCACAACTGTTATCATCCATATTGGAATGAATAGTAAATCAGTCCGGTCTATAATCCCGATATGTAAGGAGCGTAATAAGTAAGCAACTGGCTCTGGAATAAGTTCAATTTGTTTTGGACTAAATACGATAAAGCAAATCCAAACAGTAAAAGTATAAAAAAGAGTTACAAATCCATTAGCGATAGAAATTGCTTTCAGTTTTGCCACAGAATTCCCGTTTACTTTTGGGAAAGCGATGAGAATAATCTCAAAACCATACATAGCTGTAATGGTTTCTTTTGATGCTCGAATAATATTCCACCATCCGGCTTCTGTAATTGGAAAAATGTAAGAAAAATCAGCTCGTGTAAGCCCTAGGGCAATTAAAAGAGCCATTGGTAAAATGAGAATAGAAGCCATGACGTAAAACCGTACGATGACTTTGAACGTATTATAAGCTATGTAACAACAAGCTATTGTAAATAGCATGAGGGTGGCATACCAAGGAGTTGCTTGTAATATCCAAACTTTAATGACATTACAAGCATTTAACATAACCGTCATACCGATAAGGGTAAAATAAAAAACATAAGCAAAACCTAATAGTTTTCCAAACTTATTCCCAAATAGCATACAAACACTTTCATACATATCTGCATCAGGAAATCGTTTTAAGAAAAGCCACATAAGTAAAATAATAAGTTGAATTGCAAGACCAGCGATGAGAGCAGAAATCCATCCGCCACCTTTCGCTATTGGGTGAAGACGGTTTGGTAGAGAAAATATACCAACTCCGATTTGGCATTGAATAACGAAAAAGGTAAATTGAACAAGTGAAATTTTACTTTGCGTGTTTGTCACCGTTCTCATCCTCTCTCGTTACATGTTGTCGTTGCATTTTTTTCGGTTTTGAATCATGTGGTCGTTCCCAAAACGACCAAATTGGTAGTCTTACGAAAGAATCTTTCATGTCTTTTATCCGCATCGGGGCAACGGGAGAAAGATATGGTGTATGAAATGAATGTAGTTGACATAAATGAACGAAAGTTATAATTAGACCGAATGAGATGCCTACATATCCAAATATGGCAGCAAGGAGCATTAATGGAAAACGAAGAATCCGAACTGCTGAACTCATATCGTTTGATGGAACAAGAAAAGATGAGATTGCAGTTAAAGCTACAACGATAATCATTGTATAAGAAACGAGACCGGCTTTTACAATTGCATCACCAATTACTAAACCACCTACAATACCGATTGTTTGTCCAACTCGGCTTGGCAAGCGAATACCAGCTTCCCGTAATAATTCAAAGATTAATTCCATTAAGAGAGCTTCAAAAATAGGAGGAAGTGGCACTTTTTCTAATGAAGCTTTAATCGTATAAACAAGTTCGAGCGGCAACACATCAGGATGAAAAGCAACTGTTGCGATATATATAGCGGGCAAGAGAAAGGCAATCAAGAAACTGACTAAGCGAATCATTCGGATGAAAGAACCGACAATCCAGCGGTTATTATAATCATCTGGTGATTGATAGAAAGCAAATAACGTAACTGGAACGATAAGTGCAGTTGGATCTCCATCAGATAAAATAGCAACTCGTCCTTCCATTAAATTTGCTGCGACTCTATCTGGACGCTCTGTATTTAATTGTTGCGGAAAGGGTGAGAAAGACGTATCCTCTATAAATTCTTGTATGTATCCTGGAGGCATAAGGGCATCTGTCTTGATCATTTCTAACCTTCTTTTTACTTCTGCAACTAAATCGTCATTAGCTATATTTTGCATATAAGTAATTGCCACTTTCGTGTGCATTTCTTCCCCAAGTGTGAAATATTTAACGACGACATTTGGACTTTTTATGAGTTTACGAATAGAAGCTAAATTGGTTGCTAAATCTTCTACAAAACCAGTATGCGGTCCACGTACAATGCCTTCATTATCAGGTTCTGTTATATCTCTCTTTAAAGATAGAGCTGTTTCGAAAATACAAAAGCTGTCGACGTGTTCATGAAAATATAAGGATTTACCTTGTAATAAAAGCTGCACACCATAATTTAAATTTGTTTCTTTTTTCATATTTAATGTGGAAAAAGCTTTATCTAAAGACAAATCCGACCTAGTTAATAAAGGCTCAAGAGCTAATTGGTGGATTAAATTTGGGTCGGCTAAAGATTCGATATATAAGATTGTTCCTTTTCCGTTTTGAAAAGGGAGATCTAATTTTTTTATATCATCAGAATGAGAAAGTTTATTTTCAATGTAATTAATGTTCTCCGGAAGTGATGGAAACATATGCTTTTGGTTCTTATTCTCTTGTTGTTCTTTGTGCTCTGTCATAATTTCCACCTCTTTTAGAATAAAATTACTTCTGTTAATTTTTGCTTTTTGTGAGAAAATTATGCTTGGATTATTTAGAAAAGTAGGGGAATGGAAAGAACGTATATATTTGCGATATTAATATATATCTTTTGTACTATAAGGGGGTAAACCTAGCGGTATGCATAATTACATCATTCGATGAATAGGAAATTTAAGAAAAGCGATTTATAATACTAGTATTGTGTCTTGCCTTTTTAGGTACAGTACACAGCCGGTGATTGGCTAGTGGAGGTTCTTCCATTTTGCCAGTGCCGGTTTTTTATTGGATAATAGAGAAAATGAAGTTTTATAAAGAAAGAAGGGGTTGTTTTGAAGGAGGTAAATTCTATCTTTATGAGAGAAAAGATTGCTAGTACTTATCTTTATTTTATTTCTTTTCTTGGTTTGGTTACTATAACTATATCTTTACTTGAAATTAAAATCCCTTCTCATCCAACAATACTAATATTGTTGTTACTATTTATGGGGATTGCAGAGTATTTTCCTGTACGATTTTGGAGAGGAACTAGCTCGCTTACCTTTCCGATCATTTACGCTATGAGTTGGCAGTTTGGAATTCATATAACTATTATTGCTATTGTACTCGTAACGCTAATTATTCACCTGCATCGTCGTTCACCGATACAAAGGATGTTATTTAATAGTACTCAGCATGCACTTAGTTTAATCTTGGCCGAATGGTTTTCAAACAAATGTATGTCCATATTAATTAATAAGATAGTTATGTCAGCTGTGTATGAAAATTTAATATCTTTGTTATTATTTTGCGTGTTTTTTTGTTTTTTAAACAACCGCTTTTACGATTTATTAATGATACTCCTTCCGCAGCCATACTCAATCTATCAGTGGTATAAAAAAACTGTAACGGTATTTCTTTGCGAAACTTTTGGTTTCTCTTATGCGGCACTGATGCACGTATTAATTAGTACATATAGTGTGGAAGTAAACGAGATTACAGTACTGTTTTTCTTTTTTCCACTTGTAGCAACTTCCGTTATTAGTTCTTTTTCGGTACGGATAAGGATGGAGAAGGAACGATTATATGAGTTATTTCTTATTACGACCGAAATTAGTCGAGGATTAACCGGAGGAAACTTGAAACATATTAAACAAGCACTGAAAGGGTTTTTTGGCATACAAGCATATGTAATATGGACAAAAGATGATGGGAACTGGAATATTCTATTAAAAGATGGGAAAGTGCGCTCGGATATATCTGATGATTCAGAAAAGTTTAGGGCATTTGAGGAACTTTCTAAAAATCTTGTATTTAATGATTGGAAAATTGGTACGGCTCCTGGAGATGAAATATTTGATAGTGTTATACGCTCACTTGTATATTTTCCTCTTATAGTAAATGGTGAATTAGTCGGAATGTTTGTTGCAGGGAAAAGTAGAAATGCGGGTTTCTTTCCGGAAGATGTACAGTCGTTAGCTACATTTTCTAACCAATTAGCTAACGTTGTTAAAACAAGGATATTGATTTCTGAACAGAAAAAAAGAATGATCTTAGAAGAAAGAAATAGAATCGCACGAGAAATTCACGATGGTATTGCACAAACATTAGCTGGGGTGATATTCCAGCTAGAATCTGCGCAGAAAAAATACCGTGATAAACCAATAGATATGCAGCAAGTAGTAGAGAAAAGTATAAAAGATTTAAGAGGGAGCCTAGGAGAAGTTCGCTATTCTATTTATGCTTTAAAACCATATCCGACACAACAATTAGGGCTTAAGCAGGCGATAGCAAGTAAAATAAAATCTTTAAAACAAGAATATGAACTAGATATTACATATCATGAAAGAGGTCATGCACGTGCGCTTAGTTTTTCAAAAGAAAGAGTTATTTTTGATACATTACAAGAGAGTTTGCAAAACATCGTAAAACATGCACAAGCAGAAAAGACTGATGTTTTACTCAGCTATCAAAGTGAGCACGTACTTTTAAGGGTCAAGGATAATGGTGTTGGTTTTTCACTATTTGAGTCTATGGTTAAAACGAAGAATGAGCCACATTATGGTATATTACATATGAATGAACAAGCTGAACAATTAGGGGCTACTTTACAGATTGATAGTTCTGTAGGGCAAGGGACAGAAATTACACTGTTAATTCCAGATTCACAAACAAGGGGTGCGTAAAATGATTAAAATATTAGTAGTAGATGATCATGCTTTTTTACGGGACGCAATTCGGAGCATACTAGAGGATGAATCTGATATGAAAGTGGTTGGAGAAGCTAGCTCTGGGGATGGAGTATTGGGAAAAGTAGAAGAATGCCGACCAGATTGTATTTTGATGGATATTAATCTTCCAGGGAAAAATGGGATTGAAGCTACAGAGTTAGTGAAAAAAAAATATCCAAGTTGCAGAGTACTTGTGTTTACAATGTATGAACATGATGAGTATTTAATGGATGCACTCCAGGCCGGTGCTGATGGTTATTTATTGAAGGATTCCTCATCAGAGCAGGTAGTAGCAGCAATTCGAATGTTATATCGAGGCGATTCAGTTATTCATCCGCGTATGACTAAAAAATTAATTACATATCATCAGCAAAAGATGAAAGTAGAATCAAATGAAAATGAACTGACGGAACGGGAAAAGGAAATTCTATTTGAACTAGTAAAAGGACTTAGTAATAAAGAAATTGCTGAAGTTCTATATATTAGTGATAAAACAGTTAAAATCCACATCAATAAAATTTTTAAAAAACTAAATGTGAAAAGTCGATCGCAAGCAGTGATTTATGCAGTTCGAAATCAATTGGTTCCGTTGGATTAAATAAGAAATCTATCAAAGAACTATCGTGTTGCTTTATTCTGTATTACAAAGAATAAATGACAAGATAGTTCTTTTGTACTATGTAGGCATAGAATCCTTAGAGAAAAGATACTCCTTTTGATTAATTTTCGGAATAATCAAAATGTGAAATAATAAAAATAGAATTATATTTTAATCCTATTAATAATTCATTGTGTGAAAATCTTTTGTTGGAAATAAATGATGGGGGGCTCCTATAGAAAGAGTAAAGTGAGTGATTAGCTATATAAGGTATGGGGATGGTAGTAGTGTTGGAAATCTTTCATGATACAAAAGATTAAGATTGATAGATTTTCCAACGCTAAGTAGGAATGTAAGAATCAATTTGTTTCAAAAAATAATATGAATAATGGGGAGATGCAATATGAAACGAGGGAAATTTGGAAAGATTCTTATTGGAACGTTAACAGTTGGAATGTTATTGTCTCAAGGAATTCCATATAACGTATTAGCGGAAGAGGTAAATACGTCTACTTTAACTGGAATTGATGATGCAAATGCTATCTTAAAAGGTCTTACCAAGGAACAACGTAATGCCTTAAAAACGTTAGATACTAAACCAGGTTTTGTTATTTCGCCAGGTATCAATACAGCAAGTCCTAATAATGTGAATGTCATTATAGAATTTAAGCAAGCACCTAGCAAAATTGAGGTATTAAAACAAGCGGCTAAAGGGAAAAAAGTAGCTCTTTCAAATGCGGAACAAAAGGTAGAGGCATCACATAAAGGATTTAAAGCAGAGCTTGAACAGCTTCAAAAGAATAAAGAGAAAGGGACAAATGTAAAATCTGCAAAAATAACAAGAGAATATAAGAATGCTTTTAATGGTGTAGCGATTTCTTTACCAGCGAATATGATTGAGGACTTAGTTCGTACCGGTATCGTTAAGCGCGTATGGGAAGATCATGAGGTTAAAATTGATTTGCCGAAAGAAACAGCTAAGACTGCTGTTGAACCGAAAATGGCAGATAGTGTACCGCAAATTGGTGTGGACAAGCTGCATGATGAAAAAATAACAGGTAAAGGAATTAAGGTAGGTGTACTGGACACTGGTATTGATTACAACCACCCGGATTTGAAAGATGCATATAAAGGATATCGTGCAAAACAAGGTGAGGATCCAAGCAAAATAGATCCGAACTCAATAAAAGGATGGGACTTTGTTAATAATGATGCTGATCCAATGGAGACAACGTATAAGGATTGGCAAAATTCTGGGGGATATCCTGAGATTTATGAGGGAAGTGCATATTATACATCCCATGGTACGCATGTAGCTGGGACAATTGCTGCAGACAAACAGAATAGTGTGGATTATGCAGTGAAGGGTGTTGCTCCAGATGTAGACTTATATTCATATCGCGTATTAGGTCCATATGGAAGTGGACAAACAAGCGGTATTCTTGCTGCGATTGATAAAGCAGTGAAAGACGATATGGATGTTATCAATTTATCACTAGGAGCGTCTATTAATGATCCTTTATATCCTACTTCTGTCGCAGTGAATAATGCGATGTTAGCAGGTGTTGTTACAGTAGTAGCAGCTGGTAATAGTGGTCCGGAAGAAGGTACCATTGGATCACCTAGTGCAGCAGCACTTCCCATTACAGTTGGAGCCAGTGATGCTGCAATGACTATTCCAACGTTTTCCGCCGATGCAGGTGATGTACATGTAGATAAGATGATGCTACTTGGAAAAAGCTTTACTGATAAGATTGAAGATTTGAAAGGACAATCCTTATCGGTTGTATATGCGGGGCTTGGGAAATTAGGTGATTTTACAGGGAAAGATGTAAAAGGGAAGTTAGTTCTTATCCAACGAGGTGAGATTACATTTGATGAAAAAATTAAAAATGCTAAGGATGCAGGCGCAAAGGCAGTAATTGTATATAACAATGTAGATGGGGAAATTACAAGTTATCTTGGGGAAAGTACTTCATCTATTCCATCGTTCCGCTTAACAAAAGTAGATGGTGAGAAATTACAAGCAAAAGCTGTACAAGGAGATGTGTCGTTAGCGTTTGGAGAACTTAGTAATATAAAAACAGAGGGAGATCACTTAGCTGATTTCAGCTCCCGTGGTCCTGCAACTAAAACAGATGATATTAAGCCAGATATTATAGCACCAGGTGTGTCTATCTTCTCAACTGTTCCTGAATATATTAATGATCCAAAGGATGGAGAAAATTATCCGTTAGCGTATGGACGTATGTCAGGTACATCTATGGCAACTCCTCATACTGCAGGGGTTGCGGCACTGATTTTACAAGAACATCCAAATTATAGTCCATTTGAAGTAAAAGAGGCACTTATGAATACCGCAGTTGATTTAAAAGAAGAGCGTTCTGTATTTGAGGTGGGATCAGGAAGAATTGATGCATATCGTGCAGTTCATGCAGATACATCTATTGAGGTTATCGATAAAACATCAAACGTTGTAGACGATGAAGAAGTAGAAATTGAAGAAAAAACAGGTTCTATTGCATTTGGGTATAAAAATCAACTTGAAAGTGGGCCTATTAAAGATAGTCGAAAAGTCTTAATTAAGAACAGCAGTAAAACAGATGGGAAAGAGTTTAAATTAGAAGTAGAATTTTCACCTACAAGTGTAGGTGTGCAAGATGCAGCGAAGAATGGTGTGAAGCTAAACGTATCAGATTCTATTAAAGTAGCTCCTGGTACATCAGAGGAAATTAGCCCTGAAATTATCATTCCAGAAAACGCTGAATTTGGTAGATATGAAGGCTATATTCATATTACAAATAAAAACAATGAAAAAGAAGTATATCAAGTACCATTTGCAGTTAAATTCACAGAAAAAGGGATTGCGTCTGTAGATTTATTGAGAGATGCAATGGCAACAGATACATCTAAATTCCATCCATTTATGGAAAGACCAAGTTCGCCGTTGGCATTTAAATTAAATAGTCCTCTTGAAACTATTGATGCAGTTGTGAAGGACCGAAAGACAGGGAAGGCATTAGGAGTCGTTGGTACACTTAATGCAAGTAGTCTAACACCGAATGTTGAATATATGATGTTTTCTGGTATGGGAGGGTATGTATTTCCATTCACAGGAGATCCAGCTCACCCAATTGGGGATAAGCCTGTTATGTTGCCTGATGGAGATTACGAATTGGACTTCGTTGGATATGATAAAGAAGGAAAATCGTATACAAAAGGCGATAGCATTATCATTGATAATGTAATACCTGAAATGAAATTTAAGGATGTACAACCTGGTATACACGAAGTCAATGATTCCATGTTTAAAGAAGAAGACGGCCAACGTGCATTATGGGTGCATGGTAATATTTATGATTCTACAGTAGATGCATTAAAGGCAAAAGGCTTGCAGTATGATCAAAAAGCGAATCAAATTGTATATTATCAAAACTCAGCCTTTCCATCAGGTTGGTTGAATACAATTCAAGCAAATGGTGATTTTAAATTTGGAGTACTTCCAGAGGAAATAAATGAGCCGTTAAATTTAAAATTATTTGGATATGACCTTGCCACTGCAGGGAATATGGCAAATGGATTTAAAGATTATGTCTTTGTTAAAGAGGGAACGGAATACGCTGTCCCAAGCTATGACAAGGATAAAATTAAACTAGGAGAAAAAATTACGTTAACTTTAAATCTTAATAATGTGAAAAAACTTATGTCAGGTACATTTGAGATTCCTTATAGTAAACAGTTGTTTAAATTTACAGATGTGAAACCAAATCCAGCACTTGCAGAATATGTAAAACAACATGGACTGGACCTTAAATTAGAAGATCCGAAGGTAAGTGAAGAAGGAGCTTGGGAAAACAAAGTGAAAGTTGGCGCGTCATTGGAAGGAAAAGAATTTAAAGGATTAGATGGTGATACACCATTTTTAGATGTTACATTCGAGATGACGAGTGATGAATATTTTAATGATTTAACTGCATTTGCAGCAGATAAGTTCACTTATACAAAAGCTGGTGCATCAGAAGGCACTGAGATTCCTGTGTTTAAAGATAAATCTTTTGCTATTGTCTCGAAACATTCAACGGTTACAGGATATATTGGTCCGGAAGCTTTCTTAAATGAAGAGGGGTATTTAGGTAAGAAAGACTATACAAAGCTAGGAGCAAAAGTGTATGCAGTTGGTAAGGAGGGAAAGAAA
The DNA here is from genome assembly GCF_016483555.1 of Bacillus cereus group sp. N14. NCBI lineage: Bacteria > Bacillati > Bacillota > Bacilli > Caryophanales > Bacillaceae > Bacillus > Bacillus cereus group sp. N14. The sequence goes on from NZ_JAEHBQ010000018.1 coordinate 29,110, forward strand.
TATACAGGAACGATTGATGATAACGGACAATTTGAAATTCGTAGTGTCCCTGTAAGCGATAAAGAATATGATATTTTCGTAGAAATGCCAGGTCATTTAAATAGTAAATTAACAACAAAAATAGGGAAAATGCAGGATGGAGAATTAGTGGGACAAAACTTTAGAGCTGACATGGATGATAACCTTGCAGGTGATGTAAACGGCGATAAAATGGTGGATATTCAAGATGCTAGAATAGCAGCTCTGTCATATGGAAAAGGAAAAGTATCTGTAAAAGATGGAGATATAAATCAAGATGGTGTTGTAGATGAAACGGATATTCGTTTTATTGAGAAAAACTTCTTGAAAAAGGGTCCAGATGCTAAAGAAAATCAAAAACCGAAAGAAAATGTAGGGCCAGTGACGTTAGATAAAATCTTACGCTCTATTGGTTTAGAACCTAAAAAATAAGTGGGCAAACTTCTAGGGTAAATAAAGCAATCAGACAATGAATAGTAAATGAAATGAGATTGGCTAAAAAATAACCGGTAATGATTTACAGGAACATTACCGGTTATTTTAAAAGTAATAGTTGTTTGGGTACATGAAGCAACTAGTTTAAAGTTAGTTCGCTTTTGATATGGGACAAGGTAGTTGGTTAATTAGTATTGTTTGTGGGATGGAAATAAGGTTTGGAGTTTGAACTTTAAAAATAGGGGGACTTGTGAAATGGGTATTAAGAAAAAACTTGGTATGGGTGTTGTAACTGCAGGGCTTGGTTTATCTTTAATTGGCGGGGGGACATATGCGTATTTTAGTGATAAGGAAGTATCACAAAACACGTTTGCAGCGGGTACTTTAGATTTGAGTGTTAATCCTGAAGTTGTTATTAATGTCGACAATATTAAACCAGGTGATGAAATGGAACGCGGTTTTCAATTAGTTAACAAAGGAACTTTAGCGATAGGAGACGTGAAACTTTTTACAGATTATAGTGTAATCGATGCTAAAGGAGATAATGGAAGTGCTGATTTTGGTGATCATATCCGTGTCGATTTCTTATGGAATTTGGATAAAAATGAGGTTCCAATTTGGTCTACTACATTATCTGAATTAAAGGTAGCTACGCAAAACGGAAGTATTCCTGATCTTGTACAAAAAGGTGTTGTAGACCGAGAAGGAAATGGACTTGCTCCTGGTGATGATGATACTTTCTATGTAATGTTCACATTTGTAGATAGCAATGAAGAGCAAAATGTATTTCAAGGAGATTCATTAAAATTAAATTGGACTTTCAATTCAATGCAGACAAAAGGTGAAGAGAGATAAAGATAAATGTTATATATAAGAATAAATTGATGAAGAATTGAGAAATAAAATTTTTAATAGTGTAAGGGTTGATTTAGTGAATCAACCTTTTTTGTGTTTTGAGAGAAAATTATGCTTGGATTATTTGAAAAAAATAAGCTTGAAAGTTACGTTACGTCATCTTTTATACTTAAGGAAACACGGAGTAGAGGGATGGTGTATATAATTTTGAAAAGTATGTGGGGATGGAAAGAAATTTTATATTTATTTGTGTTTGTATTTATTATTGTTCCAGTAACTGTTGAATCTCTTTTTTATGACTATGCTTTAAAAGTAATAGGGAACGCATTATATGCTGGAGTATTAATGGGATTTATAATGGCAGTGATATTTACTACTGTAGTTTATCTTTTTTGTATAAAAAGATATAAATTGTCGTGGAAAGACATTGGAATTCGGAAGCTTTCATGGAGAGATTTCCTACGGACAGTTGTAGCGCTAATTTTTTTAATTATAGTTAGTATTGCTGTATTAATGATAATGGAGAAAATGGGTATTTCTTTTGAAAATAGTAAAACGGAAACAGTTCAAAATGATAAATCAATATACGCGTTCTGTATCGCGGTAATTGGAGCAGCAGTTATATCACCAATCTATGAAGAAGTTTTATATCGAGGTGTTTTTTATACGTTTTTTCGTGATAAATATGGCATATGGGGCGGGGTGATTATAAGTTCCATAATATTTACCGTTGTTCATATTCCAACATATAACACATTACCAGTGAATTTTTTAAGTGGAGTAGTATTTGCGTGGTTATATGAGAAAACAAATTCTATTTTATCAGCTATGATTGCCCACGCATTATTCAATTTTATAGCAGTACTTCTCACATTTATGTCGAATTAAGAAGATATATAGGAGGGATACAGATGGAAATAGCAGTAGAACGAGTTTTTACGAAAGAAATTTTAGCAAGAGCAGCAAAGGCATTTCATGTAACAGTGGAAGAGAAGCCGCTTGGAGATTTTGAAAATTATATTTTTAAGGCGAAGGGTGATCGTGGTGAAGATTACGTATTACGTTTAACACACTCTTCTCATCGTTCTAAAAAAGAAGTCGAAGCTGAACTAGATTTTTTACGATATGTTGCGGAGAATGGGGCAAAGGTAGCAGGGCCTCTTTATTCAGCGTCTCAAAATCTTGTAGAAGAAATTAGAGCAGAGGATGAAACTTTCTTTTTCGCTTCTTTATTTACATATGCAAAAGGTGAGCAAGTAAAAGGGGAAGGATCGCCTTATTGGGGAGATGCTTACTTTGAAGCATGGGGTAAAGCGATTGGCCAACTGCATCGCCTAACAATGAACTATCCTAAAACAGACTATCGTGATACGTGGGAAGAAGATGAAAGTGGAATTGTTAATGAATTAGAAGATGATCAAGTGAAAAAGATTGCAGCGGTATTAATGGATGAAATAAAGGCTCTTCCAATTGAAAGAGAAACGTTCGGCCTTATGCACGGTGATATCCATCCCGGTAATTTTCATTATGATGGTAAAGAGCTAACAATCTTTGATTTTGATGATGCGGCTTATAATTACTTTATACATGATTTAGCGATGGTTCTCTATTACTCTGTTCTATTTACACCGTGGACAGCGGAAGAGAAGACAGACTTTTCTCGTAAACAGCTACAAGTGTTACGAAAAGGCTATGAGCATGAGCACAGACTGGCGGATAGTTGGTATGAATCGTTACCGTTGTTTTTACGTCTACGTGATGTTGGTTTATACGGTACACTTCAAAAGAAGTTTAAGGGGAAAGATATGCCAGATCATTTCAGAGAATTAGCTGAACAACTTCATGAAAGAATTATAAAAAAAGAAGCGATTGTGAATATATAATACATTCAGTTCAAAACAAAGTATATAAAACAATATATACTTTGTTTTTTTATACAAAAATATGTTTGTTTTATTAAAATAATATTGTTATAGATTCGGTATACACTTATAATTTTATATATATTCAGAATATTCTTTATAAAGAAGGAGGGGGAATATTGGAAGCTATCGTAAATTGGATAAATAATATTGTTTGGAGTCCAGCACTTGTTTATTTATGTTTAGGAGTAGGGTTATATTTTTCCATTCGAACGAGGTTTTTACAAGTAAGGCATGTAGGAGAAATGGTGAAGCTGACATTTCAAGGAGAAAAATCAGAGGCTGGTGTTTCTTCATTCCAAGCGTTAGCACTTTCGTTATCAGGGCGCGTTGGGACAGGGAATATAGCTGGGGTAGCAACAGCGGTTGCATTTGGTGGACCAGGAGCTGTATTTTGGATGTGGGCAGTGGCCTTTTTAGGAGCAGGATCAGCTTATGTAGAATCTACATTAGCACAAATATATAAGACGAAACATCAAGGGCAGTTTCGTGGTGGACCTGCTTATTACATTGAAAAAGGTTTAGGTGTGAAATGGTATGCATTAGTATTCGTTGCAGCGACAATTCTTGCAACGGGGCTTTTACTGCCAGGTGTGCAAGCAAATAGTATTGCTGTAAGTTTAGAAACAGCTTTTGGAATTAACACTACCGTATCAGGGGCTTTATTAGTTGTTGTATTAGCTATTATCATCTTCGGTGGGGTAAAGCGAATCGTTAACGTTGCACAAGTTGTCGTACCGTTTATGGCAGTTGGTTATATTTTAGTAGCTTGCGTTATTGTTGCTATGAATATTGAAAAGTTGCCAGAAGCATTTATGCTAATTATAAGGAGTGCTTTTGCATTAGAAGCGGCTTTCGGTGGTATTATCGGTTTAGCAATTTCTTGGGGAGTAAAACGTGGTATTTATTCCAATGAAGCAGGGCAAGGAACTGGACCACATGCAGCAGCTGCTGCGGAAGTATCACATCCAGCTAAACAAGGTTTAGTGCAAGCATTTTCCGTTTACATTGATACATTATTTGTTTGTTCAGCAACAGCATTTATGATGATTATTACAGGCATGTATAACGTATTTGATGCAAGCGGAAAAAGCTTTATCGTAAATAAATTAAATGGTGCTCAGCCAGGACCGGGATATACACAGGCAGCGGTAGAATCTGTTTTTCCTGGATTTGGAAACGGTTTCGTTGCAATCTCGTTACTATTCTTTGCATTTACAACAATTATGGCGTATTACTACATTGCAGAAACGAATATCGCGTACTTAAATCGTGATAAAGACCGTCCTTGGCTGTCTATGATACTAAAGTTTGTATTTTTAGGAGCTGTATTCTACGGCTGTATAAAAACAGCAGCAACAGCTTGGGCTTTAGGTGACATCGGTGTAGGAATTATGGCATGGGTAAATATCATTGCGATTTTATTATTACAAAAACCTGCATTAGTCGCATTAAAGGATTATGAAAAGCAGAAAAAAGAAGGAAAAGATCCGGTATTCGATCCAGGGCCATTGGGAATTAAAAATGCTGATTTCTGGGAGCATGAATACGGCAAAGATAAGAAAGAAGAAGTATCTTAATGGAATAGAAATGAAAAAGCAAAGGGAAAATCCCTTTGCTTTTTTTTATGGGAAAAATGAGGCAGGTAGTTATTTTTTTGCCTATTTTTGAATATAAAAAGAATGTACATGCTTTGTTAAGGGAAGGGGGGAGTATGTTGATAGAGTTTCGTAATGTAAATAAATATTATGGTACCTTTCAAGTTTTAAAAGATATTAATGTACAAGTGAAAAAAGGTGAAGTGGTAGTAGTTGTTGGGCCGTCCGGATCAGGAAAAAGTACGTTGCTACGGTGTATAAATCAGTTAGAGACAATTACAGATGGAGCATTAATTGTACAAGATACGGAAGTACACAATGCAAAAACAGATATGAATGAATTACGCCGAAATATTGGAATGGTCTTTCAACATTTTTATTTATATCCACATAAAACGGTTCTTCAAAATATTACACTAGCACCGATTAAAGTAAATAAAGTTTCAAAAGAGGAAGCTGAGAAAACAGCGATGTTTTATTTAGAGAAAGTAGGAATTCCGGAGAAGGCTAGTGTATACCCCCATCAATTATCCGGAGGACAACAGCAAAGGGTAGCAATTGCTAGGGGGCTCGCAATGCAGCCGGAAATTATGCTATTTGATGAGCCTACGTCTGCTCTTGATCCGGAGATGATTGGGGAAGTACTTGATGTTATGAAAACACTAGCTAAAGAAGGAATGACAATGGTCGTTGTCACGCATGAAATGGGATTTGCGCGAGAAGTGGCAGATCGGATTTTGTTTATGGATGATGGTCAAATTATTGAAGATACAACACCGACGCAATTTTTTGCAAGTCCTGAACAAGAAAGAGCTCGTCTATTTTTAAGAAGAGTGTTAAATCATTAAAGGGGGAGTTTTATGCTTAAAATGAAAAAGTTGTTTACGTTAATCGTATTTTCATGTTTATTCGTACTTGTTTTTGCTGGATGCGGAAGTAAAAAAGATGAGACGAAAGAAACGAATACGAAACAAGGCGGGGCTGTTGAGCAAATTAAAAAGCGCGGGAAACTAGTAGTTGGGGTGAAGAATGATACGAACTTATTTGGCTTGAAAAATCCTTCGACAGGACAGGTAGAAGGGTTTGATGTTGATATCGCAAAGGCGCTTGCGAAAAAAATCCTTGGAGATGAAAAGAAATTAGAATTAAAAGAAGTAACGTCTAAAACGCGTATTCCACTACTGAAAAATGGTGATATTGATGCAATTATCGCGACGATGACAATTACGGAAGAACGTAAAAAAGAGGTTGATTTCTCAGATGTATATTTTAAAGCAGGGCAATCGTTACTTGTGAAAAAAGGAAGCGATATTAAAAGTATTGATGATGTGAAAAAGGGTGTGAAAGTGTTAGCGGTAAAAGGTTCAACGTCTACAAATAATATTCGTCAAAAATCACCAGAATCGACTGTATTAGAATTTGAAAATTACAGTGAGGCATTTACAGCGTTAAAAGCAGGGAAAGGCGATGTATTAACGACAGATAATGCAATTCTTTACGGCATGGCAAAACAAGATTCGAATTATGAAGTTGTAGGGAAAATTTTCACGGATGAGCCGTACGGAATTGCGGTGCAAAAAGGTGCGGATGATTTGACGAAAGAGATTAATAGCTTACTAAAAGATATGAAAGCGAATGGGGAATACGATAAATTGTATGAAAAATGGATTGGTCAAAAACAGGAGAAGTAAGGTGATAGTTTCATTAATGGAGCTTTATTCTCATTGATAAATAGTAAGAGGATGAGGGATGCTCATCCTCTTCTTGTAAAGAAAGAGGGGAGAATATGTGCCTGATTTTTCTATATTGACGAATAACATTGATATGTATTTAGAGGGCTTTAAGTATACAGTTATGTCTAGTGTAATTGCGTTAATAGGCAGCTTTATTTTGGGAGTAATTTTGGCTGTAATGCGCATTGCGCCTATTCGTATTTTAAATTGGTTGGGAACGGCTTTTGTAGAGTTTGTAAGAAATATTCCACTCGTATTAATTGCATTTATATTTTATTTCGCTTTACCTGTAATAGGAATTACTTTAAATGGTTTTGTAGCAGGAACAGTTACGCTTACTGTGTATACTGCAGCTTTTATTGCGGAAGTCATTCGGGCAGGCATTTTATCAGTCGCGAAAGGACAAATGGAAGCAGCACGGTCTTCAGGGTTAACGTATGTACAGGCGATGTATTATGTTGTTTTACCCCAGGCGATGAAAATCGTAATCCCTCCTCTAGGAAATCAATTTCTCAATTTAGTAAAAAACTCTTCCATACTCGGAATTATCGCTGGTACCGATTTGATGTATCAAGGAGATTTAATTTCAACGAAGACATTTGTTACGTTCGACGTTTATATATTTGTCGGGATGTTTTATTTAATATTAACAATTCCGCTCAGTATGCTAGTGCGTTATTTAGAAAAACGCTTGGCAAAGGAGGCGGTGTAAATGGATTTTAAGGGAGCCATAACAGGTGATCATATTCTATTTTTATTAAAAGGATTGCTTATAACGTTAGAGGTAGCGCTCGTCGCGATTGTACTTAGTTTTATTATTGGTAGTGTAATAGGGATATTGCGCTACATGAAAATACCTGTCGTCTCACAAATATTAGGGATTATCGTTGAAGTGATTCGAAACTTACCACTACTTTTAATTATATTTTTCACGTATTTTGCACTTCCAGAAGTAGGCTTGAAATTAGAAATTATAACGGCCGTAATTGTTGCTTTAACAATATTTGAAGCAGCGATGATATCTGAAATTGTTCGAAGTGGTTTATTATCTATTGAAAAAGGACAGATTGAGGCCGCAAGATCTTCAGGATTAACGTATGTTCAAGCGTTGTGGCATATTATTTTACCACAAGCATTAAGAAGAATGGTCCCGCCGCTTGTCAGTCAGTTTATTTCATTGCTGAAAGATACATCATTAGCAGTTGTTATATCACTGCCAGAGCTTATGCATAATGCCCAAATTATTAGCGGACAGAATGTAAATTATACGATTCCAACGTTTATAGTAGTAGCTTGTATGTACTTTATCGTAAATTATAGTTTATCAATTTTATCGAGAAGATTAGAACTTCGTTGACTCTTACAATATATGTAAGGGTTTTCCTTGTTTATCCTTATTTTCCTCTAAATAGAATCTAAATCTTGCAATAATTAGATTTTTTATATTATTTTATCAGAAAAGTTTTAATTTTATATAGAAATTGTAATCGCTTTCGTGTATATTTTTATTATCAGAAAATTTTAACAAGATATAGGGGTATCGGTAGGGGGAGGATTTAGATGCAGCAATCAACGAATGAGAAATTACATCGTACGATGAAGAGTAGACATTTATTTATGATCGCACTAGGTGGTGTAATCGGGACTGGTTTTTTCTTAGGTTCAGGTTACACCATTAATCAGGCTGGACCAGGGGGAGCCATCCTTTCATATTTAGTGGGCGGATTTATTATGTATTTAACAATGCTTTGTCTTGGAGAGTTAACGGTAGCAATGCCAGTTTCAGGATCTTTCCAAAAGTATGCGACGAAGTTTATTGGACCAGGAACGGGCTTTATGATCGGCTGGCTATATTGGCTTGGCTGGGCAGTGACAGTAGGTTTAGAGTTAACGTCAATCGGTTTAATGATGAAAAGATGGTTTCCAAATGTTGATGTTTGGGTATGGTGTCTCGTATTCGGCGTTATTTTATATGCTTCAAACGCTATCTCAGCGAAGAGTTATGCTGAATTAGAGTTTTGGTTCTCTAGTATTAAAGTAGTTACAATTCTTGCGTTTGTTGTTCTTGGTGGTAGTGCATTATTAGGGTTTTTACCATACGATGGAAAAGAAGCAGCACCTCTTTTCTCTAACTTTGTAAGCGATGGCGGGTTATTCCCGAATGGACTAGCTGCCGTATTACTTACAATGATTACAGTTAACTTCTCGTTCCAAGGAACAGAGTTAATCGGGATTGCAGCGGGAGAAAGTGAAAATCCAGAAAAAACAATTCCACGTGCGATCCGTAATACAGTATGGCGCATTATGTTATTCTTCATTTTAACAATGACGATTTTAGTAGGATTAATTTCTTGGAAAGAAGCAGGGGTAATTGAAAGTCCATTTGTAGTTGTATTTGATAAAATCGGTATTCCATACGCAGCTGATATTATGAACTTCGTTATTATTACAGCGTTACTATCTGTAGCGAATTCAGGCTTATATGCGGCAACTCGTATATTATGGTCACTTGCAAATGAAGGAATGGCACCAACATCTTTCCAGAAAGTAAATAAGCGTGGTATTCCAATTACAGCGTTAGTCGTAACGATTGCGGTAGCTGGATTATCTCTATTCACAAGTTTCCTTGCAGAAGATACAGTATACATGTACTTATTATCGATAGCTGGTTTATCGGCTGTTTCAAGTTGGATCATTATTGCTTTATCGCAACTTCGCTTTAGAAGTCAGTATATAAAAGGCGGAGGAAAGTTAGAGGACTTAAAGTATAGAACACCACTATACCCGATTGTTCCAATTTTAGCTTTAATTACAAATAGCATCGTTGTTATTAGTTTAGCGTTTATTCCTGAACAAAGAATGGCGTTATACTGTGGTATTCCATTTATCATTTTCTGCTATATATATTATTATATGAGTAAGAAACGGAAGAAACCGATGAAAGTGGAGATGGAAAAAACAAATGAAACTAACAATCAAACACGATGATATAGAAGCAGATTTATCGTATGGTCAATTAGCGATTGGAAAAGAAAACGGGTATTCACCGTTACAATTACTCATTTCTTCTATCGCAGGATGTAGTGCAATTGTCTTCCGAACAATTTTAGAAAAGAAACGTATTACATACGATACGTTTACAATTGAGACTGAAATTGGTAGAAGTGAAGCTGTATCAAAACCAGTTGAAAGTGTTCATTTGCACTATAAAATCAAAGCACAAAACATTACAGAAGAGCAGTTGGACAAGGCGCTGCAACTTGCAGTGAAAAATTGTACGATTGTTCAATCTGTAAAAGATAGTATAAAGGTTACGGAAACAATTGAACTAATAAAATGAAACATAAAAACGTGAGAATACGGCTCTCACGTTTTTATGTTTTTAATAAAGGGGGAAATATGATGGAATGTTTAGGGTGTAAATTAGCCAACGAAGAAGAAATTATATATAAAATATATGAAGATGACTATGTAACATGTTTTTTAGATCATGAACCTTTCTATCCAGGACATACTTTAATTGTGCCAAAGCAACATGTTGTAGAAGTAGACGAATTAGATGATGTTGTAGCAAAATCCATTATGGATGCTTCTAAGCTGATTACAAAATCGATTAAGGCATTATATAAACCTGACGGAATTACAATTTGCCAAAATGGTGGAATCTTTAACGAGTTAACACATTACCATATGCATGTCATACCAAGATATAAAGAGCGCTCGTTTGCCGAGTTTTATACGGTACAGCTAGGAGAAAAGAAGAATTATAACTTGGAAGAGACAAAGAATTTGTTAAAAGAAGCGATAGAGCAAATGCTGCTTACTGAAAAGGCGTAAGAGAGTTGTTTTTAACGGGGCAGTCAGGAAAATTACAATAAACAAAAAGCTCAATTTCTCAGTTACAATAGAGAAATTGGGCTTTTATTTATTCTATTATTAAATTTTATCTATAAAAAGATTTTGCAGTGTCACAAAGTATAGCGCTCATTCGTTATATAGAGTGAGAGGAGGAATTATATGAAAGTTACAAACAACGATTATGAAAAGATGGAAGAGCTATATGAGTTGTACGAACAAAAAATTTATTATGTGGCTTATTCTATTTTAAATAATATTCAGCAGGCTGAAGATGCGGTTCAAGAGACGTTTATTACTCTTTATAAGAACTTGGAAAAGCTCCATAGCTTGAGCACTGAAGAGCTTAAACGCTACATTTTGAGGGTCGCGAAAAACAAGGCGATTGATAGTTATCGGAAAAATAAACGACATGAAACATTCTTAGAAGAATATGAAAGAGAATCAACAGAAGCAGTAGATGAAAATATTGAAGATTGGGAAAAACGTAAAATGTCTGAGGTTCAAATTGATACATTGCTAAAAGAGTTAAATGAATCGAACAGACAGGTGTTTAAGTACAAAGTCTTCTATAACTTAACGTATCAAGAAATTTCAAGTGTCATGGGGATAACGGAGGCCAATGTCCGTAAGCAGTTTGAACGCGCTCGAAAACGAGTTCAAAATATGATAGGAGGTATACAACATGACGAATTCAAAGAACTCCAAAGAAATATATGAACTTGCAGAAAAAATTGCTTTAGATGATTTTGATAAACTCGAAGAACAGCATGAATTTTCACATACATATATGCACAAAAAGAAATTGTTGATGGAGGAAATGAAGCTGAAAGATGGACAACCGCAGAAAAAGCGTAAAAAACATCGTATGTTAATCGCTGCTGCTTGCTTATTGATTGGCATGCCGACAACCGTTTTTGGGGCAGTGAAAGTCTATAATATGATTGTCCAAAAACAAAATTACGAAGTAAATGTTTCAGTAACAAACAATGACTCGAAAAAGAGTGACAAGTGGTATAAGTTGAAGATTGGTAAATTGCCAGAAAATATGGAAGCAATTGATGACAGTGCTATGAAATATTCATTTAAAGATAACGACGCAATGGGGGGATTTTCATTTGCTCTTTGGAGAGTAGGAGGGAATTCAGATTTTCCAACTCTGTACTCGAAAAGTTATGAAGAAAAAGAGATAAATGGTAAGAAGGCAGTAATTGTCCATAGAGAAACTGGTAATAAAGATTTAATGTTTAATAGAGTGATTTTTCTCTATTTTGAGGAAGAGGGAATTATGTTACAAAGTTATATTGGAAACGATATAAACGAAGAACAAATGATAGATGTGCTAGGGAGCATTTCACTTGAGCCCACGTCAAAAGAAAAGTCATCATATATAAGCGATTATGATAAAAAGTATTTTAGCCAAGAAGGTAAAACAACTAAGGTAATTCCTTTGAAAAAAGATAGCAAACGACTATTTCATATAGGGCAAAAGGTTTCAGTAACGATATCTATGGATAACAGCCAAATTGAATATGTGATAGAAAAAGTTGAAGTTTTTGATTCGATTAAAGATTTTAAACAAGAGAACTTTAATGAAATGGGCTTAGGAATACTAAGCAGGAATCAGGCTTTGGATCAAGCTGGTCAATTGATACCATATAGAAGGGATAAATATAAAATTGGAAATGGTAAAGATTCAATTGATCAATTAGTAGAGTCAAAATTAGTTCATCCTAAATTTGTTTATCTAACAACAACAGTGAAAAATATAGATAAGCAGGCGACAGAAGAAATTTATATGCATCCATCTATAAAACTGCTTAAATCTGAAGGTAATGCATGGAACTACGCTAAAGAAGATGGAATTGCTGAGAAAAATATTATGACGGGCGAAGTTGATTATTTAGAACCTCACGGAGACGGGAAAAGCTTTTACAATATTGGCAGTATCCGACCAGGACAAACGGTGAAGGTTAATTTAGGTTATTTTGTAGATGAGGATAAACTAGATTCAATCTTTTTGGATGCTTTCAAATACAGAGGGACTGGTGACACTGAAAATATGAATGCGAAACATCGTTGGTGGTTTGATATTCGTCAATAGTAAAAACAATAGGAAAAACTGAACCAAAAAGCTGCTTATGTTTAGCAGCTTTTTTCGTCTCCATACATATGTAAAACTTCTTTCGCACGTATACGTAAACCATCTATTAATTCTTTCGGTTCTAACACTTGTGCATCTTTTCCAAGTCTATAAAATAAAGGTGTAATAAAATTGATTTCTCCTTTATCAATTGGTGAATGTATATATCCTGTTCCGTCTGCGTTTACTACCACGAATTCTTCAAGGTAAGGAACGCTTTTACATTGGCGCACGCCTTCTGCTGTTAATGAGACATGTAACTGGGTAGGAATGTGCACTACGTTAGAGCTAGAGTCAAACCATTCTTCTAAATTCATGAACGTACTTTCATTTTCTTCCATCGATAATATGGAGAGAATACGATCGACGCGATACAGTAATATTTTTTTTCTACTAAAGTCGTAGGATGGTAAGTACCATAACCCGTCATGAGCATATACACCGATAGGATGAACATGTTTTGTTTTTATCCCCGATTTAGATTCGTATTGAAAGTGTAAATTTTTATTTTCAATAGCCGCGGTTAACACTTCGTTTAAAAGTGGTGTATCAATTGTTCTCTTCGGATTCCAAAAGGCGATATAAGAATGTATTTTATCAACTTTCGCTTTCGCATCATGTTGTAGGGAGCTATACAGTTTATGTGTAACGGAATTGATCTCTGTGTTAAAAGGTAAGTCTCGATAGTAACTTAAAGATTGAAAAGCAAAAAAGATGGAGACTGCTTCTTCTTCCGTAAATAAGATAGGTGGAATGATTCTATTCGTTAATACTTTATAGCCTCCGTTACGACCTTGTTCTGCGTAAATGGGTAATCCCATATCACTTAAATCTAAAATGTATCTATGGACAGTACGAAAGGAGATATTAAATTCATCAGCTATTTCTTGAGCTGTAAATGTCCTTTTGGCAGAAGCAAATATAAGAATATCTAATAAGCGTTTAGCTTTTGACAAATGTATCACCTTTTTCTTTTTAACATGACATAAAGTGTCATGTTTTATTGTTAGTATATTGTTTACATCATATGTTATCAAGATGAGATATAAGGAGGAAAAAATATGTCACGTGAAATAGTTTTATTTATTGCGGCGAGCTTAGATGGATATATTGCGAAAGAAAATGATGATTTAGAGTGGTTAATGGAAACGGAAGGAGAGGGAGATAACGGTTATACAGAAATGTACGAAACGATTGATACAATAATTATGGGAAAGAAAACATACGATTATGTAGTAGAGCATACGGAAACATTCCCGTACTTAGATAAAGCATGTTATGTTTTTTCTCGTTCAGAAAAAGGTTCAGACGGAAACGTGGAGTTTGTAAATGAAGATGTAGTGGAGTTTACAAAAAGGTTAAAAGCACAAGAAGGATCTAAAATATGGATGGTCGGTGGAGGAGAGCTACTGAGAGAATTCTTTAAGAATAATCTAATTGATGAATATATCGTTACGATTACACCGCATATATTAGGTTCTGGAGTTCCGTTGTTTCAAGACAAGAACCCGGAAATTAATTTAACTTTAACGGATACGAAACGTTTTGGGCAATTTGTAAATTTATATTATGAGGTAAAGTGAATAACCTACCAATGAATAGACCAAATCACATCTGATTTGGTCTATTCTTATTCCTAGTTATATCAATATTTATCTGTCTTTAACATATCAATTAACATAAGGGATAACATATTAATTTCGATAATTCAAAAGGGAAATTGTAATTTTATGTTGAAATGAATATGGAAATTATGAAGAAATGTACTTAGATTACTGAGGTGGTTGTCTTGAATAAAGGGAGTGAGGAATTGGATGAAAAGAAACTATTAAAATTAGTTTTAGAAATTCAAGAGCTACAAGATTTTGGAGAAGATTTTGAACATAAACTGACTGTATTTGAAAAGAGTGTTCCTTATCCACGTGCAAAAGAATTATTTTTTGCTGACTACGGTGCAGAATACATTGTAAAAAGAGCTATTAATCATAAAAATATAAAGTTAGGAGAGTTAAATAGAGAAGAGTTAGTTACCTTGGTTCAAAAACTTATGGATACAGAAGGAGAAGAATGGGAGCTGGCAATTTGGTTGGACATGGTTAAATCGTCTGTTATTGACCCTAAAATAAGTGATTATATTTTCTGGAGTGATGAAGAATTAACTGCCAGAGAAATTATAGATAAAGCATTGGCTTATAAACCATTACAAATATAAAGTGTGTTACTTTAAGTAGAATTAAAGATTCTTTTTAGAATAAAGAGTGTGAAATGAATATGTTTAGAAATTTATTTAAGTTTTGTCTTTAATTTGATTTAAGCTAAAGGAGAATTTAGTTCAATAAGAAAATAAAAGACGCCTAGAGTTTTTGAACTCTGGGCGTTTTCATATGCTAATTATGATGTGATTTTGTAAATCAAAACTGAACTTGTTAATTGATGATAGTTGTATTTCTATATAGATGGCAATGAAATGATAAAGCAAGACCCATGATCGACTTCGCTCGTTACAGTAATATTCCCGCCGTGTAGTTCTACAATTTCTTTCACGATAGATAGCCCTAAACCAGTTCCGCCTGTAGCTCGTGATCTTGCTTTATCAACTCGATAAAAACGGTCGAAAATGTGAGGGAGGTCTTCAGGCGGAATACCTTCGCCTTCATCTTCAATTGTAATGGAGATACTTTTATGTTCTTCTGTAACAGAAATGTTTATATGAGAATGTTCTTTTGAATGTCTATAAGCGTTATTTAAAATGTTTATTATAACTTGTTCAAATCGCTGTTCATCTAAGTTTACTAGCAGTGAAGGAGGACAAGAGAAAGAGACTTTAATGTATCTTTCTTTATATATGGTATTTACTTTTTCGGCTATGCGAGTAAGGAAGGTGTGTAAGTGTACTTCCTTTACTTGAATAGAAAAGTTATGTTGTTCCATTTGTGCAAGTGAAAATAAATCTTGAACTAAGTTCGTAATATAATCAGACTCATCTTTTATAATAGATAAATATCGCAAACGTTGCTCAGGAGATGTGGTTTCTTTTAAAGCAATGTCAGCGTAACCTCTTACGTATGTTAACGGTGTTCGTAATTCATGAGCAACACTTGCTAGAAATTCACTTCGCTCTGTTTTCATATAATGTAAATCATTAGCGAGCGTTTGAATGGATGAGGTTAGTTCACCAATTTCATCATTTCGAGTAGTCGTTAATGAAACAGATAAATCGCCTTTACTCATTTTTTCAGTGGCATGTTTCATGTGTAACAATGGTTTTGTTAACAACCGTGATAATAGAAAGATGGTGATGGCTGTTAATAGAAACGTAATGACTCCGGCAATAATGAATTGTCTTGTTAGCCCGTTAACCATTTCCTCAATCGATTCTGTTCCGAGAAACATATATACGTAGCCTTCTGTTTTTCCTGCTACTATAATGGGGCTAACTGTACATATATAATTAGATGTTTTCCAATGATTTTCTATAATTGCTCCGTCATGATCTGTCCGTGTTTGCATTTTTTCAATATGCTTTTTTATAGTAGTATTTATTTCGTTGGATTTAGCCAGTACTTCTTTATTTGCATTTGTAATAACGACAGTGGTTTCGGCTTCGGATTCCATTAGTGCAACATGGGAGATTGTTTGCTTATCAAAATACTTTTCAAGGACATCTCGGTGACTATTTCCGCGCTTTAATAAAGCTGTCATTTCTTCGTTTACTCTATTGTTGACAAGGCTATAATAAAGCAAGACAAATAGAACACTTTCGATTAAAAGTGTAACAATTAAAAAATAAAATCCGAGTTGAATAGATATTCGCTTCATCGTTTTGCTCCTTAATCTACAGTATCAACCCATCGATAGCCGACTCCGTAAACAGTTTTCAAATGGTGATCAATAGGGAAATTTAATTTTCGTAATTTATCACGCAAATTACGAATATGTGAATCGACTGTTCTATCTTCTGTATTTGTATTTAATCCCCAAATTCGTTCAATGAGCTGATCGCGGCTTAACACGTAGTTCACATGACGTAAAAATAACCCGAGTAAGGAAAATTCGATTGGAGTGAGAAGAAGTTCTTCATTATAGACAGAAACGAAATGCTTTGCCTCATCCCATAAAATGCCGTGATATTGGATTTGCGCGTGTTGATTCGTTCGCCTTAAAACAGCTTCAATTCTTGCGAAAAGCTCTTCTTCATGGAAAGGTTTCGTTACATAATCATCCGCTCCAAGTTTTAACCCTTGGATGACATCTACCGTTTGATCACGGGCCGTTACCATAATGATAGGAACGTTACTAAAGGATCGAATTCTTTTGCACGTTTCCCACCCATCCATCTTTGGCATCATAATATCGAGTAAAACAAATTTGAAGTTTCGATTTTCTATATGTGAAATAGCTTCTTCCCCAGATACTGCACATACGCAATTGTATCCGATTGGAGTAAGATAAAGCGTTAATAATTCAAGCATTCTCGGCTCATCATCTACGAGTAGTATATCGACCATAGAGTACCTCCGCATTTGTAGTTATTACTTAAATTGTAAGTCAAAATCATGAAGAAATGGTGCAGATTATCATGCATCTGCATAATTTCTTCAGAATTGCTTGTTATTGTAAAGTTGAAATTCCATTTTAGGTAATCATATTGGCTCGAAAACGATTCAAATGGAGGCGGTATAGTGAAACAGATGACCCGAATTTTTGGGATAACAATAATTGCGGCGGTTGGTCTTGCGGCGTGTGGACAAACGAATACAGATCATAAAAATCATGAATCTACAAAAGAGAAGAAAACAGAGCAAAAGGAAATGAAAATGAATCAGGAGGTAACTGCGCCTAAAGAAATGAACGAAGGTGCATCGAATGATTTATTAACGACAAGCTTAAAAAATGTAACGAGATTAAACACAAACGATCCTCTGCAAATGGCAGTATTAACTTCGCAAACGATATGGCCAGCAACGCATAAAGAGAATCAGCCAGGCGCTATTATTTTAGTACCAGTAAACGAGTGGCAATTAGGTATTGCGAGTGCGGATCTTATTCACCATCCGAATAACGGGCCGATTTTATTTATAGAAAAAGAAAAGGTACCCGAAGTGACGTTAAAAGAAATAAAACGATTAAATCCGCTCGGAACGAAAGATGGAACACAAATTATGGTGATGGGGGATATAGGTGAATCTACCCTTGAGCAATTAAAAGAATATAAAGTAAAGCAAATAAAAGAAACGGATCCAGCTACATTTGCTAAAGAAGTGGATAAAGAATATGCCGATATAACAGGAAGCTACCCGAATAGTGTTATTATCGGTTCGTCTGAAGAAGAAGGACGTTTATATACAACACCAGCTGTAAATTGGATTTCTCACATGCCAGAACCGCTTTTATATACTGAAAAAAATAAAGTGCCAGAAGCGACAATAGAGGCATTAAAGATGAGAAAAGATAAAGCGAATATATATGTATTAGGACCAGAAAAAATTGTTTCAAAAGCAGTAGAAAAAGAGTTAAGTAAATACGGAAAAGTAACGCGTATTAGTGGAGAGACTCCAACAGAAAATTCGGTTGCATTTGCGAAGTTTAAAGATGAAAAAACGAAATTTGGCTGGGGGTTTACAAAACCAGGTCACGGTTTATCATTTGTTTCAAGCAAAACACCAGACTTAGCAGTTGCAGGGGCACCATTTTCACATATGGGTAAACACGCACCTGTTGTATTGTTAGAAGAAGGGAAAGCTTCACAACCAGTGTATGAATTCCTTGCTAGTATTCAGCCGAAGTTTAAAGATGACCCAACGCTTGGGCCGTATAACCACGGCTTCTTATTAGGAAGTACGAGTGATATTTCATTTGAAACACAAGGTATACTGGATGAGAGGTTAGAGATTGTGCAAGAAAGCGGTCAAGGTCACGGTGGACATTAATAAAATGAGAGAAGACGCTATGAAGGTAGCGTCTTTTCTTTAGGAAACTTTTACATAGCAAAAATATCTCTACTCGTTATATAATATCCTTCGTGCAGTCGGCTTAGATTTTCTTATGGAGAAAATCAAATGATAAAGTGAAACTTTAATCAGTGGGGGGGTGTTCATCCCCCACTGATTATTAGTTGAACCAATCGGGCTTTTATGGGCAGTTGATCCCCACCCAACTTCTTTGCTTCCGCTGAATTTTGAGGTGGGGGTCTTACTGCCCGTTAATGCGGGATAAAAGAGTAGAGGAGTGGTATTTTGTTTCAAACGATAAAAAATGACTGGTTCTCCAACGTGAAAGGGGATGTGCTATCAGGAATTGTCGTTGCTTTAGCGTTAATTCCTGAAGCGATCGCTTTCTCTGTTATTGCAGGCGTGGATCCGGCCGTTGGACTATACGCAGCCTTTTGTATTGCAGTTACCATTTCATTTGTTGGCGGAAGAACTGGGATGATTTCAGCTGCAACAGGTGCAATGGCATTATTAATGGTGACGCTCGTGAAAGATCACGGTTTGCAGTATTTATTTGCTACAACAATATTAACCGGTATTGTCCAAATTATTTTTGGCGTGTTCAAACTGAGCTCATTTATGAAGTTTGTACCTAAATCTGTTATGAGTGGGTTTTTAAATTCACTTGGAATTTTAGTTTTTACAGCGCAATTGCCACATTTTAAAAATGCAACTTGGCAAATGTATGCACTTGTCGCATTAGGACTTGCAATTATATATGTATTTCCACGTATTACGACGGCTGTACCGTCTACACTTATTTCTATTATTATTGTGACAAGTATTGCACTTATGAGCGGATTACAGTTAAAAACAGTCGGGGATATGGGAAGTTTACCGAAAGAATTACCGTTCTTTAGCATGCCTGACGTGCCTTTTACACTTGAGACATTAGGGATCATTTTACCGTACGCAGTTATGCTTGCAATTATCGGTTTACTAGAGTCATTATTAACAGCTTCAGTTTTGGATGATATGACGCATACAGAAAGTAATAAACATAAAGAAGCACGTGGACAAGGTCTTGCAAATATTGTCGCTGGTTTCTTCGGAGGAATGGCAGGCTGTGCAATGATTGGACAATCTGTTATTAATATTAAATCAGGTGGACGCGGTCGTTTATCGACATTTGTAGCAGGCGGGTTTTTAATCGTATTACTATTCGTTTTAGGTGATTATGTCGTTCATATTCCGATGGCAGCTTTAGTTGCAGTTATGATTATGGTTTCAATTGGAACATTTGATTGGAACTCTGTAACAACGATTCATAAAGTACCAAAAGGAAACGCATTTGTTATGATCGTAACAGTTGTGATTGTCTTAATTACACATAATTTAGCATTAGGTGTAATTATCGGAACAGTAATTAGTGCGGTTTTATTTGCATTCAATATGGCAAAGATTCACGTGAAACATTTATATATTGAAAATAAGAAAATATACGAAATTCATGGTCAACTTTTCTTTGCATCTACAGCAGACTTTATAAATAATTTTACATTTGAGGAAGATGTAAAAGAAATTGAGTTGAATTTTACTCACGCACACGTATGGGATGATTCAGCGGTAGCAGCAATTGATAAAGTTATCATGAAGTATGAACAAAGTGGTGTGAAAGTAAGTATAACGGGATTAAATGAACGAAGCTCGAAGATTATTTCAAATTTAGCTACTTATAATAAAAGAATTGCTAGTTAGAAGCCTCCTTTTTAGGGGGCTTTATTATATAATACGGGTAGGATAACGAAAAGGGGATTCAGCATATGTACAAACAAATTATATTAGCATGTGACGGTTCTGAACATGCACTTCGAGCAGCGGAACATGCAACATATATTGCGAAATGTAGCAAAGAAACAAATGTTGAAGTTGTGTACGTAGTAGATAATAGAACGGCAAAATCAGATATTATACAAGGTCAAACAGATCTAGAAACAATATCGGCTAGTCGAAAAGATAAATTAAAAGAGATTGAAGTTTTATTAAAGAAAGAGAACATTTCTTATAAAATTACGATATTACATGGCGATCCAGGAGATACGATTGTGCAATATGTAAATACAGGAGATATAGATCTCGTTATTGCTGGGAGTAGAGGACTAAATACACTGCAAGAGATGGTGCTTGGTAGTGTCAGTCATAAAATAGCAAAGCGTGTGAAATGTCCGGTGATGATTATTAAATAAATTGAGTGAGATATTTTGTAGTGTAAGCAAGACCTTGATATAATGCGAGGTCTTTTTTTGCGTATAAAGTGAGAGGGCGTGGACATACTAGATATATAAGTTTAAAGAGAATTTGTTAACTTACAAATTTGTAAGTTTGTTGTCAGAAAAATCGATGTTAAGAAATTTTTCCCATTGGTAAAATAAGAGTATCAAAGGGGAGATTGGGAGGATGGAAGTAATGAAATCATTGCAAAATTTATCGTATAGTCAAGGGGTAAGTTTAATTTGTTTAGGAGGATTTGCGGCATCTGTTACGTTAGCTGTTGTAATAAAGATGATTCATCAAATCTTTTAATCTTAGAGTAGGGAAGGAATTGATTGTTATTAATAGCAAGAGAAGGGTTATAAATAAAAAATAGCTCCTAGCATGTACCTCAGTGCTAGGAGCTATTTTCTTATTTCTCTGTTTCTGCTTTATCGCTTGTTACGCTAACTTTACCCCACTTGTATTGATCTTCTGGTGTATATTTATAATCTTTTACGCGGTTATTGATACCCTTTAGATCGAACTTATAATGAAGTGGAATCATTGGTACTTCATCATGGATTAGTTTTTGCCATTTATCATATACTTCTGTACGATATTTATCGTCAGCAGCTTTTGGAGAAAGACCTTCTTTTAATAACTCAGTATTTTTAGGATTTGACCATCTTTGGTAGTTAAAGCTTGCATCAGGTCCCCAAAGGCCAGATGGATCTGGATCAGAACCAGTACCGAAAGCACCAGCATATAGATCAACTGCAGGATCATCTTTTTTCAGCTTATCATAGAAGGAGTTAAATTCATGTAAGCGACCGTCAAGAAGTTCAACTTTAATGCCAATTTCTTTCCAAGATTGAATAAAGAATTTTGCAAGTGGTTCACTTACATCACTACCACTCATTGATAAGAAGTTAAGTTTAACTTCTTTACCATTAGGGTCTTCACGGAAACCATCACCGTTTTTATCTTTATATCCAGCTTCGTCTAACAATTTTTTCGCTTTCTCAACATCTTTATCATAAGCACCTACTTTATTATTGTGGAACTTAGGTGAAGCTGGTGAGATTGGTGAGTTAGCTGGATAACGTAAACCGTGATATAGTTTTTCACCGATTTCTTTTCGATCAATTGCATAAGCCATCGCTTGACGTAAACGAACATCTTTGAATGTATCTTTATCCATTACCATTTCACGTTTTTCTTTATCCATGTGTCCAAATTTAAAGCCGATGTAGCTGTAGTATAAATCTGTTCTTCCAACTAGTTGTGCATTCTTTAATTTACTTACGTTCGGATATTGATCTGCACTTACTTCTGCAATGTCAATGTCACCATTTTTCAATGAAGCATTAACGATAGATGGATTTACAACTTTTAAGACTACATTTTTAAGTTTTGGTTTTCCACCCCAATAATCATCGAAACGTTCAAATTCAACAGATTCTCCAGGAACAATTTTCTTAACTTTAAATGGTCCGAAACCAATTGGGTTTTTACGGATTTTATCAGATTCTGCTAATTTATCAATTGGTACATCTGCTAAGTATTTTTTATGAAGAGGGTATGTCCAAAGTCCAGTTTTCACAGAAGGATTTGGCTCTTTAAATGTAAATGAAATTGTTTTTTGATCAATTACTTTTACACCGGAAATTTTATCAGTTTTTCCATCGTGATAATCAGTCATTCCTTCAATCATTTGCATTTGAGTGTCATAGCGAGATCCAGCATATAGCTTACTACCGATTACAAGGTAAGAGTACTCTAAATCTTCAGCTGTTACAGGGTTTCCATCATGCCACTTTACGTTATCTTTAATTTTTAATGTAATTGTTTTTTTATCTGCTGATATTTCATACGTAGCAGCACCTTCGTTATTGTATTCCCAGTTTTTGTCGTTGTCTAATAAGGATTCATCAAAGAAAGTAATGACTTGGTTGTCAGGATCACCTTCATATACAGCGAAATTTAAAAGTCCTTCAAATGGTGTGTTAGAAACAAGCCCATATGTTAATGAGCCATCTTTAATTTCTTTTTTATCATTTTTAACAGTTTCATTAAATTTGCTAGTGTCTACCTTTTTTGTGCTGCTCGTTTTTTCACTACCTCCACTGCCCCCACACGCTGAAAGTAGTAATGTTGAAACTGCAAGTGTACTTAATACTTTGAAAAATTTTGGTTTGTTTGTCATTGTCTCCACCCCTTAACCTTTTCTTTGTCTCGCATCAGCTGAGCGACGTAGCGCTTGACCGATAAAATTTATACACAGCATCAACACTAAAATCATGAGTGATGCAGGTAACCAGATCCACCATTTTTCTTGTAAAACATCAGGATTTGTTGCATAACTAACAAGTGTTCCAAGGCTCGG
The DNA here is from genome assembly GCF_016483555.1 of Bacillus cereus group sp. N14. NCBI lineage: Bacteria > Bacillati > Bacillota > Bacilli > Caryophanales > Bacillaceae > Bacillus > Bacillus cereus group sp. N14. The sequence continues at coordinate 52,238 of NZ_JAEHBQ010000018.1, forward strand.
TGTACTCTCAGGTAGACCAAAACCTAAGAAAGTTAGCCCAGATTCTATGCCAATGTTTCCAGCAAGGTTTAATGTAACGCTTACGATAATAATAGAGCTTAAGTTAGGTAGCACTTGAAACATCATAATCTTCCAGTTTGGTGTACCTAATGTTTTTGATGCAGATACATAGTCCAATTCCTTTTCGGTCAATACTTTGGAACGAATCAATCTGGCCTTTCCTGTCCATAAGAAGATACTCATGATCAAAATAAATACAGTAACATTAAAGACCGGAACAATTGTGATAAGTACGATAACAAGCATTAGGAAAGGTAAAATAAGTTTGAAATCAATAATACGCATAATGATGTTATCAACAGTTCCACCAAAGTAACCAGCGATTAGCCCGATAGAAAGACCAATTAAACAGGAGAGAATAGTGATTACAAGTCCAATCGTAAATGAATTCCTTGTTCCAATAATCAGTTGCCCAAAAATATCTCTACCACCGTAATCTGTTCCTAACCAATGTTCACCAGATGGTGGAGAGTAGATAGAAAATAAATCAACTTTTACAATATCCTCCTGCTTCATAATGAAAGATGTTGTATAAACGGCTATCAGTATGATCGCTAATAAGAAAAGTGAAAACATTGCTAATTTATCTTTACGAAATTCACGCCACATGACAGAAAAGCCAGAAGGACTTTTTTCGTAATGAACGACTTCAGTTTGTTTTTCGGGATTTGCTAACATAATGTTTCTTCACCTCCATTAATCAATACGAATACGTGGATCAACGATGCTTAGAATAATATCGGAAAGAAGAGTCCCGAGTAGCGTTGCGAATCCAGTAAATAAAACAAGTGCAGTTACGACACTAAAATCACGTTGAGAAATAGATTGCATAAATAATTGACCAATACCAGGATAACTAAAGATGCTTTCTAGAAAAATTGATCCTGCGACTACGCTTGTAATTTCATATCCTAAGAACGCTGCGATTGGTAAGAATGAATTACGTAAAATATGTCTAGAATAAACCTTTGATTCTGGAACACCTTTTGCTTTTACTGTGCGTACAAAATCTTTATGTTTCGTATCGATAATTTCACTTCGTAAATATTGGATTGTACCCACTGTTGCAATTAATGCACCAGATAAGGCTGGTAATATCATGTGATTCAATTTACTTAAATAGTAAGCGAATGTACCTGTTGCAACTTGAGGATCTACGCTACCACCAGTTGGGAATATTGCAAGCTTAAATCCAAATAGGAAGAGCATGATTAATGCAAATATAAATAGTGGTGTAGCAAGTCCTAAATAGTTATAGAGTGTAATGAGCCGATCTGCCCATGTATCAGTCCAACGTCCACTTATGACACCGAGTGGAATTGCAATCACGTAAGTAAGAACAAGGACAAGAATTGCTAACCAAATTGTATTTCCAAGGCGTTCACCGATTAAATCAGTTACTTTCATTTTATGTGCATAGGAAATACCGAAGTCACCTTGCACAGCATTTTTAACCCAGCGAACATATTGTGTTGTAACGGGATCATTTAAACCTAATTTTTCGCGTTGCTCTTCAATGACTTTTGGATCTGCTTTCGGATTATTTACTGCTCTGCCGGTTAAGGCATCGCCTGGCATTGCCTTAGCTAATAGAAAGACAAGTACACTTAACACGAATAATTGCGGGATCATCACTAAAAATCTCCGTAATATAAACTTCCACATGTTTTATCACTCCCTTATGGTAATGCCACCCGGTGCGTTGGCGAGATTGCTTTTAAGTCATAAGCACGACCGTTTTCATTGAAATAATTTTCGTATGATTTCTCGTATTCAGAGCTTACTTGTTGACGGAGCTTACGCTGTCTCTCTCTGTTTTCAGGACGAATATCAGGAATTGCTGATATTAGGCGCTTTGTATAAATATGTTGCGGATTACTATAAATTTCTGCACTAGTTGCTTCTTCGACAATGCGTCCGCGATACATAACACCGATACGATCACACATATGACGAATTACACCTAAATCATGACTAATGAATAAGTATGTTAGTCCGAGCTCAGCTTGTAAATCTTGTAAGAAGTTTAATACTTGTGCTTGTACAGAGACGTCAAGCGCAGATACTGGCTCATCAGCAATAATAAGCTTCGGTTTTAATGTAAGAGCGCGTGCAATACCAATCCGCTGCCTTTGCCCGCCAGAAAATTCATGTGGATATTTATAAATTGACTCTGGATTTAGACCAACTTTATCAAGATATTCTTGAACCGCTCTACGTTCTTCATCAGGTGAGAGCTTCTCAAAATTTCGAAGAGGCTCAGCAATAATGTCGAGAACACGTTTCTTCGGATTTAATGATGAATAAGGATCTTGGAAAATCATTTGAATATCTTTTCGTTGTTCACGTAGCTCAGAGCGACTTAATTTTGTTAAATCTCTATTATTAAAATGAATGCTACCCTCTGTTGCTTTCGTTAAATGCATAATTGCTTTACCCGTTGTTGATTTGCCACTTCCTGATTCACCAACGATCCCGTATGTTTCACCCGGCTGTAATTCAAAACTTACACCATCGACAGCACGCACGTAATCTAATGTGCGGCCGAAGAAACCACCTTTAATTGGAAAATGTACTTTTAAATCTTCTACTTTAAGCAGTGCCATGAGCTACGTCATCTCCTTTCTTATCTTGGAAGTTGAAATGCTTGTAGCAAGTACAACGTACCCAATGGTCTGGTTTTACTTCATGTAAAATTGGATTTTCCTCGTGTTGATCAGGTCTAATCCATGGAATTCGAGCTTGGAAGCGACAACCTGTGCGAGGAAGCTTCGCTAACGAAGGAACGACCCCTTGAATTACATGCAATTTTTCTTTTTCACCATACGCAGATGGAATGGAGTTTAATAGAGAACGAGTATATGGGTGAAGAGGGTTGTTAAAAATCTCTTCAACTTTTCCTGTCTCTACAACTTGTCCGGCGTACATAACGACGATACGATCGGCTGTTTCTGCGACAACACTTAAATCATGAGTAATTAAAATGATGCCCATTTTCGTTTGTTCTTGAATAGATTTTAGTAAGTCTAAAATTTGTGCTTGGATGGTTACGTCAAGAGCCGTTGTTGGCTCATCCGCAATAATGAGTGCTGGGTTACAAGCAATTGCAATTGCGATAACAATTCTTTGTCTCATTCCGCCAGATAATTCGTGTGGGTATTGTTTATATGTAAGTTCTGGTTTTGGAATACCAACTTGATGAAGTAGTTCTAAGGTGCGTTCTTTTTTTTCAACTTTTGAAAGGCTTGTGTGGTAGTCTAAGTTTTCTTCGATTTGCTTTCCAACTGTCATAAGAGGATCGAGTGCTGTAAGAGGTTCTTGGAAAATCATACCGATGTTTGATCCGCGTACTTTATTCATTTCTGCGGCTGACATAGTTAGTAGATCCTTATCTCTATAGTTAAGCTGCCCTTGTAATTTTGTATTTGCTTCATTATGCAGTCGCATAATAGAAAGGGCAAGTGCACTTTTTCCGCAACCTGATTCACCAACTATCGCGACAATTTCATTTTCATGGACAGTTAACGAAACATCATCAACTGCGGCATGATAGTGATCTTGTATGCGAAAGGAAGTCTGTAAGTTTTCAATGCGAAGAAGTGGATTCTTCATGGCTATCCCTCCATCTTTTCTGAAAAGACTAAATATTTTGTATGTTGTTGTTATTTTAATATAAATTGACAATGTTTGACAAGCATAAGTTGAGAAAATATTCAAAAATCTTTTTATACAGAGATTGAATGCTGTTATATAAGGGATTGAAGTTAGTTGAAAACGCTAACATATATGTGAGAGGGAAATAAATCTTTTGTAAGAAAAAAGTATTATATGTAGAAAAAAGAGAGGTGTTCTGGAAAGAACAGTCTCTCTTTTTTTGATAAGAATAATATTAGTACTTAAGCTTGTTTTTGTTTTGCAGATCCTGTTTTTAAAGTAAGAGCAAGGAAGAACATTGCAAGTACACAAGATACAAGTAATAAGATGAATCCGCCATCCCATCCGAATGCATCAACGATAAAGCCCATAGCTGCGCTAGCAAAAGTAGCTCCACCTAGGTAACCGAAGAACCCAGTTAAACCAGCTGCAGTTCCAGCAGCTTTTTTTGGTGCTAAGTCTAGTGCGTGTAGGCCGATTAACATAACAGGTCCGTAAATTAAAAATCCAATCGCGACAAGTGCGATACTATCAACCATTGGATTACCAGGAGGATTTAGCCAGTAAACAAGAACGGCGATAAATACACCAACCATAAATAAAATACCAGCAGGTGCGCGGCGCCCTTTAAATAGTTTATCACTCATCCATCCGCAAAGAAGTGTACCTGGAATACCAGCCCATTCATATAGAGCGTAAGCTGTACGAGAGCTACTATGAGTGAAACTTTTTTCCTCTACTAAATAAGTAGGAGCCCAGTCTACAACGCCGTAACGTACGAAATAAACGAAAACGTTCGCGATAGCGATGTACCATAAAAATTTATTGTTTAGTACGTATTTAAATAAAATTTCTTTTACTGAAAGTTCGCGTTCTCGATCTTTTACTTTTTCATCTGATGGATATTCTCCAGTATGTTCTTCGATAGAAGGTAATCCACAAGATTGAGGTGTATCTCTCATCGTAATTAATACATAAATACCAACTAAAATTGAAAGAATACCTGGGAAGTAAAAAATACTCTTCCAGTCATTTGCGAAGAAGTATAAGCCTAATGTCACAAGAGAAGGCATAAGCGCGCCACCGACATTATGAGCAACGTTCCAAATAGACATTTTTGTACCACGTTCACTAATAGAGAACCAGTGAACCATCGTACGACCACAAGGAGGCCATCCCATACCTTGTACCCATCCATTTAAAAACTGAAGGACAAACATAAGTATAATGCTCGTTGTAATGAAAGAAAATGAGCCGAAAATAATATTAATGATACCTGATAAAAATAGCCCAGCTGCTAAAAAGTAGCGAGGATTACAACGGTCGGATACGATACCCATAAGAAATTTACTTAATCCGTAAGCGATAGATACTGCTGAAAGGATAACCCCAAGTTCCCCTTTACTAAAGCCTTGTTCGATTAAGTATGGCATCGCTAGTGAAAAGTTTTTTCGAACAAAGTAGTAACCTGCGTAGCCGATGAAGATACCTAAGAATACTTGTAAACGTAATTTACGGTATTCGCTATCAACGCGATCAGCTGGTAAGCGTTCCGCGTGGGGCGCAGGCTTAAATAATTGTGTGAAAAACATAAAATGAAAATCCTCCCCTAATGAATTCGAAATGTTGTAAGTCAGAGAGAATATAAAAAGGCCATGAAATATAAAAAAGTTTCCTTTTTTATGATTCATAGCCGTATACTCCGATTCTCCGTGACTGTCAATATTAACTTCGTCGAAAATTATACAACTTTGTGACAGAAATGTAAACGTTTTTATAAATAAAAAGTGTTGACGGATTTTGTTTGTGGGATTAATATTTAAATACGTTAAATATTTTATTGCTTAAATAAGAGGTGGATAACATGCCAAATGATATGACGCATATCGATAAAATTCAAGCTCTTGCCTTTTCGATTGGAAAGAAAATGCAGACGGAGTTATTAGAACAAATGCAAGCAACAGGACTTACACCACCGCAGTTTTATATTTTAAAGATTTTAGATCATTACGGTGCTTCAAGAGCGACAAAATTAGCAAAAAAGATGTATGTAAAGCCTAGTGCAATTACAGTGATGATTGATCGCCTAATTGACCAAGAGCTTGTAGAACGCTATCACGACAAAGATGACCGTCGTGTTGTCATCATTGAGTTAACAAAAAAGGGGAAAGCTAGAGTAGAAGAGGCAATGACCGCTCGTAATGAGCATATTGCAAAATATTTCTCACATTTAGAATTACAAGAAAGAGAAGATTTGTTACGCCTCTTTGAGAAATTAGAAACAATTATTTGCGGGACACAAGAGAAAAAAGAGAATCACTAAGAGGAATTGAGGAGATTACATGGAGCAACAAGAAAACATAAATAGAAAGTTGCTGTTAATTGGTTTAATAATCGCGATGCTATTTGCTGCATTAGATGGAACCATTGTTGGTACAGCAATGCCGCGTATCGTCGGTGAACTAGGCGGATTAAGTTTAATGACGTGGTTAACAACAGCTTATATGTTAACATCAACGACAGTTGTACCAATTGCAGGTAAATTAGCGGATTTACTTGGCCGTCGTAACGTATATATTACAGGACTAGTTATCTTTATGGTTGGTTCGGCGTTATGTGGTATGGCAAATGGTATGACAGAATTAATTATTTTCCGTGGTATTCAAGGTCTTGGTGGCGGTATTATGATGCCAATGGCTATGATTATTATCGGAGATATGTTTACGGGAAAAGAACGTGCGAAATGGCAAGGTATTTTTGGTGCGTTATACGGTCTTGCTTCTGTAATTGGACCACAAGTGGGTGGCTGGATTGTAGACGCAGTGAACTGGAGATGGGTATTCTACATTAACTTACCAGTTGGTATTTTAGCAACAATCTTTATTGCAATGGGATTAAAGTCACATAAACAAACAGGACCGATCAAAATTGATATTGCTGGAATCTTTACGATGATTCTCGGTGTTGTAAGTTTATTACTTGCATTAACGTTTGGCGGAAAAGATTATCCATGGGATTCTTGGCAAATTATCGGTTTATTTGCATTAGCTCTAATTGGTATTATTAGCTTTGTTATCGTTGAAACGAAAGCAGAAGAACCGATTTTACCGATGCATTTCTTTAAAAATCGCACGTTTACAATACTGAATGCGATTGGTTTCTTTATGAGTATCGGAATGTTCGGTGCGATTATGTTCGTACCATTCTTCATGCAAGGAATTGTAGGAGTAAGTGCTGCTGAATCAGGAACAATTATGACACCGATGATGATTACAATGATAGTGATGAGTATTATCGGTGGTCAACTTGTATTAAAAGTTGGTGTGAAACCACAAATTATTACAGGGATGCTTATTATGGCTGGTGGTTTCTGGTTATTAACAACGATGGATATGCACACGACTAAACTTACTGCTACTTTCTATATGAGTATTATCGGTTTAGGAATGGGTCTTGTTATGCCGACATTAACATTAGCGTTACAAGAAAGTTTCCCGAAAAAAGATCTTGGAGTCGTAACATCATCAAGTCAGTTCTTCCGTCAAATCGGTGGAACATTTGGTATTACAATTTTAGGGTCAATCATGAATAACACTTCAGGTACAACATTAACAAATAAATTAGTACCTGTATTAGATACGTTCCCGAAAGAGGCGGGTCAAATGGTAACGAAATTTAAAGATATGATTCACACAGATCCACAAGGTTTATATTCGATGCTATTTAGTCCAGAAGCATTAAAACAAATGCCAGAAGCATTCGCTAACAGCATTGTACCAATCTTGAAAAACTCTTTAATAGACTCACTTCATACTGTATTCTTAACAGGATTAGTATTTATCGTAGTAGGCGCTATCTTTACGATTTTCTTACAGAAGATTAAACTGTCAGATCGTAAAAAAGATGCTGAAGAGCCAGCTACAGAGGAAAAAGAACAAACTGTATCATATTCGTAATGAAAAAGCATCGCCTTATGGCGGTGCTTTTTTTGAGTATAACCTTAAAAGCTTTTTCGTGAGAAATGATTGACGTATTTCTAGAAATACGTTATATTATTTTCTGTAAACGGTTACATGAAATGGAGAGGGAAGAGAATGAGTACGATTAAAGACGTTGCAAAATTAGCAGGAGTATCTGTTGCTACCGTTTCCAGAGTGTTAAATAAAAATGGATATGTTCATGAAGATACATTAAAGAAAGTAGAACGAGCGATTGAGATGCTAGATTATAAACCTAGTACAGTAGCGCGTTCATTGTATAATAAAAAATCTCGTTTAATTGGCTTAGTTGTTCCAAATATCGTGAATCCATTCTTTCCAGAAGTTGCACGTGCCGTAGAAGATGTAGCGCATAAGCAAGGATACACAGTTGTCCTTTGTAACTCTGATGAGAGTTTAGAGAAAGAAAAGCAATATATTGATGTACTTAGGCAAAATAATGTGGATGGATTTATTGTAGCAACGAATCCACAAAATAGTGTTAATTACATGAAGTTGTCTGTTCCAGTTGTTGCAATTGACCGTATGTTTAATGAGCGTATCCCTACTGTATATGCAGATAACTATGCAGGGAGTCAGGCAGCGACAAATCTATTAATAGATAAAGGCTGTAAACATATTGCGCATATTCGCGGACCGCGTGACGTAAGCACGGCTAATGAACGTTTTGAAGGTTTTGTAGACGTTATTACGCAAAATAATCTTTCTTATATGATTGCAGAGAGTACATTTGATCCAGCTAATAGTGAGCGTGTAGCAGTGGAATTATTAGAAGAATACCCACATATTGATGGAATTGTTGCTGGAAATGATTTAATCGCAATAGGTATTGTAAAGGCTGCACTCCAAAAGGGGATTTCTATTCCAGATGATTTACAAATTATCGGATTCGATGGAATTTCTTTAACAGAAATGATGTATCCATCTATTACAACTGTTGCACAGCCAATTTATGAAATGGGGAAAATTGCAACAGAGCTGTTATTAGAGCAGATGGAAGGAAACGTATTAGAAGAGAAACACTATCGTTTACCGATTGAAATTATAGAACGAAATACAACAAAGTAAGGAGATGAAACAGATGCCAAATATTGCAGTGGTAGGTAGTATTTCAATGGACTTAGTGGCTGTTTCAAAAAAACGTCCGAAAGCAGGAGAAACAGTAATTGGTGAAGCATTTCATACAATCCCAGGAGGGAAAGGAGCCAACCAGGCAGTTGCTGCAGCTAGATTAGGCGCAAATGTAGCGATGGTTGGAGCGGTTGGAAACGATAATTATGGAACTGTAGTTAAGAACAATTTAGAGAACGAACGCGTTTTTATCGACTATGTGGTACCGGTTACAGATACGGCGACAGGAATTGCTCATATCGTTTTAGCAGAAGAGGATAACAGTATTGTTGTTGTGCAAGGGGCGAATGCTCTTGTAAATGAGTCGGTTGTAGATCGTTCAAAAGATCTTCTTATAAAAGCAGATATGGTTGTTCTTCAACTAGAGATTCCACTTGAAACAGTAAAATACGTATTAGCTATTTGTGAGGAACACAAAATCCCGGTTATGTTAAATCCAGCGCCAGCACAAGTGTTATCAGAAGATATTTTAGAAAAAGCAACTTATATTACACCAAATGAACATGAGTGCCGCATCGTATTAGATGATTTCATATCGCCAATTGAAGATTTACTGGCTAAATATCCAAATAAACTATTGATGACAGAAGGTTCTAACGGTGTTCGTTTCCATAATGGTAAGGAGATTGTACATGTTCCTAGCATTGCTGTTGATGTAGTAGATACGACTGGAGCTGGTGATACATTCAATGGTGCATTAGCAGTTGCGCTTTCTGAAGGAGAAACACTTCAAAAAGCAATTCGTTTTGCGAATATTGCTGGTGGTCTTTCTGTAACGAAACTTGGAGCACAGGGCGGTATGCCAACGAGAGATAGAGTACGTGAAGTGCAGGTGATTGTCGGATGAAAAAGCACGGTGTATTAAACAGTGAGATTGCATCAGTCCTTGCTTCACTTGGACATACAGATACGATTGTAATCGCAGACTGTGGGCTACCAATTCCTGACGGAGTAAAACGAATTGATTTAGCTGTTGAGATTGGAAAACCTAGCTTTTTAGACGTATTGCAAGTGGTATCTGATGATATGGCAATTGAAAAAGTAACGTTAGCAGAAGAAGTCATTAACAATAATGCGGAAGTAAATAAAGAAATTGAGCTGAAATTAATAGAGCCAGCGTTTGAATATGTATCGCATGAACAATTTAAAGAGCACACGAAGAAAGCGAAGGCGATTATTCGTACAGGAGAGGCTACTCCTTATGCCAATGTAATTTTACATGCGGGCGTGATTTTTTAATAAAAGGAAGTGATGGGAATGCGTATTGAAATGAAAAATATTTCAAAGGCGTTCAATGGTAATCCTGTTTTGAAGAATGCACAGTTTATGATTGAAACAGGGGAAGTCCATGCATTGATGGGGGAAAATGGAGCGGGCAAATCAACGCTCATGAAAATTTTAACAGGTGTATACAAAAAAGATGGTGGAACAATCACGATTGATGGACAAGAACGAACTTTTAAAAATGCGAAAGAAGCAGAAGAGTACGGTATTGCATTTATACATCAAGAATTGAACATATTATCGAATTTAACAGTAGCTGAAAATATGTTTCTCGGTAAAGAGTTAATGTATGGGAAGACAGGTATTTTGCGTACGCGTCAAATGAACGCGATTGCGCAGCAGCAACTAGCGGAGTTAGGGTTACATGTAAAAGGCGCTATGTTTGCAGGAGAGTTATCGGTTGGACAACAGCAAATTATCGAAATTGCGAAAGCGTTAATGACAAACGCGAGCGTTATTATTATGGATGAACCTACAGCTGCATTAACAGAACGCGAAATTGAAACGTTGTTTACTGTCATTAATAAATTACGTAAAGAAGGTGTTTCGTTCGTTTATATCTCACACCGAATGGAAGAAATTTTTTCAATATGTGATGCCATTACGATTTTACGTGATGGGGAATACGTAGGAAAGAGACTTATTCCGGAAACATCATTTGATGAAGTAGTGAGTATGATGGTGGGGCGCAGCATTGGTGAACGTTACCCAGAGCGAAATAGTCAAATTGGCGATGTCATTTTTGAGATGCGTAACGGAACGAAAAAAGGGAAGTTTGAAAATGTTTCGTTTCAAGTGAGAAAAGGTGAGATCCTTGGTGTTGCTGGCTTGATGGGAGCTGGCCGTACAGATATTATGAAAGCGATATTTGGATACGAACCTTTAGATTCTGGCCAAATTTTTATAAATGGACAAGAAGTAAAGATTGATAGTCCGATAGATGCGATTAGACAAAGAATAGCTTTCATTACAGAGGATAGAAAATCTGAAGGGTTAGTGTTAGATTTCTCAATTCGAGAAAATTTAGCTTTACCGAATTTAGAAAGTCTTTCAAAGGGAAGTGTCCTTAGTAACGAACTAGAACAACAGTTTACAGCGGATATGATGAAACTTCTTAATGTGAAAGCAGCTAGTGGAGAGCAAACGGTGAAATCTCTTTCTGGTGGAAATCAGCAAAAGGTTGTTATTGCAAAATGGCTAGGTATCCACCCGCAGTTACTCATTTTAGATGAGCCAACAAGGGGTGTAGATGTTGGAGCGAAAAAAGAAATTTACTCTATTATGAATAAGCTTACTGAGCAAGGCGATGCCGTTATTATGGTATCATCTGAGCTTCCAGAAGTTTTAGGAATGAGTGATCGCGTTCTTGTTATTCATGAAGGGAAGGTCGGCGGCATTTTAGAGAAAGGTGAGGCATCACAAGAGTCTATTATGGCACTAGCTACAGGGGGAGAGTAAGGATGGCTAAGAAGGGGAATGTATTACAACAACTCGGTTCTTTAATCGGTTTAGTATTAATTATCGTCGTAATTACAGCTTTAAATCCAGCATTTATTGAGATTCCAAATTTATTTAATATACTGCGTCAAGTATCGATTAATGCGCTTATTGCATTCGGAATGACCTTTGTAATTTTAACAGGGGGTATTGACTTATCGGTAGGTTCTATTTTAGCATTATCAAGTGCACTTGTTGCTGGAATGATGGCAAGTGGTATGGACCCGTTCCTTGCGATGGCAGTTGGATTATTAGCTGGTCTTGTAATGGGAATTGTAAACGGTATCATCATAGCGAAGGGAAAAGTAGCTCCATTTATTGCAACTTTAGCAACAATGACTATTTTTCGCGGGTTGACGCTTGTTTATATGGACGGACGTCCGATCACTGGTCTTGGTGATCATTTAATGTTCCAAATGTTTGGCCGCGGTTATTTTCTCGGTATTCCGGTACCAGCTGTTACAATGATGGTCGCTTTCGCAGTACTGTACTTCATTTTGAAGAAAACGACATTTGGTCGCCGTACATTTGCAATTGGTGGAAATGAAGAAGCAGCAGCATTATCAGGTATTAATGTTACGAGAATTAAAGTAATGATTTATGGTCTTTCCGGAATTTTGGCAGCGCTTGCAGGTATTGTCTTAACATCAAGACTAGATTCTGCACAGCCGACTGCAGGTACTTCTTACGAACTAGATGCAATTGCAGCAGTTGTATTAGGTGGAACAAGTCTTTCTGGGGGAAGAGGTTGGATTGTTGGTACATTCATCGGGGTACTTATTATCGGTGTACTAAATAACGGTTTAAATTTATTAGGTGTATCTTCTTTCTTCCAACAAGTTGTAAAAGGACTTGTAATCTTACTAGCTGTATTAATTGATCGTCGAAAAGAAGCGTAATGGAGGGACAGTTCATGAAGAAATGGTTACTTATACTCGTTGCATGTATTATGGTCATTACTGCTGGTTGTTCAATGGAACCACCAGAATGGGCAAAGGATTCTAGCGATAAAGGTCGAAATAAAACTATTAAAGTTGGATTCTCTGTTTCAACTTTAAACAATCCTTTTTTTGTAACTTTGAAAAAGGGTGCAGAAAAGAAAGCAAAAGATAGCGGCATCGAGTTGATTGCTGTTGATGCACAAAATGATGCAGCAAAGCAAACGAACGATGTTGAAGATTTAATTCAAAAAGGTGTCGATGTAGTTGTTATTAATCCGACCGATTCAGATGCTGTTGCTTCAGCAGTAAGTGCGGCAAATGCAGCGAATATCCCTGTTATTACAGTAGACCGCGTCGCAAATTCAGGTAAAGTTGTTTCTCACATTGCCTCTAATAATATTGAAGGTGGTCAAATGGCTAGTGATTACATTCGTGAATTAGTTGGCGGGGGAGCAAACGTTGCTGAATTAGAAGGAATCCCTGGCTCTTCTGCTGCTCGCGAGCGTGGGAAAGGATTCCATAACGTAGCGGATAAGTCTTTAAAAGTAGTTGCAAAACAAGCGGCTGATTTTGATAGAGCAAAAGGATTATCTGTTATGGAAAACATTTTGCAAGCAAATGGTGATATTAAAGCTTTGTTTGCGCATAACGACGAAATGGCATTAGGGGCACTTGAAGCATTGAAGTCTGCTGGAAAAACGGATGTAGTCGTTGTTGGGTTTGATGCAACAGAAGATGCTGTAAAAGCGGTTAAAGATGGGCGTATGGCTGCAACAGTTGCTCAAAAACCGGAATTAATCGGAGAGAAGGCGATGCAAACAGCAAAAGAGATCACGCAAGGTAAAAAAGTGGACAAATCTATTCCGATTGAATTAGAGCTTATTAAGAAAAATAAATAAATATAAAATGAAAATTAGGAAGGAAGAATAATAAATGAAATTCTTTATTGATACAGCAAACATTAATGAAATTAAAGAGGCAAATGCATTAGGCGTAGTAGCTGGAGTAACGACAAACCCATCACTTGTAGCAAAAGAAGGCGTAGATTTCCATGAGCGTATTCGTGAAATTTGCAGCTTTATAGAAGGACCTGTAAGCGCAGAAGTAATTAGCTTAGAAGCTGATAAAATGATTGAAGAAGGAAAAGAATTAGCGAAGATTGCTCCAAACGTTGTTGTAAAAGTACCAATGACAACAGAAGGTTTAAAAGCAGTAAAAGCATTCTCTGATTTAGGAATTCGTACAAACGTTACATTAGTATTCTCAGCAGTTCAAGCATTACTTGCAGCTCGTGCTGGTGCAACATATGTATCACCATTCTTAGGTCGCTTAGATGATATCGGTCATAACGGTATGGACTTAATCCGCCAAATCGCAGAAATCTTTGCAATTCACGGCATTGAAACAGAAATCATTGCAGCATCTGTACGTCACAGTGTTCACGTAACAGAAGCAGCATTAAACGGTTCACATATTGCAACAATCCCAGCAAACGTAATTGCTTCATTAGTGAAGCACCCATTAACAGATCAAGGAATTGAGAAGTTCTTAGCTGATTGGGAAAAAACACAAGAGAAATAATAGAAAATCAAGAATCCTAGTTTAATTGACTAGGGTTCTTTTTTTATTTAAAAGAATTTTCATGCAATTTTGCATATTGTCTTTTAAATTTGTTATATAAACTATTTAATATATACAAATCACTCTTTATTTTTCATATTTTGATATAAGAAGATAGAGGGTCTGACCAGAAAACTGGAGGGCATGATTCTATAACAGAAAGTTTAACGTTTATAGAATTATGCCTTTTTGTCCCGCATTAACGGTCAGTAAGATTCCCACCTCAAAATTCAGCTAGAGCAAAGAAGTTAGGTGGGAAATCAACTGCCCGTAAATGCCCGATTGGTGTGGGCTAATAATCAGTGGGGATGGACAAACTCCCCACTGATTAAAGTTTCACTGTATATAGGGAGGGCAGAAAGGAGAGCTTTTGATTTAAATGCACTTATTTATCTGAATTTTAAGTTTTATAAAAGGAGAGAAATAGAATGAGAAGAAAAGCGCCATTTAAAGTGTTATCATCATTAGCAATTGCGGCAATTATCGGATGCACATCTGTAATGAGTGCTCCGCTAGCATACGCAGAAACGCCAGCAAAAGAGAAAGACAATGTATCTACAACACCAATTGATTACAATTTAATTCAAGAAGATCGTTTGGCGGAAGCGCTGAAGGAAAGAGGAACAATAAATCCAGCATCTTCTAAAGAAGAAACGAAAAAAGCTGTAGAAAAGTATATTGAAAAGAAACAAGGCGATCAGGCAAATAAAGAAATTCTTCCAGCGGATACTGCTAAAGAGGCATCTGATTTCTTGAAAAAAGTAAAAGAGAAGAAAATGGAGGAAAAGGAGAAAGTAAAGAAACCTGAAAAAAAGGTGAGTCCTGAGCAAAAACCAGAACCAAATAAAAAGCAATTGAATGGACAAGTCCCAACTTCTAAAGCAAAGCAAGCGCCTTATAAGGGATCTATTCGAACTGATAAAGTATTAGTATTACTCGTTGAATTTAGTGATTATAAACATAATAATATTGATCAAACACCAGGGTATATGTATTCGAATGACTTTAGTAGAGAGCATTATCAAAAAATGTTATTTGGTAATGAACCGTACACGTTATTTGATGGTTCGAAAGTAAAAACATTTAAACAATATTATGAAGAGCAATCTGGCGGTAGTTATACGACAGATGGATATGTAACGGAATGGCTAACTGTTCCAGGAAAAGCGTCTGACTACGGTGCTGATGGTAGTAGTGGTCACGATAATAAAGGACCAAAAGGGGCACGTGATTTAGTGAAAGAAGCTTTACATGCAGCCGCTGAGAAAGGGTTAGATTTATCTCAATTTGATCAATTTGATAGATATGATACAAATGGTGATGGAAATCAAAATGAACCTGATGGTGTAATTGATCATTTAATGGTAATCCATGCTGGTGTCGGTCAAGAAGCTGGTGGCGGTAAATTAGGCGATGATGCAATTTGGTCACATCGTTCAAAATTAGCAATAGATCCAGTAGCGGTTGAAGGTACAAAATCAAAGGTAGATTACTTTGGTGGAAAAGTAGCGGCGCATGATTATACAATTGAACCAGAAGATGGAGCAGTAGGTGTATTTGCGCATGAATTTGGACATGATCTTGGCTTACCAGATGAATATGATACGAAATATACTGGAACTGGTTCACCTGTCGAAGCGTGGTCATTAATGAGTGGAGGTAGTTGGACAGGGAAAATTGCAGGAACAGAGCCAACTAGTTTCTCACCACAAAATAAAGACTTCTTACAAAAGAATATGGGTGGCAACTGGGCAAAAATTTTAGAAGTAGATTACGATAAAATTAAGCGTGGAGTAGGAGTTCCTACATATATTGATCAAAGTGTTACGAAATCCAATCGTCCAGGCGTTGTACGTGTTAACTTACCAGGTAAAAGTGTTGAAACGATTAAACCGGAGTTTGGAAAGCATGCATATTATAGTACAAGAGGAGATGATATGCATACAACACTAGAGACACCATTCTTTGATTTAACAAAAGGAACAAATGCAAAATTCGATTATAAAGCAAATTATGAGTTAGAAGCAGAGTGCGATTTTGTCGAAGTGCATGCAGTAACAGAAGATGGAACGAAAACATTAATTGATAGACTTGGAGAAAAAGTAGTCCAAGAAGATAAAGATACAACAGATGGAAAATGGATGGATAAATCATATGATTTAAGTCAATTTAAAGGGAAGAAAGTGAAACTGCAATTCGATTATATTACAGATCCGGCTGTAACATATAAAGGTTTCGCGATGGATAATGTAAATGTAACTGTTGATGGACAAGTTGTATTTTCTGATGATACAGAAGGACAGGCTAAAATGAATTTAAATGGTTTTGTTGTTTCTGATGGGACAGAAAAGAAAGCTCATTATTACTACTTAGAGTGGAGAAACTATGCGGGATCAGATAATGGATTAAAAGCAGGAAAAGGTCCAGTGTATAATACAGGTCTTGTCGTTTGGTATGCAGATGATAGCTTCAAAGATAACTGGGTTGGGGTGCATCCAGGTGAAGGATTCATTGGTGTTGTGGATTCGCATCCAGAGGCATTTGTTGGCAATTTAAACGGAAGACCAACTTACGGTAATACAGGTATGCAAATTGCAGATGCTGCATTTTCATTTGATCAAACACCAGCATGGAGTGCAAATTCATTAACACGTGGACAGTTTAACTATTCTGGATTACAAGGTGTTACAACATTTGATGATTCAAAAGTATATAGTAACAAACAAATTGCAGATGCAGGAAGAAAAGTTCCAAACCTTGGACTTAAATTCCAAGTTGTTGGACAAGCGGATGATAAGTCTGCAGGTGCTGTTTGGATTAAGCGTTAATAAAATGGAACTTTAATCAGTCGGAGGTGTTCATCCCCAATGATTATTAGCACACACTTCCTCGTATTCGTCGAATTTCGAGGCGGGATTCTTACTGTCCGCAAATAGCGAGATAAAATAAAAGCACATTCTTCATTCGAAGGATGTGCTTTTTCTTTGTACATCAAGGTATTAATTTATCTATGTGTAGTGTATCAAATTATGTGGGGAAAAGAAGTATTTCCGAGGAAATTGTCGAAAGGATTTCTTTGTTTTTTATGAGAATTGACTCGAAGAACTTTCAGTATATCGGATGGGAATTAACTATTTTAATATGGTAAATGTTCTAATTGGAAAAAAAGTAAATACATATTTTTCAAGGTTTTACTAATTTAAGGTGTCGAAATTTAATTATTTAAAAAAAATAAAATTATATATTGCTTTTAGTTTTTGTTTTAAGTAAAATTCATAGGGAATTAATAAGATAATAGTTTAGTAGTTTAATGTAATATTCTTTCGGAAAAAGAAAAGTAGCACGTAGTAAATTTTTAATTTGTAAGTAAAGGGAGAGTAAAGTAATTGAAAGCATGGAAAAATGTATCGTTTGTTATGAAAAGTAGTATCTTTTTATTATGTTTAACTTGTATGTTTTTTATTGTGCCAAGTACAAATGCGAGTGCAGAAACAGTTAAAATTTATCTAGATCCAGGGCATGGGGGAACAGATACAGGTGCTATTGGAAATGGTTTGAAAGAGAAGGATTTAACATTAGATATTGCTTTGCGAATTCGTAATATTTTAAATTCTGAGTATACAGGTCATGAGATTAGAATGAGCCGTACAAGTGATGTGTATCCTACATTAGCACAAAGAACGAATGATGCTAATCAGTGGGGAGCAAACTTCTTCTTATCTGTGCATATCAATAGTGGTGGAGGAACAGGCTATGAGGATTACAGTTATCCGAATGTAGGTGCTCCTACTACAACGTATCACCAATTGATTCATCAAGAAATTATGAAAACAACTGATTTTGTTGATCGAGGAATGAAAACAAGTAATTTTCATGTGTTAAGAGAGACAAATATGCCTGCAATATTGACTGAAAATGGATTTATTGATCGAGCTGAGGATGCTGCAAAGCTTGCCAATGCGGATTTCAGAGAGCAGCTTGCAAGAGGACATGTAAATGGATTAGTAAAATCATTTAATTTACAAAAGAAAACATTCTTACTTCGTGTAAAGGCACCTGAATTATACTATTATAACCAACCTGATTGGAATGCAAAAGCAGGGACTGTGAAACAGGGAGATGTGTTTACTGTTGTAGAAACATTAACTGTGAATGGTTCGAAAATGTATAAATTAAAATCTGGAAATTATATAACTGCGAATCCAGCATATGTTGAAATTATAAATTAAAAGGCTATACATAGAAAGACAATGATGGAATTAACCCATCATTGTCTTTTTTACTTTGCTTTTTTCTTTACTTTTTATTTTGCTTCTTACATAAATCATTCCAGCGAATGTTAATAAGAATGCAGTTCCGATAACGAAGCTGACGCTAGGGGATGCCCCGATTGCACCAACTGTAAAGGATCCAGCAACAACTCCTAATGAGAAGAAAGCATAAAACAATCCGAATGCTTTTCCGCGCTTATCATCTGTCGTATTTTCAACAAGTAATGCATTTATCGATGGGAAAAGGATAGCGAATCCAATGCCATAAATCATCATAACGATAAAGAGCATACCTTTTGTTGCGAATAATCCAAGTAAAGATAACGCGAATGCCATTACTGCAATACCAATTAGCATGAGTTTTGAACGATTAAATCGATCATAAATACGGTTTGTTGGCAGCAAGAAGAAGAGGATGGCGGTAATGCCGAATACACTTAACATCATGCCTGTTGTAGATGCTTTAAGTGCTAATGCCTCAACTTTCACTGGTAGCATATAAGTGACAATTCCTTGTGAAAACATTAGCGTGAAAGCACCAATATATGCTTGCAATAACGGTTCTGATTTCAATAGTTCAATCATATCCTCTTTGTTCATCATTTGTGTTCTTGAAGTATCTTTTCTTGATACGTTATTTGGTAAGAAGAATAGAGATACGATTGTACCAAGGACCATTAAAATAGAAATGGTAATGAACACCCACTCTATACCAGCAGTTGCTTTCATAATTCCACTGAAAGCCGGTCCTACAATTGCCGCTGTTCCAACAGCAGCACCAGATAGAGCCATTGCCTTACCTTGTCTTGCTGAATTTGTTTGTTTTGATAAAAACGTAAAGGCAGCAGGAATTAAAAATCCGTCACTAAAGCCGTGCATAAAGCGCACAACTAATAGTTGTCCACCACTTTGAACAACGGTGTATAACAAGACTATGAAACTCGTAAGTCCCATGCTTATATAAAGTATTTTTTTTGCACCAAATTTATCGACAGCAGCGCCAGCAATAATATTACCGATCATATTAGCGAATGAGTACATACCGACAACTAGCCCAATAATAAGGGGAGATCCTCCAAGACTTTGAGCGAACGTACTCATAATAGGTAATTGTGAAAATGTATCTAGAAACGCTACGATAACAATAAAGTAAATAAAATATTTCAAGCGATATTCACCTCTCCTATGCTATTATGGCATAATGCTAATTTCAACCGCAATGAAATTAGCATTCACAGATGTGGAAAAAAGTACAAAGTGACAAAATATTGAACGTTATTTGTTAAAATTTAGTGGAAATGAGATTGTTTTTTTGAAATATATGGATAGAAGTATTAT
This sequence comes from Bacillus cereus group sp. N14, assembly GCF_016483555.1. Taxonomy (NCBI): domain Bacteria; kingdom Bacillati; phylum Bacillota; class Bacilli; order Caryophanales; family Bacillaceae; genus Bacillus; species Bacillus cereus group sp. N14. The sequence goes on from NZ_JAEHBQ010000018.1 coordinate 72,032, forward strand.
AATAGATTTGTAAACTTCACCAGGTTAAGTATATACGTAGAGAGGGATGTATAAAATGAAAGCATTACTTTGGCATAATCAACGCGATGTACGAGTAGAAGAAGTACCAGAACCAACTGTAAGACCAGGAGCAGTTAAGATTAAAGTGAAATGGTGTGGTATCTGCGGAACAGACTTGCATGAATATTTAGCAGGACCTATTTTTATTCCAACAGAAGAGCACCCATTAACACACGTAAAAGCACCGGTTATTTTAGGTCATGAGTTTAGTGGTGAGGTAGTTGAAATCGGTGAAGGCGTTACTTCTCATAAAGTGGGAGATCGCGTCGTTGTAGAACCAATTTATTCTTGTGGTAAATGTGAAGCTTGTAAACATGGACATTACAATGTTTGTGAACAACTTGTTTTCCACGGTCTTGGCGGAGACGGCGGCGGTTTCTCTGAATATACAGTAGTACCAGAAGATATGGTCCACCATATTCCTGATGAAATGACGTATGAACAAGGTGCACTTGTAGAACCAGCAGCGGTAGCAGTTCATGCAGTACGTCAAAGTAAATTAAAAGAAGGGGAAGCTGTAGCAGTATTTGGTTGTGGTCCAATTGGACTTCTTGTCATTCAAGCAGCTAAAGCAGCAGGAGCAACTCCTGTGATTGCAGTAGAACTTTCTAAAGAACGTCAAGAGTTAGCAAAATTAGCAGGTGCGGATTATGTATTAAATCCAGCTACTCAAGATGTACTAGCAGAAATTCGTAACTTAACAAATGGTTTAGGTGTAAATGTGAGCTTTGAAGTAACAGGTGTCGAAGTAGTACTTCGTCAAGCGATTGAAAGTACAAGCTTTGAAGGACAAACTGTAATTGTTAGTGTGTGGGAAAAAGATGCGACAATTACGCCAAACAACCTTGTACTAAAAGAAAAAGAAGTTATCGGTATTCTTGGATACCGTCATATCTTCCCAGCTGTTATTAAATTAATTAGCTCTGGCCAAATTCAAGCAGAGAAATTAATTACGAAAAAAATCACAGTGGATCAAGTTGTTGAAGAAGGATTTGAAGCACTTGTAAAAGATAAAACACAAGTGAAAATTCTTGTTTCACCTAAATAATAGAGAATAGTAAAAAGTAGCTCTTTTCTAGAAATAGAAGAGGGCTACTTTTTTTCTATACAGAAAGGTGATAGACTTTCCTTTAACTACAGGTATTTTGTTTGGAAGGGGAAGTCTAATGCTTTCATTTATGTTGACATTGAAACGAATGCTAAAAGCTTGTTTACGAGCGTGGAAAGATAAAGAATTTCAAGTATTATTCGTATTAACATTTTTAACATTAACATCTGGTACGATTTTTTATAGTACAGTTGAAGGATTACGTCCTCTTGACGCTTTATATTTTAGTGTGGTCACGTTGACGACTGTCGGTGATGGGAATTTTAGTCCGCAAACTGATTTCGGAAAGGTATTTACAATCTTATATATCTTTATTGGGATTGGATTAGTGTTTGGATTTATTCATAAGTTGGCAGTTAATGTACAACTACCAAGTATATTATCGAATAGAAAAAAAGAGTAAAGCATGTGGATGCTTTACTCTTTTTTTACATTAGTTTAGACAATCATTTGTAGTAGCTTAACAATACTTTATTACAATATAAGTGCATTTATTCATTATATTCACTATGTATAAAGTTATAATGATATGAACATTTGCATATTTTAATTTATTGATAGAAATTTCATGAAAGGTGGGATATTCTAGTCATAGGTTAACCGGACGATATCATAGGATCCTAACAAAAGTTTACAATAATTCAATTATAAAATGGAGGATTTCAGATGAAAAAGAAAGTACTTGCTTTAGCAGCAGCTATTACATTAGTAGCGCCGTTACAAAGTGTTGCATTTGCTCATGAAAACGATGGGGGAAGTAAAATAAAAATAGTTCATCGCTGGTCTGCTGAAGATAAACATAAGGAAGGCGTAAACTCTCATTTATGGATTGTAAACCGCGCCATTGATATTATGTCTCGCAATACAACACTTGTAAAACAAGATCGAGTTGCACAATTAAATGAATGGCGTACGGAATTAGAAAATGGTATTTATGCTGCTGACTATGAAAATCCTTATTATGATAATAGCACATTTGCTTCGCATTTCTATGATCCAGACAATGGAAAAACATATATTCCATTTGCAAAGCAGGCAAAAGAAACTGGCGCTAAATATTTTAAATTAGCTGGTGAATCATATGAAAATAAAGATATGAAACAAGCATTCTTCTATTTAGGATTATCTCTTCATTATTTAGGAGATGTAAACCAACCGATGCATGCGGCAAACTTTACAAATCTTTCGTACCCACAAGGATTCCATTCTAAATATGAAAACTTTGTAGATACGATAAAAGATAATTATAAAGTAACGGATGGAAATGGATATTGGAACTGGAAAGGTACAAATCCAGAAGAGTGGATTCACGGAGCGGCAGTAGCAGCGAAACAAGATTACGCTGGCATTGTAAATGATAATACGAAAGATTGGTTCGTAAAAGCAGCTGTATCACAAGAATATGCAGATAAATGGCGCGCTGAAGTTACAACAATGACAGGTAAGCGATTAATGGATGCACAACGTGTTACTGCCGGATACATTCAGCTTTGGTTTGATACGTACGGAGATCGTTAAGTATTAAAAAAAAGGTCAAATCTCACAATAGAGTATTTGGCCTTTTTATAACTAATACATGGAGGTATGAAACGTGAAAGGAAAATTGCTAAAAGGTGTACTTAGCTTTGGGATTGGTTTAGGAGTTTTATACGGAGGATCTTCAGCTCAAGCAGAAACGTCTACAAATCAAAATAATACTTTGAAAGTGATGACACATAATGTGTACATGCTATCAACAAATTTATATCCGAACTGGGGACAAAGTGAGCGTGCTGATTTAATTGGGGCGGCAGATTATATAAAGAATCAAGACGTTGTTATATTAAATGAAGTGTTTGATAATAGCGCATCAGATCGTTTGTTAGGGAATTTGAAGAAAGAATATCCAAATCAAACAGCGGTATTAGGTCGTAGTAACGGAAATGAATGGGATAAAACGTTAGGTAGCTATTCATCTTCAACTCCTGAAGATGGGGGCGTTGCAATCGTGAGTAAATGGCCGATTGTTGAAAAGATTCAATATGTATTTGCAAAAGGATGCGGGCCAGATAATTTATCGAATAAAGGATTTGTATACACGAAAATTAAGAAAAATGATCGTTTCGTTCATGTAATCGGGACGCATTTGCAGGCTGAAGATAGTATGTGCGGAAAAACTTCACCTGCATCTGTACGTACAAATCAGTTAAAAGAAATTCAAGACTTTATTAAAAATAAGAATATACCAAATGACGAGTACGTCCTATTTGGTGGTGATATGAACGTGAATAAAATAAATGCAGAGAACAATAGTGACTCAGAGTACGCATCCATGTTCAAAACATTACACGCTTCTATTCCATCTTATACAGGACATACAGCAACTTGGGATGCTACGACAAACAGTATAGCAAAATATAATTTCCCTGATAGCCCTGCCGAGTATTTAGATTATATTATCGCAAGTAAAGACCATGCGAATCCGTCATTTATAGAGAATAAAGTATTACAACCGAAATCTCCACAATGGACTGTTACATCATGGCTTAAAAAATATACATATAATGATTACTCTGATCATTATCCAGTAGAGGCAACTATTTCTATGAAATAGTCCTAAAAAAGTTTCTTCTTAATAGGAAGAAACTTTTTTATTTTGTAGAGGAAATTTCAACTTTCTTTCCAATATGTATAAGACATATTGAAAAGAGGAGAGAAAAATGTGGATCGAGGAATTTTTAAAGAGGTTCCATTACCGTGTGCATTTTTGGATGAAGTGGCTTTAGATAGAAATATTCAATCGATTATAGAATTAAGTGGGAATAAGAAGATTCGTATAGCGAGTAAATCGTTACGTTCTGTTCCAGTTATGCAAAAGATTTTAGCTACAAATGATCGATTTCAAGGTATTATGTGTTTTTCACCTAGAGAGGCTTTGTTTTTAATTGAACAAGGATTCAATGATTTATTGCTCGGATATCCTGTTTATGATGAAAGAGCTTTACATGAAATAAGTTTACTAACCAAGAAAGGGCTTATTATAACTTGTATGGTGGATTGTGAAGATCATATTGTTTATTTAGAAAAAATTGCTGAGGAGTCTAAAGGGTGTTTTCGTGTTTGTTTGGATATTGATATGAGTAGTCATTTTTTTCAATTTCATTTTGGGGTCAAAAGATCACCAGTAAAAGATGTGCAAAGTGCTTTGAAAATAGTGAGAAGGGTAAAAGAATCATCATGTTTAATACTAGATGGTGTAATGGGATATGAAGCCCAAATTGCTGGGGTAGGAGACAACATACCAAATCAACGAGTGAAAAGTAAAGTGATTTCGTATTTAAAGAAGAAGTCAGTGTTAGAAGTTAAAGGAAGAAGAGGACATATCGTAAAAGAAATACAAAACCTAGGTATTGAACTAAGGTTTGTAAATGGGGGAGGCACAGGAAGTATAAAAACAACTGGGCAAGATAATTCAGTTTCAGAGATTACAATAGGTTCTGCTTTTTATGCCCCGAAGCTGTTTGATTATTATAAAGAGGTGCAATTTCATCCAGCTGTCGGATTTGCTTTACCAGTTGTGCGTAAACCAGCCCCGTTTATTTACACTTGTTTAGGTGGTGGATATATTGCCTCAGGTGCAATCGGGAAAGATAAAGAACCTGAGATTTGGAGACCAAATGGTGCCAAACTATTAGCTTTAGAAGGCGCTGGCGAAGTGCAAACACCGATTTTTTATAACGGTGAGGAACGAGTAGAGATAGGAGATTCTATCTTGTTTCGCCATAGTAAAGCTGGAGAGTTATGTGAGCGTTTTCCTTTTTTATATCGTGTGAAAGAAGGAGAGATTGTTGGGGAGTATTCAACATATCGGGGGGATGGTCAATGCTTTCTATAAAGGGACAAAAATGGAGAAATTGGACAGGGAATGTAGAAGGAACGCCGCATTATACGATGTATCCAGAAAGTATACAAGATGTAGTAGAAGTTGTAGGGCTTGCTCGAAAAAAAGGGAAGAAAATTCGTGTTGTCGGTTCAGGACACTCGTTTACACCTCTTGTGCAAACGGAAGAAATTTTAGTTTCTTTAGATGAATTGAAAGGTATTTTGGATATGGATGCAGAGAAGATGGTTGCCGAAGTATGGGCAGGAACAAAGTTACATGATTTAGGGAAGTTGCTTGAAGAAAAAGGTTATGCACAAGAAAATTTAGGGGATATTGATTTGCAATCGATTGCAGGAGCGATTAGTACAGGGACTCATGGAACGGGTATTACCTTTGGAAGTTTATCAACACAAGTTATAGAGATTACCGCAGTTTTATCTACAGGTGAGAGTATAGTTTGTTCGGAAACTGTGAATGTGGAATATTGGAGAGCCTTTCAGTTGTCGCTTGGAATGTTAGGTATCATTGTAAAAATAAAATTGAAGGTCATTCCAGCCTATTCACTCGTTTATAAAAGTGAAAAACAGTCATTATCTACTGTAATGAACAAGCTAGAAGAATATAAAAAAAATCGCCATTTTGAATTTTTCGTTTTTCCTTATTCAGATGAAGTGCAAGTGAAATTTACAAACGAAACAACGGGTAAAAAAGGTGACTTGAAATGGCATAAACTAAAGGTAGAGTTGCTTGAAAATAAGATGTTTTCTTTGCTATCTAAAGGATGTAAATGGTTTCCTTCTATAAGTAAAGGAGTAAGTCGATTATCGGCTAAAGCTGTACCGAATACAAAGATAGTTGGTCCGAGTTATGAAGTATTTGCTACGTCGCGTGCGGTTCCATTTTATGAAATGGAGTATAGCGTTCCTTCAAAGTATATGCGGATCGTTGTAGAAGAAATTTCAAACCTTATTGAAAAGAAAAAGTATAAAGTGCACTTCCCAATTGAATGCCGTTATGTGAAAAGGGATGATATATGGCTCAGTCCAGCGTATGGAAGGGATTCAGCGTATATTGCTGTTCATATGTATAAAGGTATGAAGTATGCGGCTTATTTTGGTGAGGTGGAGAAAATTTTTCTAAAGTATGAGGGACGCCCGCATTGGGGGAAAATGCATACGTTAACGTACGAAAAATTACAAAGTATATATCCAGAATTGCATTCGTTTCTAAAGGTGAGGAAGTTATTAGATGAAGCAGAAATGTTTTCAAACCCTTACACAGAAAAATTATTTACGATTATGAAAAAAAGCTGACAAAGTATTACTTGTCAGCTTTTTTTAGTATGATCGCATTTCTTGTTTGACTAATACGCTCGTAAAATAGTAATTTATCACGACTAAATACATGTAATAAAACATGAATAATAAATAGACCGTTAATTACAAATTGGAATAATAGTATAACTAGTAATACTAAAGGCTCTGTATGATTTAAGATAGAGCTACTCGAAAGAATATAATTGATTCCGCCTAAAATGAAATAGAATATCCCGTAACGAATGAATAATTCTTTTAGTGTAATATGCTCTGCTTGTCCTTTAATATAAATCCGAAGCAACGCTTTTCCTATTGTTCTTCCATTTGTAAAGTATGGAATGATAATAAAGTAAATTAAGATCGAACATGTAATGAAAAGGAGTTCGTATACATTTGTATAAGATTGGATGTTAGCAATAAATAGTGAATTTCCTTTATTTTTAATGAAAGGTACAACGATAGATAAGAAAATCCAATCAATTTGCATAGCGATGAGACGACGAATAAATCCAACTGATTTCGTTTCTAAATCAATATGAATATCTAATTCACTTGTTTTCGGAAGGAAGTACGTAAATATTGGTGCAATGATAAAACCAATTACGCCGCCTAGCGTGTTTAAAAACAAATCGTCAATATCAAATAAGCGATAGGCACAATTATAAATACCATATAATCCAGTTACTTGTGTTAACTCAAAGAACAGTGAAAGGCAAAAAGAAATGCACACTGTTTGTAAGAAGCTACGTCGGAAGTAATAACGTAAGTACATACCGAACGGAACGGTTAGTAGAACGTTAAAAGCAACTTGTAAAAACGCAGATTCCTTTAATAAATAGAAGTAGGTAGCTGGCTTCGTTAAAATCGCCGAGGTATGATTACTAATCTCTTGTATGAAATAAAATGGTGATAGTTGCATATGTTGCGTATTAGCCGGTTGTAGGCTACAAGTATCATACGTTTGTGGTAACGGCAAAATCACAAGGAAATAGGCATTTAATAAGTAAAGTAATAATGAATATAAAATAAATGAACGCCATTTATTCAAATAACCGTATTTACGATAATTAAATATTAAAAAAGGGATTAATAGAAACATTGCTAAAATAGGAAATAAAATAAATGCTGTTTTTACTGGAAATAAATATGCAGTCAAAATGAAGCTCCTTTCAATGAAAATTCGTTTATCATTATAACGTTAAAAGAGTCTAAAAACAAAATTAAAATATTTCGAAATAGAAAAAATTACAAATCTCAACGGAATTAAGCTATACTAAATTTAATATAAGGATATTATGATTATTATAAGTTGAGAGAGGGTACAAGATATGCGATATGAGCTTTTTTCTGTAAGTGGGGATCATATTACAACTTTTGAAAGTGCGTGGCGTTTTCAAGAGGGAGAACAGATCTTTGTTCATGATGATCAAACAAAACGAAATTTTATTATTATCCGCCTAACGCATGATGTATTTCAACAAAATAAACATGTTATTCGTTTGTATTGTCAAGAAAAGAAAGTATACGCATAAGAGGGGCAAAGATATAAAAAAGCGAGTCATCCTAGTTTAATAGAATGACTCGCTTTTCGCTTTGTAAGTTTCACTTTATAAGAAAGTAAGAGTAAGTACACCTACGATAATGCAATAGAAAGAGAAATATTTTAAATTTCCTTTTGCCATAATGTTCATAAACCATTTTAACGAAATATACGTCATAATAAATGTTGCGATAAATGCAACGACATATGGTACGAATAATGTGTCTAGATTTGGATCTTTTGCAATGTCTGTAATACTTAGTAATAAACCACCTAAGCTAACAGGGATATATAGTAAGAATGAGAAACGAAGGGCTGTTTCTTGCTTCATACCAAGTAGCATCGCTGCTACGATTGTTGCACCTGATCGGCTTATTCCAGGAATTAGTGCGCAAGCTTGTGCTAATCCGACGATGATTGCATCTTTCATAGAAAGGTCGCCATCATTTTTACGCCCACGCAAGTTTCTAATAATCCAAAGGCCGACAGCAGTAATAAGGAGGGAAATCCCAACCATCTTCACACCTTTTAAGTACTGATCGATGTAATCTTTAAATAAAACACCAATAACACCTGCTGGAATGGTCGCAATAACAAGATAAATAATAAAGAAGAAATCTGATTTTGCGTCTTCTGCTCTTGTGAATATATAAGATAGACCATTCTTCGTTAGACGAATTAAATCATTTCTATAAATAAGTAATACAGCTAATAATGAAGCTGAATTAACAAGTAGTTCGAAGCTAAACCCTTCTATTTTTAGTCCTAGCAAATGCTGTGCTAAAACGAGGTGACCGCTTGAAGAAATCGGAATTGGTTCTGTTAGTCCTTGGAACAGACCAAGAATTAAATATTTTAAAATGTAATGAAATTGTTCCATAAAAACCTCCTTGTTTATTAGTCGAAAGAAACAACTTGTTCATTATAACAAAGATACGGATGAATATTGAGAAGAAATAAATATTCAAAATATAATAAAAACCCCTTATAGCGCGCTATAAGGGGTTTTTATTATTAATGAGAAGCCGCTGTTTCTTGAAGACCTTTAGTCAATTGAACATCGACTTTTTCGGCATCATGAATATGGTTCATAATAGTAGTATTTAATTTTTGGAACATTTGTTGTGTATTAGCGAATTCTCGTAATATATCATCATTACAAGATTTTTGGTTTTCGATAGCTTTAATAACATTTGTAGCACCATTTTGTAACGTTTGAATCATAATTAAAATATTTTCAATTCTAGCGTTTGTATCGGCACTCATTTCTACACCTTCATCGACTAAATGTAAATTATCTTTTGTGTTATCGTATGCTTTTTCAATTTCTTCTTGAATTTTTTTCGTTAAGTTGCCGATGTTTTTTGTACTTTCCGCTGTACTTTCCGCTAGCTTTCTTACTTCATTAGCAACGACAGCGAATCCTTTACCATGCTCTCCAGCGCGCGCAGCTTCAATACTCGCATTTAAAGCAAGTAAATTCGTTTGTGCTGCAATGTTTTGAATGACTTCTACAATTTGCTCGATTTCTTTTGAACGTTCACTTAAATGATTCATACTGTTAGACGTACGCTGAGATTGTTCACCTAATTTGTTAATTACAATAAGTAAACGGTGAACAGATTCTTTTCCTTCATTAGAACAGTCAATAATTTCTTCAATAGATTGAATTAAGCTTTGTTCTTTTTGTAACATTTCGTTATTCAATTCATTGGAATGTGTAGTACGAGTTGAAACATTTTCGAAACATGAGTTTAATTGTTGAACTAAATTTTGAAGTGTATGGTGTTGATTATTTACAAGTTGATGCTCTTGAACGACGTTTTGCACACGGTCGTGAATAGAAGAAATGATCACTTGTTTTTCAGTATCTTTTTGTTTTAATTCTGCTTCTAGTTCTTGTATACGATTTTCTAATTGATCAATTTTATGTAGAAGTGATTTTTTTTGAGTAAACATATATTTATTTCAACCGCCTTTAGAAGTTATATTTTCTCTATATTTGGATTTTAGCATCTTTTATAATTTTTAAATATAGGAATTGTTAAATATTTAAGAATCTATTACATTTTATGCATAATTCCCTTTTTTTCGTCATGAAAAATAAACTGTATTTAATGGTATTGTAAACAAACTGTAAAATAAATCATGTATAACTGTATAAGAAGGGAGTCGGATTATGAACTATTTTAAGCGAATCAGTAGTCTAGTATTAGCAGGAATTATCGGTCTTTCTAGTACAGTCGCTGTAAAAGCAGAGTCAAACGACGAGAAACTTAACAACATGCAACAGCAATTGCAGCAAAACGATGCAGATATGCAAAAGAAAGAGCAAGAGAAGCAAGCTGTTAGTAAAGAAATTAAAGGTATCGAAAACGAACTACATAATTTAAATAATACAATTGCAAAAAATAAAGAGGATCAAGCTGCTATTCAACGTAAAATTGATGAAACACATAAGCAGATTGAGCAAAAAAAGAATGAAATTGTCGTTTTAGAGGATAAAGTCCTTGCTCGTAAGGATATTATGAGAAAACGTATGGTTTCTGTTCAAAACAGTTCAAATACAAGTTTAGTAGTGGAAGTTGTAGTAGAGTCAAAAAACTTTGCAGATTTCTTACAACGTATGAACGCAGTTTCTACTATTTTAGAAGCTGATAAAGAAATTTTACGTCTACAAGAACAAGACCTTCGTCAAATTGAAGAGGATAAGAAAACAATTGATGAAAAAGAAGCATCTTTAGTAGTAGACAAACAAAAATTAGCAAAAGCACAAGCTGAGTTGCAGGATAACTTGAAAAAGCGTCAAGATAACTTACAAACAGTTCAAGCTAAATATAATCAGGTTGCAAGCCAACTTAATTTAGCAGCAGAAGAAAAAGCTAAAATTGAGTCAAATATGAAAGCAGTTCAAGAAACAATTGCTCGTGAGCAAGAAGCGGCAAGAATTGCAGCAGAAGAGCGTGCAAAAGCAGAAGCGGCTGCAAAAGCTGAGCAAGAAGCTTTAGCTAAGGCACAGGCAGATGTTGCTGAAAAACAAAAGCAAAAGCAAGAGCAAGCTAGTAAGCCAGCTCAAACTAAAAATAATAATTCAAGTGTAGAACCTGCACAACCTTCTAAGCCAACTGCTGGTGGAAGAGAAATTTATGTACATGCAACAGCTTATACGGCAGACCCAGCTGAAAATGGTTATGGACCAGGTCAACAAGTATATTCTGCATGGGGAGGCTATAATCTAACTGCAAACCCAGGAATGAAATTAATTGCGGTGGATCCATCTGTTATTCCATTAGGTTCTCGCGTATATGTTGAAGGATACGGAGAAGCAATTGCAGCAGATACTGGTGGCGCAATTAAAGGTCACAAAATTGATGTTTTAATGCCAGATAAAGCTTCGTCTAGTAAGTGGGGCAGAAAAAATGTTAAGCTTACAATTTTAAACTAATACGTAATCCAACTTTACAATATGTGAAGTTGGATTTTTTTGTAAAAATAATGTTAAGTTGAGTTTACATTTTGTTAAGTTTATCATACAATAACAATGAGAGGTGGTAAAATTGACCATTTTAAATAGAGTGAAGGAATTAAGAGCTCGGTTTAATTTTTCGCAAAGTGTATTAGCAGAAAGGGTTGGAGTGACGAGACAAACAATCGCTGCAATTGAAAAAGGGGATTATGTCCCTTCACTGTTATTAGCACTTACGATTTGCGATGTATTTCAGTTAAAGATGGAAGATGTGTTTGTTTTAAATAAGGAGGGGAAAGAGGATGAATAGACTCGTATTTTCTTATATGCTAAATGTACTTTTAATGGTATTAGCAGGTTGGGCGTTTATTGAGTTATATTATTTTACTATTGAAGTCGCTAATTTTATTCAAACGGAGAGAGTACCATCTGAAATTTCACTGAGTTTAATGCCGCTAGGATTACTTTTAATATTTGGTATTGTATCGACTGTTCTTTATAAAATTCAAAAGAAAAAATATAAAGAGCTCTCGTATTGGATGTTTCCACTATTATTTCCTCAAGAGGATGAGAGAGAAAAGGCAATTACAGAAAAGGCTTGTCGTACTACATTTATGTCACTATGGTACGTGTTGCCTTGTGCGATTGGTTTTTTAACTCTTTCTCCAATTGCTAATCTATATGTTCCTGCATATCCAATATATATTGCATTTAGTATTTTCTTTATTGAAATGACGATTTTTCACGTATCCTTATATCGAAATAAAATCGCTTGAAAAGAAACCTTCTTGCATCGGCAAGAAGGTTTCTTTTCAGCTTACACTTGTACATATAGCAATATTATCTTATCATTTTATATAGAGTAAGATTTTGTAAGGGAAAGGAATTGTATATGAATAAGCAAAGAATTTATAGTATAGTAGCAATCCTTCTATTTGTTGTAGGTGGTGTGTTAATCGGAAAGCCATTTTATGATGGATATCAGGCTGAAAAGAAACAGACTGAAAATGTACAGGCTGTTCAAAAAATGGATTATGAAAAACATGAGACGGCATTTGTAGATGCTTCGAAAATTGATCAACCAGACTTGGCAGAAGTAGCGAGTGCATCATTAGATAAGAAACAAGTAATTGGTCGTATTTCGATCCCGAGTGTTTCATTAGAACTTCCTGTTTTAAAATCTTCTACTGAGAAAAACCTATTATCAGGTGCAGCAACAGTAAAAGAAAATCAAGTAATGGGAAAAGGGAATTATGCATTAGCGGGACATAACATGTCTAAAAAAGGTGTTTTATTTAGTGATGTAGCCTCTTTAAAAAAAGGCGACAAAATTTATTTGTATGATAATGAAAATGAATATGAATATGCGGTTACTGGTGTATCTGAAGTAACTCCTGATAAATGGGAAGTTGTAGAGGATCATGGGAAAGATGAGATAACGCTTATTACATGTGTATCTGTGAAAGATAATTCTAAACGTTACGTTGTTGCTGGTGATTTAGTAGGAATGAAGGCGAAGAAGTAAAAAAGAAGGTCAACTCTTTAAAGAGTTGACCTTCTTTTTTACTAATGTTGAGAAATAATAGAATATTTTAGTTAGTATTTAAGTATTTTTCTATTTATGTATAATAAAGTTAGAATTCAAGATTTTGGGAGGAACAAGAGTGAAACAACAGGTGAAGAAACTTCTTTTAACAACAAGTGTAGCGTTATTGGTAGCTCCAATTTCAGCCTATGCGCATCCAGGGCGTACAGATGCTAATGGGGGACATACGTGTCGGACAAATTGTGAAAAATGGGGATTACAGTACGGGGAATATCATTATCACAATAAGCCAGCTTCTAGTAGTGGTGCAACGAGTCCAGCTCCTAGCCCAAATGATAATGGTGCTGTAGAAGCCGAAAGACAAGTAGAAGCGCAGCGCAATGCTGAGGCTGAAAAACAACGTGCCGCAGAGGCGCAGCGTAAAGCTGAAGAAGAGAGACAACGTGTAGCGGAGGAACAAAGAAAAGCAGAGGAAGAGAGACAACGTGTAGCTGAAGAGCAAAGAAAAGCAGAAGAGGCACGTAAGCGAGAGGAAGCACAGCGTCAAGCTGATATGGAAAAAGGGCAGCTTGAGGGACAAAAAAGTGGAGAGACTGATTTTAAAGCAGGGAAAAATGATGCGGAATCACATTTAGCTGGAAAATCAGATACATATAAAGAAGCATTCAAAACTGCATATGTTGCATCTTGGTCTTTAGAAGAGCAGAAGAAAACGCATTTTGAAAAAGGAAAAGAGCAAGGTTTAGCACAAGAGACGATGGAAGATAGTCAAATTGCTCCGGAGTTTAAGCCGAACTTTGCAGAAGGTTTCCAAGTAGGGAATAAAGAAAGAACAGAAAAAATTGAAAAAGAGCAAGCTGAACTAGGGGAAAAGGCAGGTAAGGAACTAGCTGGAAAGAAACCTGGAAATAGAGAGAACGATGTGTATGTGAAGGCGTATGAAACAGCTTATGAAAAGGGCTATAAGTCTACAAAAAAAGCAGTAGAAAAGGCTGGCTATAAGTATGCATTTGAAAACTATAATTTGAAAGTTCCTGCTAAGTATGAAAAAAATGAATCGTTAAAGAAATGGTTTATTGAAGGATTTAAATCAAATACAAAAGCAGCAGAAATTAGAGAAGAAGGATATAAAAAAGGAGACAGTTGGCTTGCATTCTTCTATAAGAATTTTGTGCCAAGTGAATATAAAGAACATAAAGAGCTGTACGAACAAGCGATAGAAAAAGGTAAGAATGCATAAAAAAAGATAAGGGGAATCCCTCATCTTTTTTTAATCCATCCATTTCACTAATCTCTTAGAAATTAATAATAAAACAAAACCTAACACAATTGCTACAGCTCCGATTACTGTAAATACTTCAGCATATCCAAGTGAAGTTGTGAAGCTTGCCAATTGTCCACCTAAAATGTTGGCGATTCCTGAGCTTGCTAACCATACTCCCATTAATAAAGAAGCAAGTTTTACTGGGGCAAGTGCACTAACCATTGATAGTCCAACAGGTGATAAGAATAGCTCACCTAACGTATGGAAAAGATACGTAAAGACGATAAATAGTAAGTTTGCTTTTTCTGTAATGTTATGTTCATCACTACCTGTTTTTAATGTAGCGATAACGAGAATGATATAACCGATACCAAGCAAGATCATACCAAGTCCCATTTTAGTTGGGATTTTTAAATCCCCGCGCTTGCGAGTTGCAAGTTTTGCCCATAATGCTGAAATGACTGGAGCAAGTAAAATAATAAATAATGGATTGACCGATTGGAACCAAGATGTTGGAACTTCCCATCCGAACACAGAGCGGTCTACAAATTTGTTTGTATATAATGTTAATGAGCTACCAGCTTGTTCAAAGCCAGCCCAGAAGAAGACAACGAAACATGTTAAAATGACGATAACTGCGGTACGTTGTTTTTCTTTTTTTGTTAACGGTGTATCTCCTACTGATGGTTGTCCATCTGTTGTTTGCAAATCACGAGTTGGTTTTTTACCGATATCACCAAGGAAGCGATTTGATAATGTTGTAAATAAAATTTGTCCAATAATCATTCCAATGGAAGCGGCTAAGAAACCGTAACGGAATCCAAAGTGAACAACGCCATCCACTGTTGTTTTGAATAAATTTTCTGATAAAAATCCGCAAACGAGTGGAGCTAAAAATGAACCGACGTTAATACCCATATAGAAAATGGTAAATGCACTATCACGTTTTGGATCGTTCTCTTCGTATAATTCCCCAACCAGTGTAGAGATGTTCGGTTTGAAGAATCCGTTACCGATAATAATAAGCGCTAATCCGAGGTATAGGCCGACTTGGTTTTGCATGGCAAATAGTGTAAGGTTACCGATTGCCATTGTTATACCACCAATTGTGATCGCTTTTCGTCTACCTAGGAACCGGTCTGTTAAGTATCCACCAATCATTGGTGTGAAATAACAGGCTCCAGTGTAAAATCCGTAAATGGAGAGTGCCCACGCAGGACTAAACCCAAGACCACCGCTTACTAAAGCTGTCGTTAAATATAATGTTAATAATCCTCGTAATCCATAGTAACTAAATCTTTCCCACATTTCTGTAAAGAAGAGTAAGTATAAACCTGGAGGATGTTTCTTTTTTCTTTGTTGTTCTCTTTCTAGTTGTATCGTTGATTCCATGTTATTTTCCTCCTGACACAAACAAAAACAAAGTTAATAATTTTGTACATTTAATATTTTACCTTATTAACTATTATAAGTCAATAAAGGTTGATTTTTCAGAAGAAATTGGAAAAGAGGGATAGCTATAGAATGGGTGTTTCTTTTATGTTAGACTATGGACTATGTTTTCTTTGTTAGGAAGCGGATTATTGCACTTTTTTATATGTGAAATTGATTTCATAAAAGATGAAATTAAAGAAGGAGAAACAAATGAAATTGTTACAGAAAAAAGAAATTTTACTGATTAGCCTTATGTTATTCTCGATGTTCTTTGGAGCAGGGAATCTTATATTCCCACCTTTCCTTGGGTATGAAGCAGGAGAACATGTGTGGATTTCATTAATAGGATTTATTATATCAGCAACAGGTCTTCCTATATTGGGTGTTATCGCTATTGCGAAAGCGGGAAGCTTTCAAACGTTAGCGGGTAGGGTTCATTCTTCATTCGCCATTATTTTCCCCTGTATCGTGTATTTATTTATTGGACCAGGTCTTGGTATACCACGTGCAGGAAGTTTAGCTTTTGAAATGGGACCAGGTCAGTTCTTCACAGAATCGGGAAGTGTAGTTTTATTATGTTACACGGTTATTTTCTTTAGTATTGTGTACTGGTTAAGTTTATTACCGTCTAAATTAATGGGGTTGTTCGGAAAAGTTTTAACACCGTTATTATTAGGTATGATTGCCCTTATTTTTATAAAGAGTATGTTTACATCAGTAGGCGGTGTGAAAGAGGCTGCTGGAAACTATGGACAAGCTCCTATGTTCCAAGGCTTTTTAGATGGATATTTAACGATGGATGCGCTAGCCGCTTTAATTTTTGGGATTGTTATTGCAAATGCTCTTCGTGCAAAAGGTGTTGAAGATGATAAAGGTTTAGCGAAATATATGAGTATTGCTGGAATTGGTGCAGGACTATTATTATCTATTATTTATGTCATACTTGGATATGTTGGTTCAATTAGCGGTTCGTTAGGTACATTTGATAATGGGGCGAACGTGTTAGCGCAAGTGATGACTACATTATTTGGACAAGGCGGAGTCGTTTTATTAGGTCTTATTTTTACGATCGCGTGTTTATGTGTGTCAATCGGACTTGTTACGTCTTGTAGTCAATTTTTCGCAAGTGTATTTCCGAAAGTAGCGTATAAAGTTTGGGCATTTATATTGAGTTTTGTTAGTATGATTTTAGCTAATTTAGGATTAACACAAATTTTAAAAGTATCAGTACCGATTCTTGGGTTTATTTATCCAGTTGCATTAACGCTTATTATTTTAGGGTTATTCCATAAGTATATTGGAAAGTATGCATACGTATATGCAGTAACAGTTGGGATTGTAGCGGTATTTAGTGCAATTGATATTTTCAATAAAAATGTGATGATGAATCAGTGGACGCCAATATTGAAATACATTCCGTTTTATACAGAAGGTGTTGGGTGGATTTTTCCAGCTATTATAGGTGTTTGTATAGGCGTTATCGTGAGTAGCGTTCTAAATAAGAATAAATGAGTAAAAAGGTGTTTTCCTATTTTGGAAAATACCTTTCTTTTTTTGGAAAAATGGTATTGAAAATGAATAGACTAAGAGTATGATAAAGATAATTGGTAATATATAGATTTTGAATGAATGATGAGGGGGGAGCGTATGAAGGAGGATTTAAATAAGAAAATAGAAGCGCTCGAAACGGCAATTGAAACAATTCAAGAAGCGCTTTTTGAATTGAAAGCAAAACAAAAAGAAATAGAAGTAGAAAATGCTCAGCGACATGTTAGTAAAGAAAAGAAAGAATATATTGAAACGGTGATGGAGGAAAAACCAAAAGAAGAAGTAGTTACAATAAAAGAGCCTGTGCAAGAACGTGAGGTAAAACAAGTGGATATATCTGCTTTTAAACCAGAACCATTTAATATTATTAAGTTTTGCCAAACTTGGTTACCACGCATATTTGTTGGCATTATGTTACTTGGAGTAATCTGGTTATTTAAAGCAGGGGTAGATGCTGGGTTATTAACACCTGCAATACGAATTGTGTTTGGTATTGTCCTATCAATCGGTTTTTATTATATAGGTGATATTCAAATTAAACGAGAGCGGCAAGCGTTGGGTTTAGTATTAGCAGGAGGAAGTATTACGGGTATAGTTTTAACAACATTTGCGGCGCATTATTTATATGGGTTTATTCCAGCAAGTGTTGCGTTTGTATGTAATATTGCATGGGTCATTTTAGGTATTTATGTAGCGAAGAGGTATCAATCGGAATATCTTACTATATTCGTAGCCGTAGGAGCTTTCTTCGTGCCATTCTTATTAAATAGTACGACTCCTAATCCATATATTTTCTTTGGATATGAGACGATACTAACACTTAGCTTATTATGGTATGCGTTGAAAAATCGTTATCAGTATTTATATATGATTTCTTATGCTGTTGCTGCTATTGTCCTTTTTGTCTTCTTTGCTATTATGTCAATGTTAGTAGAGGATTTGCAAATACAGTTAACGGTTGTTTATGGTTTGATTCACTTACTATTATTTTGGCATATGTTTATGGAGAGAAGTTTTATATTAGAGCCACGCTTGGCGATATTTAGTGCGAATGCAGTTCTCTTTATATTAGCCATTTCAAAAATACCTGAATTTACAACATGGGGATTAATGATTAGCGCACTCGTGCACGCTACTATGTTCATGTTTGAATATAGGAAGAATAGACATTCTACATTTACAAATCTTTTATTTGGTTTCGCAATGGGTGCATTTAGTTTAGCGATTTTATATGAGTATAGTTTAGTGAATGCAGCGATTGTATTATTATTACAAGGTTTCCTCGGTATGGTGACTGCTATTAAAGTAAAACAACAAATAAAATTATATGTTAGCGCGACGATTTACGCGATTGGAATGATACAGACTATTTTTAGCCCGTTCGATCATTTGGTTTCAGCTGGGTTTGTTGCTCATATTATTTTAATAGGTACATTTTATTACTGCATGAAACAAGCGAAAGATGTGTTAATGAGCTTTGGAAAATATGTTTATTCTATAGCACTCTATTGGTTTATGGTTATCGTATTTATTGCAATTACTAGAGTCGGTGAAGTGCTGTCTACAGATGGAAGTATAATAAGCGTATCTGTATCGTTATTATGGATGGTATATGCATTATTTGCCGTTTGGCTTGGAAGGAATAAAAATATGAATGAAATATTGTATGCCGGCTTAGTCGTGTTAGTCGTAACGATAGGGAAGCTATTCCTTCTGGACTTACCAGAAGTGTCGATGATGATCAGGGCTGTGTTATTCTTAATTGTAGGTAGTATAGGTATCGTTATTTCAAGAATGTTTTTCTCGAAAGAAGAGAAGTGAGAAGAAGGCAATCCGCATGCGGATTGCCTTTTTCATCATTTCTTATTAATCGTTACAGCCTCACTATATTTCGCTGTTGTATTTTGGCGTAGACGAAGTGTTGCTTGTCCAGTTGTATTTGAATCAAGTTGTACGTTCACAATTTTTTCAGCAGAACCAAAGCTGTTTGTTGTGAATGAGAAGGCGCTACTATATCCGAAAGTAGATGGCCAAGTGCCGTTTGTATTTTGGACTTTTGCTACTTGTGTTCCACCAGTCGAGAAGATACCTAAAGAATAGTTATTATAAGTTGTATTAGGTAATAAGTTGTTTACTTGAATCTTTATTTGGAACACTTCATTGTTTGGTAGAATGCTAGGGCGTGTAATCACATAATCATTTGCTGTTACGGCGCCGTTATATCCGTATGAACCAGATTTAAATGTATTTGTATTAAACCATTGGTAACCCGCGTTTGGTGCACTCCAAGGTTCAGGTTGTGGTTCTGTTGATAAGCTTGGTTGTTCGAATGTTTGTAAAGCAGTAGGTAGATCAAGTTGTAAACCATTAACTTGATCTAAACTTGTAAATGTCTCTTTTTTCGATAACCAATTTACGATATTTTCTAGTAAGATAGCATCGTTTTCTTCTTTATATCCATCGTAAGTTTTCTTTGTTTGGCCAGAATCTTCACGAACGTATTTTGGCGATGCATCTTCAACTGGAGAAGAATCACCGATAAAGGCAGCTTTTCCAAGTCCTACTTTTGCGATTGCAGCATATGGACCTTCTGCAACGCCACCGCCGTTATAAACACCACTATCAACAGCGTTATTCCATTTTGACGGATTTTCTGGAAGATAAACAAGTCCTTTTGCTAGTTTTGGGTTTGTAATTGCTAGAGTAGAACCAGCGTGCATTGCTACAGATGAAACACCTTTTGTAATTCCAAATGATTGTTCAGGCGACACAATATTTTTAGCTGCAACATCACCGATTGCATTGTAGCGGAAGCGAATACCGAAGTTGTCAGATAGCCAATCAGAGCTTTCTACTCCTTGCATAGCTTGTGAATTTACTTCCTCACTAGACATTCCTTTTGCAGGATTATCCCAAGCACCGCGTCTGTATCCATTAAATACTTCAGAAGAGTCCCAGCGATTTTTATTACGATCTGCATTATAATGATCAGCAATGAAGAAGATACTACCGCCATTTTTCACGTATTGTAGCATAGCATCTTGTTCAGATTTTTTGTAAGGAATATTTGCCTCTGGAACGATAAACACGTTGTAATTTTTTAAGTCGTCGTATGTAATAGGTGTTGATTTACGAAGTTCTTTTACATGATATCCATTTTGGGCAATGCCGTTTCCGAAATCAGAAAAGCCACCATCAATAACCCAGTCAGCAGTCCCGGCCGTTTGACCGTGTGTATTATCGAATAATACTTTCTTCCCGCTATTTTGATTTACAACCTTTGCAGCAATTTCAGGAGCTGGGTCTACAGAGCTTTCTGCATAAGTAGACGGTATGAACGAACTCCCCATACTAAGTGTAATTGCTGTTGCTAAAGAAAATGTAATCCACTTTTTATTCTTCATAGAAGAATCCCCCTAATAATAAATATATGTGCTTTAATAATGTAATTTATTTTTCTGAAAAAATAAAGACGGAAAACGTAAAAAATATTAAAAAATTGTAAAAATACCGTGAATTTTGTTGAGAAATATTTATATAGACAATAAAAAATCCCTTCCAATTAATAAGGAAGGGATAGCTTGTTTAACTAATCTTTGAATTAGGTGTTTCATCAATCTTATGAAATCCTTTCATATAATACACGATAGCTAAGCCAATAAGCCAAATTGGGCCAACGATTAATGCAATTCGTGTATCTTCTGAATACGCCATTATACATAGTACAAGTGCAAGGAAGCCAAGTGAGAAGTAAGAGCTTAATGGATGTAAAGGCATTTTATACGTTAGCTTGTCTTTTTTCTCAGTTGATAATCCTTTACGGAATTTAATTTGAGCGACTAATATAATCCCCCAAGTCCAAATTGCCCCGAAAGTTGAAATACTAGTAAGCCATGTAAATACCTTTGCAGGTACGAGATAGTTTAATATAACGCCAATGAGTAAAACGATAGCAGTTGCTACAATTCCTTGACTCGGAATACCGTTTTTATTTAAACGACCGAATCTTTCAGGTGCTTTCTTTTGCTGTGCCAATGTAAATAGCATACGGCCTGTACTAAATAGACCGCCATTACAAGAAGAAAGAGCTGCTGTTAATACGACAAAGTTAATAATACCTGCTGCTTTTGCGATACCGATTTGCTGGAATGTTAATACAAATGGACTTCCTTTCTCACCGAGTTCGTTCCATGGATAAATTGCCATCATAACGAATAGAGCCCCAACGTAGAACAGTAATATTCTCCAAAATACGTTATCGATTGCTTTTGCGAGTGTTTTTTTCGGATTTTGAGCTTCACCCGCTGTAACACCGATTAATTCAACGCCTAAATAAGCGAATAACACCATTTGTAAAGAGAGCAGTAACCCAGAAAAACCATTTGGGAACCAGCCACCATGTGACCAAAGGTTTGAAATGCCGGTAGCGATACCGCCGTTTCCGAATCCGAATAAAATAATACCAGCTCCAACAATTATCATACAGATAATTGTGACAATTTTGATGAGAGCGAACCAAAATTCAAGTTCCCCAAATACTTTTACGGATAAGAAGTTAAAAGCACTCATTAATAATAGAGCGAGTAAAGCCCAAGTCCAGCGTGGGATATCTGGGAACCAGTACTGCATGTAAATGCCAGCTGCCGTAATTTCAGCCATGCAAGTAACAACCCATAGGAACCAGTAGTTCCAACCGGTAATATAGCCAGCTAGTGGTCCAAGGTAATCATAAGCATATTTACTAAAAGAACCGGCAACAGGTTGTTCAATTGCCATTTCTCCGAGTGCTCGCATAATGAAAAAAATAACGAGTCCAGCGATCATATAACCTAGTAGAATAGAAGGGCCAGCTAGCTTAATAGCAGAAGCAGATCCTAAAAATAGTCCAACGCCAATAGCTGAACCTAGTGACATTAAAGTAATGTGTCGTTCTTTTAAACCACGGTTTAAAGTTCCAGATTTGTTTGTGTGCTGCATAAGAAGAATCCCCCTTGTAGAATGAGCTACCTAAATATTTAACTATTTCAAATTATAAAACATTTTTATCTGTTATGCTACAAAAATAATCGTGACGAGCTGTACTACATCTGTACTTGTCAGACTTAAACTTAAAATTCGAACTATTAGTGAATATATTGACTCTTCTTTTTATTGATTGTTAAGATTAAGTATTATATTTTCTCACATACTAGTAAGAAAAGAATGTGTGATAATAATTCAGATGTAGGAAGGGTACATAACCATGTTTCAATTACAAAAATATAACACTTCCGTGAAGCAAGAGCTTTTAGCTGGCATCACAACTTTTTTTACATTTGCGTATATTCTTGTCATCAATCCGAAAATATTATCTGATGCAGGTGTACCATTTGATCAAGCTTTTACGGCAACTATTATTGCGACGGTTGTAGGGACGCTATGTATGGCATTTTTAGCTAACTATCCAATTGTTATTGCTCCAGCTATGGGAATGAATGCGTATTTTGCTTATTCTGTTGTTCAACAGGCAGAGGGGATTACATATGTCATTGCGTTTTCAGCAGTATTTGTAACAGGTATTATTTTTCTTTTATTATCTTTCACTTCATTTAGGCAAAAGCTAATTGTCGCAATTCCTGACAGTTTAAAACATGCGATTGCAGGTGGAATTGGGTTATTTATTGCTTTTATTGGATTACGTCTATCTGGAATTATCGTTGATCATCCATCTAACTTAGTTACGATTGGTGACTTCCATTCTCCAGCTGTTATTTTAACTTTAATTGGTTTAATATTAGCGGCGGTATTAATGGCATTACGTGTGAGCGGTGCATTATTTATTAGTATGATTGTGACAGGAGTTATCGCCTTCTTTACAGGGCAACTGAAGTTTACGGATAAAATTGTTGCGATGCCTCATTTACCAGAGGGAATTATCGTTTCAAACCCAATCAATGCCTTTTCAGATGTAATTGAATACGGATTATATGGTGTTGTATTTTCATTTTTACTTGTACTGTTATTTGATACAACAGGTGCATTACTCGGTTTAATTAAACAAGCGGGTTTAATTACAGATAATACAGAGAAACGTTTTGGTAAAGCGTTTATTGCAGATGCAATTGGTGGGACTACAGGTTCTATCTTTGGAACAAGCCCAACAGCAGCGACGATTGAATCATCAGCGGGTATTGCTGCGGGTGGTAAAACAGGATTAACAGGTATTGTAGTAGTCGGCCTAACGATTATAACGGCATTCTTCAGCCCTGTGATTGCTTCTTTATCAAGTGTAGCTGCTATTACAGCTCCTTCATTAATTATTGTAGGTAGTTTAATGGCGCAAAGTCTTCGTGATATTAATTGGAATGAATTTGAAGATGCATTACCAGCATTTTTAATTTTCGTTGGTATTCCGTTAACGTCTAGTATTGCGAATGGAATTGCGATTGGATTTTTAGTGTATCCAGTCTTAAAAATTGTGAAAGGGAAAGGGATGGAAGTACATCCGTTACTATACTTATTTACAATTTTATTTGGATGTCATTTATTCTTATAATATAGATATAGGAGAGGGGGCTTCTTATGAGAGGCTCCTTTTTTGTGTATAATAAAGTGAAACTTAAATCAATTACGTAAATTATAAATTACTTAATGGAATATATATGTTACACTAAGAGTAGAGGAGGAACATGAATGGCTGTAAGTAAAATAAAAGTCGCGCGTGTTCAGTTAGATTTAACACAGCAACAATTAGCAGAAAAAGTAGGCGTTACAAGGCAAACGATTAGTTTAATTGAGAAGGGGAAATACAACCCGTCTTTAGATTTATGTTTAAAAATTTGTTATGCGGTAGATAAAACATTGAATGATTTGTTTTGGGAGGACAAGGAGTGAGGGGATGAAAATCGTGAAAGATGAACGTTTAATGATTGAGGGGCTAAAACATATTAGATTAGTTTTTATCTTACAAAATATTATCATACTAGGTATTGTTTTTTATCGCTACGTTTTGCAAGGTGCAGGATATGAAAGTGTTTCGGATTTATTAATGGTATTTATGGGCGGGATAATAGTTATAAACTTTTTAAATCTGAAAAATTCAGTGGAAGTGTATGAGCATACAGGGGGAGTATCGCGCAGTTATTTTATGAAGTTATTATTCATTCCAGTAGGTATTGTTATTGGGATTTTAGCTATTTGTATTATTGTAACACCAGATATTTCGATAAAGGAAATTAGTATGACAGGGCTTATTATGTTTGCTTGTTTTTTAGTTCCTAGTTTGTTTATATACATATATATGAAAAAAATAAAAAGTGAAGATTGAAATATAAGAAAAGCTTTCCCATATTGCGGAAAGCTTTTCTTATATCTTTTTATACAGTACTTTATGAAGGCCAATCGGTTCAATTTCAAATATCTCACCATGTTCCTGAAAGCCTAAGCGCTTGTAATAGTCAGCTACAGTAACTCGGCCATTACACCATAAAATATTTGCTTGACGTTCTTGCAAGATTTGTTCCGCCTTCTGAATTAATGAGCTTCCAGCACGGTTATTGCGAAACTCAGGTAATGTTGCCATTCCTCGTAGACGATAATGCATATCTGCTGGTAAGTCAGGGTATATTTCTTTTGAGAAGGAAGCGATACTAATAAGTTCATCGTTTATAAATGCGCCTAAGTGAAAGGTATCTGTTTCATAGTCGGAAGAGTATTTACAATCTGTTAACGTTTGACTCGGGCGTAAAATTTTTTGACGTAATACGTAAGTTTTAGATCCATCAATATTTTTCACAGTAATCATATTAACATCCTTTCCTATAAGGCTTTTTCTGTTAGTTGTATAAAGAAATAGGCAGGTGCGGCGAAAAGTCCGAGTATGCTAGCAGTTCCGAGAAGGAGTGAAAGTAGGAGGCAAGAGTATTTTATTCCATTTGATTTTTTCCATCCGTAACTACAAATTTCAATGCTAACACCGATGAGAATAATGGCAACGAGTACTTCCGCTAATAATAAGAGAGCTAAAGTTACAATAGACATAATGTGATCCATCCTCATAATATATGATAGTAACATTTTACCATATAAAATGGAAAAAAATGCCCCTCAATTATGTGAGGGGCATTTTTCTATTCTAATATGCTTTTTAGTGTATCGATGTGTTCTTTTGAGCCAGTTACAAGTAATGTATCGCCGTGTTGTAGGCTTGTATCACCATGTGGGATTAATGCTTTATTCCCACGATAAATTTGAATGACGAGTACATCGCCTAAAAATGGAAGGCGACGAAGTGCAACGCCGTTATATTTATTACTCCGTAGTTCCACTTCACGGACTGTTTCGTTTGCTGTTGTAATTAAGCGAACGAGACTCGGTTTATCAATTAGTGCACGTAATAGAATACGTGTAGAGTTAATTGTTGAGAATACGGCGATATGTTCTTGCGTTGCTTTTTCTTGTAGAAGTGGATCTTCTACACTTGCAATAACATGTTCAACACCTAGCTCTTTTGCATGTTCTGCTAATAATAAGTTTTGTTCATCATCGCTTGTTGCAACAACAACGCGGTCTGCATGAAACGCTGTTTGTTCAGTTAATGATGCAATTGTGATGTCATCTAATTTCACGATAGGGAAGTCATGCGATTTCGCTTCCTCATCATTTATTTTATTTTGACGCATCATATATAGTGTTACGTCATAATCTTCTCGTTTTAAATCAAGTGATAACGGAAGGGTAATTCTGCTTGCGCCAATAATAGAAACTTTTGGTTTTGGTGTTTCTACTTTTGGGAACATTTTTTTAAATAATATAGGTGCAAAAATACAAGTAATAACTGCGCTTAAAATAAGGGAAGCAGATAAGCTTGGACTGATGATCCCTAGTTTTTCACCAATTTGTGCGGCTGCAATAACTAAAGAAAGTGTCGATGTTAATAAGATGGCACTTCCCAGTACGATATTACGTGGGTACCATTTTCGTAAAACGAGTGATGGTAGCAGTTTTGATATAAAGAGTCCCACAATTAAAATTGGAATCATTAGCATGCTAGAAGGTTCTTTGAAAATAGACCAAACCTCTAAGTTTACACCAACCATCACGAAGAAAATAGGAATGAAGAAACCATATCCGATGGAATCCAGTTTTTCAACCATATCTTCATTTGGTGATAATAACGATACAAGTACCCCTGCTAAGAAGGCACCTAAAATATTTTCAGCTCCAACAGATTCAGATAACCCAACTAATATTAAGATGAGTGCAAAAACAGCTCGTGTATCAATTTGTACACTACCAGCTTTTAAGCTATCTAAGTATGGAATGTTTTTAAAGCGTTTTGCAACGAAGTAAATAACAATACCAGCGCCGAATAGAAGAAGAAGGAGCCACATGCTTTGACCGCTTTCGGAATTTAATCCGACAAATACAGCGAGTAAAATCATTGTAACTAAATCTGCAATAACAGCGACTAATAAAATGATTTGGCCGATTGCCGTTTTTCCTAAGTTATTTTCTTTTAATGTTGGTACAACAACACCTAAAGAAATAGTGGAAATAATTAAAGTCATAAACATTGCATTATCTACGAATCCTAGCCATACGAATAGTAATGATAGGGCATAAGATAAGATGAAAATAAATAAAAAGATAATGCTTGCTGCTTGGAATGTGTTTGGTTCGTTTGTCGTATTCTTTTTCCCTTTTTGTTTAAAGATAGAAAAATCAATTTCTAAACCGCTTAAGAACATTAAGAAGATAAATCCTAGTGTCGATAAGACTTGAAGCCACATATCTGGCTCAATAATATTAAACCCACTTTTACCTACAAAGATTCCTGCGATGATTTCTGCAACAACGACAGGAAGTGCTTTTAATTTAAAGCGTTGTAACAAAAGGGGAACGAAAAACGCGATTGCAACTACAACCATAAGTGATAGAACAGAAGTATGATGTTCCATTGCGTTCTCTCCCTTCAAATAAATATAGTACCTATTTAGCCATATAATAGGTAGAAAATCAACGCATATGGATTCGATTTCATAAAGAAAGAGTTTTCTTAACATTTGTCATAATAAGTATATTTTTCATGATTCTGCTGTTGATGCCGTAATGTGGATGTGATAGGGGAGGGGATAAAGTGAGACTTTAATCAGTGGGTTACTGCTCGTTAATGCGGGATAAAAAAAGACTGCTGAGGAATCTCAGCAGTCTTTTTCATGTACATTACATTGAGAAGAAGATCCATACAGTTAAACCAACTGTTGCAGTTGCAACGAAGAAACTGTATATCATAGTAAGAATTTGAACTCTTCCTTCTCCTTCTTTTAAATGCATGAACATAATTAATTGTAACAACGCTTGCGCAACAGCCATTACGATAATAGTTGTTAAGATTGTTGAAAGTGGCAAGTTTGTATAAAGTGCCACGTATAACGCTAGAAACGTTAGTGCAAGCGATAAAATAAATCCGAAAACGTGTGACCAAGGGAATCCGCTATGCGCATGCCCGTTTGCTTGGTTGTTATTTTGACCCATTTACGCCACCATCCCGTTCAAGTAAACTAGTGTGTAAATAAAGACCCAAACAAGATCAAGGAAATGCCAGTATAAGCTGATAATAAATACTTTACGAGCTGTAACTGGTGTTAAACCTCGTTTTAAAATTTGGATAATAACACAAATTGCCCAAATGATACCGCCTGTTACGTGGGCTCCGTGCGTTCCAAGAAGAACGAAGAATGCAGATAGGAAAGCACTTGTTTGAATTGTTGCGCCTTCACCGATGTACATAATGAACTCTTCGATTTCAAAGAATAGGAAACCTGCACCTAAAAGTAATGTAAGGATGAACCATCCAAGCATTGCTTTTTGGTTGTGCTTACGCATTTCGTGAATTACGATACCACATGTGAAACTACTTGTTAAAAGTAGTAATGTTTGAATTAAAAGCGTTTTAAGTTCAAACAGTTGCGCTGGAGTTGGGCCATCTGCCGTACGACCAGCAAGTACTAGATAAGAGGCGAAAAGTGTTGCGAACAGCATAATTTCAGCCCCAAGAAAAATCCAAAATCCTAGGATATTCAATCTGCTTTGCTCGGATTGATATTCCAAAGGTAAGCTTTTATCTAAAGCCGCCATATCATTTCACCTCTCATGCTATATGTTCTGTTTCTTTAATTTCATCAACACTTACGTAGTAGCCATCATCATAATCGAATGAACGATAGATTAAGCAAGCTAAAATACCAACGCCACCGATTGCTGCAAGCCAGAACCAGCTAAATACTAATGCGAAACCTGCAAGACCGAAGAATAAAGACGCAATAATAGGCACACCAGAGTTACTTGGCATGTGAATTGGTTTGATATCTTCTGCTGCTGGTGTAACTGTTTCTCCGCGTTTTTTCATGTACCAGAAAGCATCAGCTTCTTTGATTTCAGGAAGTTTCGCGAAGTTGTAATGTTGTACAGGAGATTGAGTTGCCCATTCAAGTGTACGGCCATCCCATGGATCTCCAGTTGTGTCACGTTCACCGTGACGAGCACTCCAAATTACGTTGTAACAAAGAATTAGGAAACCAATACCCATCATTACCGCACCAACAGATGCAATTTGGTTTAACCATCCCCATCCAAGACTTTCAGAGTAAGTGTACATACGACGAGTCATACCGTCTAAACCTAAGAAGTACATTGGGAAGAAACAGATATTGAATCCGCTCATAAAGATCCAGAATGTCCATTTACCTAGGCGTTCGTTTAACATATGACCAGTCATTTTTGGATACCAGAATGTGAATCCAGCAAGCATAGCGAATACTGTACCTGCGATTAATACGTAGTGGAAGTGAGCAATTAGGAAGTAGCTGTTATGGTACTGATAATCAGCTGCTGCCATACCAAGCATAACCCCTGTAACCCCACCGACTACGAAGTTTGGAATAAATGCCAATGACCAAAGCATTGGAACTGTAAAACGAATACGTCCTTTATACAGTGTAAACAACCAGTTAAAGATCTTAACCCCGGTTGGAATCGAAATCGCCATTGTCGAAATCGAGAAGAATGAGTTAACCGCTGGACCTGCACCCATCGTGAAGAAGTGATGAAGCCATACGACGAAACTTAGTAAAGAAATTGCAACCATTGAGTATACCATCGCACTGTAACCGAATAGACGTTTACGTGAGAATGTACTAATGATTTCAGAGAAAATACCGAATGCCGGTAAAATAACGATATATACTTCAGGGTGACCCCATACCCAGAATAGGTTGGCCCATAACATTGGCATACCGCCGCTCGCCATCGTAAAGAAGTGAGCATCGAATAGACGGTCAAATGTCATTAATGCAAGAGCAACTGTTAATACTGGGAAAGCGAAAATAATGATAACTGTTGTAATTAAGATTGACCAAGTAAACATTGGCATTCTCATTAAAGTCATACCAGGTGTACGCATTTTTAAGATAGTAACAAGGAAGTTAATACCGGTCATTAGCGTACCGAGACCTGAAATCTGTAATGCAATTGCGTAGTAGTTATTTCCTACACCAGAAGTAAACTCTGTACCTGCCATTGGGAAGTAAGAAGTCCACCCAGCGTCTGGAGAACCACCGATTACGAAAGCGATGTTGAATAACATTGCTCCGACAAAGAATAACCAGAAACTTAAAGCATTTAAGAACGGATATGCAACGTCACGAGCACCAATTTGTAATGGTACTACAAGGTTCATTAATCCCATAACGAATGGCATCGCCATGAAAAGAATCATAACTGTACCGTGTGTTGTGAAGATTCCGTTATAATGTTCAGCATTTAAATAAGTTGTTTCTGGGAATGTTAACTGTGCACGGATCATTAAACCGTCCATACCACCACGGAATAACATGATAACCGCAGAAATAATATACATGGCCCCAATTTTTTTATGGTCAACAGTTGTTAACCATTCGTCCCAAAGCCATTTCCATTTTTTATACTTTGTTAGTACGAAAATGATTGCTAATGTCACAAGAACGATAGAAGCGTCTGCACCGTAAATAATCGGGTCACCTGTGACAAAGAATTCATCAAGCTTCACTGTGTTCACTCCAATCTGTTGGAATAATAGCTATTATTTTTTGTTTTTGTAGTAGTTGTAATCACAATATTCAAGTGATTTTGGATCTACATAACTTAAGTGGTGACTAGAGAATGTCATACGACCAACTACACCAGGTTTAACAATTTCGTTGTACTTATCTTCTGTTAGTTTAGGAGCAGTTTGTTGTACTTCTTTAACCCACTTGTCATATTTCTCTTTAGTTTTTGCTTCAACTTCGAACTCCATATGTGTGAATCCTTCACCAGAGAAGTTCGCACTACGGCCTAGGTAAGAACCAGGCTTATCAGCTTGTAAATAAAGATCCATAATCATGCCATCCATAGTGTACTTCATACCACCAAGTTCTGGTACCCAGAAAGCATTCATTGGACCGACAGAAGTCAGTTTGAATTGAATTGGTACACCGGCTGGGATGTTTAAATAGTTAACGGTTTCAATTTTTTCCTCTGGGTAACTGAATAACCATTTCCAGTTTGCAGATGTAACATAAATCTCAACTGGTTTAATATGTTTGGACTCTGCCGGAACCTCTTCCGAAGCATAAGTTGCTTTTACTGTTGGAATCGATAATGCGATAACGATAATAACAGGAACAAGCGTCCAAATAATTTCTAATAATGTGTTACCGTGTTGTTCAGGTGGCTCGTAGTCCATATTCTCTGGTTTTTCACGATAACGAATCAAGATGACTGTAAACAAGATGAATACAATTGCGATAATTAATGACATAAGCAAGAATGACCAAACAATTAAATCATACTGTGCTTTTGCAACAGGTCCTTGCGGATTTAATACTGCGAGTTTCTTATCACAGCCGCCGAGGAACAGAAGTAATGATAACGGAAGAAGCGAAGCCAGCTTCCAAAACGTTTTCTTTAGTTGCACGATTGAAAATCTCCTTTCTCCTTGGATTGAAACTATGCCAATAAAACAATATAAACCTATTAATTTATAGATGGCAATAGTTTTTGTGATATTGTTAAAAAATAGACACAAATGCACACTTTTTAAGGTGAATATCATTTGTAACTTGATAACATTGTAAACCATTTTCCAGTGAAAAACGTGATTGTGGAAATTTTAAGATAAATAAAGTTATACCAAGATATCCAAGAAATAGAAAAAAGCTATCTTATGATAAGGAAGATAGCTGAATATTTTGTATATTTAGTTTACTTCTTTTTTTAGATTTATTTGTTGTTCAAATGTGACAACTTTTTTATATTTTAATTGGTATAAAATGTAACAAAAAATCATAAATGGAATACCACAATAAAGAGCAATTCTCTGATCTGGAATGAAAGCTAAACTAACAAATGTAATGAAATTGAGTGAGAATGCTACGATTGGAACGATTGGATAAAGCGGTGTGCGATATTTTAAATCATTAATGTCCCCGCCGTTTTTTAAGAAATTTCTACGGAAGAAAAACTGTGAAGCTGCGATTGACATCCAAACTACGACAGCGGCCATAGCTGCAATAGATGTTAAAACTAAAAAGACAGTATCTGCCGCAAATATACTTGTTAATAGAGACAAACTTGCAAAAATTAGACTGAAAATTAATGCGTTTAGTGGCACTCCTTTTTTAGTTAACTTCGTAAAAGCTGGACTTGCCATTCCTTGTTTTGCCATCGCCCAAAGCATACGAGAATTTGCGTATAGACCAGAATTGGCTACGGATAATACTGCTGTAATAATAACAAAGTTCATAATGTCAGCTGCATATGGAACACCGGCTACATCAAATACAAGTACAAATGGACTTTCGACTAGATTAGCCTCTTGCCATGGGAGTAAACCTACAACAACTGATATTGCTAGGACGAAGAAGAAGAGAGTTCGCCAAATGGTATTTTTAATCGCTTTTGGAATTGTTTTTTCAGGGTTTTCACTTTCTCCTGAAGCAATTCCGATTAATTCTGTTCCTTGGAAGGAGTAATTTACTGTAATCATCGTAAGAAGAACAGCTAATGCACCATTTGGAAATAATCCGCCATTTTCAGTGAAATTGTGAAGCATTGGCGCTGGTTTTCCATTAAAGTCTAGTAGACCGAACATAACTGCACCACCGAGTACGATGAAAATAACAATGGTTGCGACTTTTACACTTGCGAACCAAAATTCTGCTTCTGCATATGCCTTTGCTGATAATGCGTTTACAAGAAAGAGTGCTGCTGCAAATGTAACACACCAAATCCACGAAGAAACGTCTGGAAACCAACGTTTCATTAAAATACTTACAGTTGTTAACTCTACCCCAACTGTAACAGCCCAATTTAACCAATACATCCAACCGACAACAAATCCAAAACCAGGTGAAATAAATTTGCTTGCATAGCTTTGGAATGAACCTGCTTCTGGCATAGCAACTGATAATTCACCAAGACATAACATCGTTAAATACATAACAAATCCACCGACTAAAAATGCAAGAATAGCACCACCAGGACCGGCGTTATGGACGATTTGACCAGATCCCATAAATAGGCCAGTTCCGATAACACCACCAAGTGCAATCATAAATAGGTGTCTACTTTTCATTGTTCGTTTTAAATCTGTGTGTTCTACTTGTTGATTCATATGCCCCTCACCTCGTTATTTTCTTGTATGTATGAATTGATTTTCATTCCGAGTTTTTAATCATTAGTGGGGGATGTGACACATACTCGGCTTATTTATTATGAAATGAGTGGAGTATGTAAAAATGCGAACTATGACTAAATACTCTAAGAATGTTTTTATTAACAAGGTGATATCTTCACTATGTTAATTATTTTGATTTTAGCAAAAATATTCAGAAAAGTATATTGTTTTTTCTTTTTATTAAAAATAATTAGAATTTTATAACGATGAAAGTGTGAACAATAATTCATAGAATCTTTCTAGCAAACTAGTAAGAAGAAAGGTACAATGATAAGAGGTATGTCTGTAAAATAATAATTAATGGAGTTTTGTTTAAAATGAAAAAGTTAAAATATCTTTTTGTTTTTGGAATTATATTTGCTGCTGCGTTTTTTATAGGGAAAGATAAAATTATACAAAAGGCGCAAGTGTTCCGTTTAGAGTTTCTATCTGAAATGAAAGAAGCGACTATGATTGAAAATGTTCCGTTTATAAAGCAGTTACCAGAATTACCTCGTGGATGTGAAGTTACAAGTTTGGCTATGTTGCTACAATATAAAGGTATACAAGTAGATAAGATGCAACTTGCTAGCGAAATTCATCGTGTTCCATTTGAACAAAATGGTTTACGTGGAAATCCTTATGAGGGGTTCGTTGGAAATATTTATACGAAGACAGAGCCAGGATATGGTGTATATAATCAACCCATTTTTAATTTAGCAGAAAAATATGCTCCTGAAAAAGTAGTTAATTTAACAGGTAGAGACGTGCAAGATATGTATAAAGTAGTTAGTTCCGGTTCGCCAGTATGGGTCATTATTAATACAACGTTTAAGCCACTAGCCGAGAGTAGTTTTGAAACATGGAATACAAGATCTGGCGAAGTGAAAATTACATATTATGAACATAGTGTAGTAATAGTTGGGTATGATCAAAACTTTGTATATGTAAATGATCCACTTAAAAACAATCCGCGTTTTGCTGTTCCGCGAGCAGAGTTTGAGAAAGCTTGGGAGCAAATGGGGAAACAAGCGATTACTATTTTATAATACTGAAAAAGTCATCTTTTTGATGGCTTTTTATTTTTAAGTTATTATAACGGAAAATTCAGAAGATTCTTTTAAAAGTTAACAATTCACGTTATAATAACATTTAACTTGGTGAAGAAGGGGCGAAGAGAAATGGATGTTGCAAAGGAACTGGTTTTATCGAAAAATCAATTAATTGAGTGGAGAAGGCATTTTCATAGGTATCCAGAGTTATCTTTTCAAGAAGAAAAAACATCAAAGTTTGTATTCGATATACTTCGAAAAATCCCATATTTAGAAGTGTCAAGACCTACTAAATATAGTGTAATGGCAAGGTTAATTGGTAAGCAACCTGGTAAAACCATCGCGGTTCGTGCTGACATGGACGCTCTTCCTATTCATGAAGAAAATGAGTTTGATTTTATTTCTACATATCCAGGTGTGATGCATGCATGTGGCCATGATGGACATATAGCGATATTACTTGGGGTCGTACATAAGTTAGTAGAAAAAAGAGAGAAGATTAAAGGAGAGATTCGTTTTCTCTTCCAACATGCAGAAGAAAACTTTCCTGGTGGTGCAGAGGAAATGGTTGCAGCGGGTGTAATGGAATGTGTGGATTATATTATTGGTGCTCACCTTTGGGCATCGTTAGAGGTTGGTAAAATAGGTGTAATTTATGGTCCTGCAATGGCAGCCCCAGATGTTTTTAAAATTACGATAGAAGGAAAAGGTGGACATGCTGGAATTCCTCATGAAACGGTTGATAGTATTGCAATCGGTACACAAGTTGTTTCGCAACTTCAGCACATTGTATCTCGCCTCACGAATCCGTTAGATCCCCTTGTAGTATCTGTTACGCAATTTCATGCTGGGACAACCCATAATGTGATTCCAGAACAAGCGGAGATTGAAGGGACAGTGCGGAGTTTAAGACATGAGTTGCGAGAAGAAACAGAGAAAAGGATTGAATGGATTGTGAAGCATGTGACGGAATCTTACGGGGCGAAATATACATTTTCTTATGAATATGGATATCGACCAGTAGTAAATGATTATGAAGTTACAGAGATTATTGAGCAAACAGCATTACAGCTTTATGGAAGAGAGCAAGTTACTCGTTTACAGCCGACGATGGCTGGAGAAGATTTTTCAGCGTTTTTACAAAAGGCGCCAGGTACATTCTTTTTTATCGGAGCGGGAAATAACGAGAAAGGAATTATATATCCTCATCATCATCCTCGTTTTACGATTGATGAAGATGCATTACCGATTGGAGTGGAAGTCTTTGTGTCATCCATTATGAATTTTATAAGTAAAGGAGAATGAGATGAAGAAAATACACGTATTAGCGCTTATTCCAGTTTTTTGTTTAGTTATTGGACCCGTATTTGCTAATTCAGTTACTCCTTACGTATTGGGGATGCCATTCTTATTATTTTGGGTATTATTATCGGTGCTCATTACGTCTCTTTGTATGGGACTTGTGTACGTATTTGATCCTGCTAATAAGGGGGATGTGAAATGACCGCATTACTTATCATCATATTATTTTTGTTTCTCGCACTATTTTTAGGAATTCGGGCACAACATGGAAAAGATATGAATTTAGAGCAATGGTCAGTTGGTGGAAGAGGATTTGGCACTATTTTTGTTTTTCTACTGATGGCAGGTGAAATTTATACGACTTTCACATTTCTAGGCGGAAGTGGATGGGCGTATAGTAAAGGAGCGCCTACTTTCTATATTTTAGGTTATGGTGCACTAGCGTATATTTTATCTTACTTTTTATTGCCACCAGTTTGGAAGTATGCGAAAGAACATAATCTTGTTTCGCAGCCAGATTTTTTTGTGAAGAAATATAAGAGTCAGACACTTGGCATTATCGTTTCTGTCATTGGGGTTATTTCGATTATTCCATACCTTGTTTTACAGTTAAAAGGACTAGGAATTATCGTTTCGGAAGCATCTTACGGAAGGGTATCACCGGTTATTGCAGTGTGGATTGGTGCAATTGTTATAACGATATATGTAATGGTTTCAGGTATACACGGCTCTGCTTGGACAGCCGCTTTGAAGGATATTATGATACTGTTTATCGTTATGTTTTTAGGTATATATTTACCGTACCATTATTATGGGGGATTTCAGCCGATGTTTGAAGCGGTAGAAGCAGCGAAACCAGGATTTTTATCTTTACCTGATGAAGGGATGAGCATTTCTTGGTTTGTTTCTACTATTGTATTAACAGCTCTCGGTTTCTATATGTGGCCCCATACATTTGCTTCTGCTTTCTCTGCAAAAAATGAAAAAGTATTTAGGAAAAACGCGGCTATCATGCCCCTTTATTCTTTAGTACTGCTTTTCGTATTCTTTGCAGGTTTTGCTGCTATACTGCAAGTTCCAGGGTTAAAGGGAGGGGATGTAGACCTTTCGTTATTCCGTCTCGCTCTTCAAACATTTGATCCATGGTTTATTGGGATTATTGGTAGTGCAGGAGTATTAACAGCATTAGTTCCGGGTTCCATGCTTGTTATGGCGGCGTCGACTTTATTAGCAAAAAACATTTACCGAACAATGGTCCCATCTGCTTCGGATCGACAAGTTGCAAAAGCTGCGAAATTATTTGTTCCTGTAGTAACGCTTGTAGCTGTTTTGTTCACTTTTAAAGGTGGAGAAACGATAGGGGCACTTCTTTTAATGGGATATAGTATAGTGACACAACTTTTCCCTGCACTTGTATGTAGTTTGTTTCCACGTCAAGTTATTACGAAGCAAGGGGCAATTGCAGGAATGGGGATTGGGTTGTTAGTGGTCGCATATATTACTTTATCTGGTTCAACTATAGCTACGATGTTTCCAGCTTTCCCTCAATATATAAAAGATTTAAATGTAGGCATAGTCGCATTGTTAATGAATATGATTGTGATGTTTATCGTTAGTTGGTTCACGAAAAGTGTATCGATAAAGAAAGACAATATAATAGTAGAAAAGTAATCCTTGTATTAGAGCTATCTACAAAAAAGAGATAGCTCTTTTTTGTATATATTTCCTTCTAATAGCGGAATCTAACTAAAAACTTGTTGAAAAGGAAGTTAGGTGGGGGAATTGTTAGAGTTAAAAGGTAACTTATTTGAAATTATGAAAGAAATTAGGGATGAGTTAGGTTCGCCTAATGATTTAACAATTAGGGAAGTTGCTCTTGCAGGTAGTCTTACACGTTGTGCGGTTGTGTTTTTATGTGGATTAACAGATAAGGATAATGTTTATAAATACGTCGTTCGTACACTGCAATATGAAGAAGTTTCAAATGAAGCAGCTGTTGTTCAAACGTTATTGGATCGTTTTATTTCTATTGCAGAAGTTGGTAAGAAGACAACGTTTCCGGATATTATAAATGCGATTTTAGCAGGAGATACAGTTATATTAATCGATAATATTCAAACCGCTATCGTGATTAATAGTAGAGCTTGGGAAAAAAGAAGTTTAGAACCGCCAGTAACAGAAGATTTAATACGTGGACCGAGGATTGGATTAAATGAAGATATTAACGTGAATAAAATGTTAATTCGCCGTAGTTTACGTGACCCGAAGCTGAGATTTCAATCTTATATTATGGGGAAGAGATCCCAAAAAGAAGTGACTTTAGTATATATAGAAGACATTATTAATCCTTACATTGTAAAAGAACTAGATCGGCGTCTTCAATCAATAGTGACAGATGTCGTTTTTGAGACGGGTACAATTGAGCAATTAATTCAAGATAATAATTTGTCGCCGTTTCCGCAGTTTTTGAATACGGAAAGGCCTGATAATATTGTGGCCTCATTAGCGAAAGGAAAGGCAGCTATTTTGGTGGATGGATCACCGTTTGCGCTTATAGCTCCGCTAGTATTTGTTGATATTTTTCAATCTGTGGAAGATCATTATGAGCGGTGGGTAATTGGGACTTTATTAAGAATTTTGCGGATGGGTTCTGGAATAGTTGCAGTTTTAATGCCAGCGATGTATGTAGCTCTCGTATCATATCACCAAGGACTTATCCCTTCTAAACTGGCGTATTCAATTGCTGGGGCAAGGGAAGGTGTTCCGTTTCCCGCCTATATAGAAACGTTAATGATGGCATTAACGATGGAGTTAATACGAGAAGCGGGAATTAGGTTGCCAAAACCGATGGGACAAACAATTGGGATTGTAGGTGGTCTTGTAATTGGAGAAGCTGCGGTGAACGCAGGGATTGTAAATCCATTTTTAGTAATTATTATTGCAGTTACTGCAATTGCTACATTTTCACTGCCTGTATATAGTATTACGATTACGTTTCGGATTTTACTTTTTGTCTTTGTTTTAGCGGCGACTGCTTTTGGATTGTATGGAATCATTCTAGCTCTTATTGCGCTTGCTGTTCATATTACAAATTTAACAAGTGTTGGTGTACCGTATACAACTCCAATTGCTCCTGCATTTTATAAAGATTGGAAAGAAGAGTTTATTCGCATGCCAAAATCGATGTTGAAAGATAGACCAGAGTATTTACAAACGAAAGATTCTACAATACGTCCAAAGGAGGGAGAATAATTGAAACCATTTGAGTATGGCGATGAAGAAATTGGATCTCGGGAAATTGGGTTTGCGGTATCATCGACCATTATTGGTATAGGCGCATTATCTATGCCGAGGGATATTGCCAACCAAACTTTATTTTCAGATGGTTGGATTATTTTGCTTTTGGGTGGATTGATATGTGCAGTTTTAGGCTGGTTTGTAACGAGGGTGGCTATTTTATTTCCGAAACAAAACTTTGTTCAATATACAAGTACACATTTGACGAAGCCTGTTGCATACACAATTAGTAGTATTTTAGTATTGACGTTTGCTGCTTTGACTGCATATGAATCGCGAATGATTGCAATTATTTCGCAAACGTATTTATTTAGTGATACGCCGGTACAGCTACTATCTTTCTTCTTCTTATTAGTTGTTATTTATGGAATAGCAGGATCGAGAGCAGCTTTATTACGATTAAATGTTATGTTCTTACCTATTGTTTTAATTGCGATAATGCTTCTTTCTTTATTAAATATAAATTTAATGGAAATAAATAATTTATTTCCAGCTTTTCAAACGAAAGTAAGTCAATACGCTGTTGGGGTTAAAAATTCTATATTCACATTTATTGGATTTGAGGTAGCTCTGTTTTATGCTGTGTTGTTGAATGATAAGACAGCGAAAAAGGCACCAATGGCAGTTGCAAAAGCCGTGATAGTAAATGTGCTCTCATACATTTTAATTTATGTAACTTGTATTAGTGTTTTTACGTATATGACAACTCGTGGATTGACATATCCAACGATTGAATTAGGGAAAGAAATTGAAATTGGTGGGGGATTTTTAGAAAGATTTGATGCGATTTTTTTTACGACTTGGATTATTACTATTTATAACACGACAGCAATGTATTATGACGTCGCATCTTTATTGTTTTGTGCTATGTTTCCGAAAGTGAAGAAACATATTTTTATTTTCGTAAGTGCTCCTATTATTTTTATGGTGAATATGCTCCCTGGTAATTTAGATACGTTATCAAGTTACGGAACGTATTTAGCGTGGATAGATATGGGGTTTGTCGTATTAGCTCCTTTGTTAGTTTTGATTGTATATAAAATAAAAAGAAGGAATGGTAGAAATGAAACACCTTCTTAAAATTATAATGGTTATGGTTTTAGCTGGATCTATAAGTGGGTGCTCTGAACTAGAAGAAATAGAAGAAAGAGGATTTGTAGTAGGCGCAGCTTACGATATTGTGAAAAAAAAGAAATCAAATCCGATTATGAAAGGGACGTATCAGATGGTACTTCCCAGTAAGTTAGCACAACAAGGTGGACAGGGCGATGGAGGTAGTGAAAATTATATTAATGTGAGTGCAAAAGCAGATAGTGTCTTTGAGCAAATCCGAATTATTGCTAAAAAAATTAGTCGAACATTATTTTTTCCACATATACAAGTGATTATTTTTTCGGAAGAATTACTGGCGAATCCGTATGTTTTGCAAAATACGTTAGATGTATATATTCGTGATCATGAAATGAGAAGAAATATTCGTTTGTTTGTTTCTGAGAAAGATGCAGAATCTATTTTAAAACAGAGTGCAAAACCTGAAAATTTACCGGCACAGTATATTGATATGTTAGCTGAACATCCTCCGAAAAACGCTCAAATGATTGAGGCGGCGAGAATTGGTGAAGTGCAGGGGAAAATGATTGCAAATCGAAGTTTTGCATTACCTCTTTTAGGGCTAACAAAACAAGGTGTGCAAATGGAAGGAGCGGCATTGGTTCGTGGAAAGGATAATAAGTGCGTTGGAACTTTGAGTGGAGAACAAACATTAGGAATGAACTATATAATAGGTAAAAAAATTGGGGGTTTCTTTACTGTTCGTAAAAAGAATCAGCTCATTACATATGAAATTCATAAGTTGCGCCGAAAGATCCAGGTTTCTACTGAAAATGCTACAAAACCGAAGTTTGATATTCATTTGTCCACAGAAGGCATATTAGCTGAGTTACATTTTAATGAACCGAAACAAGTGATGAATGAAAAACTTTTAAAGAAAGAGATTTCAAAGGAAATGACGAAGCGTATTGAAAAGTCTATACAGCTTGTTCAAAAAAAATATAAGGTAGATGTATTGGAATTAGGAGAGGTATATAAGAGGCATAATTATAAAGAGTGGAAAAAAATAAGTAAAAATTGGGATCAAGGCCAGAATTATTTTAGTAATGCTGAAATTCACGTTCATGTTGATCCAACAATTGAACATTCAGGTTCAGCTTTACCAAAGAAAGTGAAATAAGGTGATGGAAGTTGTTTACTGGATTAGGGATTAGTTGCACGATATTAATGGCGGTTCTTCCGGGAGCAATATACTTTATTCATAAGAAACTCACAACGTATGGAGCACAGCCTTGGAATACTGATATACAAAAAAAGAAACCTGAATAATCTCAGGTTTCTTTCGCGCAAAGCATATGTGAAGGGGGATACCTTCTATGTATGCTTTGCTTATACAAGCCCTAACCAATGTACCAATTGTGTAGAGAGGAATGTTACAACAATGGCGATAACGGTAGGGATTGCAAACGATAAGAATGTCCATTTTGCACTTTTTGTTTCTTTATATATGTTAACCAGTGTTGTTCCACATGGGAAATGAAGAAGTGAGAACAACATTGTGTTTAACGCTGTTAACCAAGTCCAGCCATTTTCTAAGAATAGATTTTTAATTTGGTTAAAATCATCTATTTCAGTTAAAGCCCCGGTTGATAAGTAAGACATTAATAAAATCGGGATAACAATTTCATTCGCTGGTAGTCCAAGAATGAACGCAGCTAAAATAAATCCATCAAGTCCTAACATTTTAGCGAATGGATCTAGGAAGTTTACAAAATACATAAGTAAGCTTGTGTCACCGATGAAAATATTAGCTAGTAACCAAGTTAATGCAGCCGCAGGGGCAGCTACAACGATAGCTCGTTTTAAAACATAAATTGATTTATCGAGTGTTGCACGTACAATTGTATTCCAAACTTTTGGCTTACGGTACGGTGGTAACTCAAGAGTGTAGTGAGTTGGCACGCCTTTTAAAGCTGTTTTTGATAGTACCCAAGAAACAGTTAATGTCATAATAACACCAATTACAACCATTCCAACTACAACGCCAGCAGTAACTAATGTTTGCATACTACCTGTATAACCAGCAGCCATAAATAATGAAGCCATTAAAATTAACATAGGCCAGCGACCGTTACAAGGAACGAAGTTGTTTGTTAAAATTGCAAGCATTCGTTCACGTGGTGATTCAATAATACGTGTTGACATAATAGCGGCTGCATTACAACCAAACCCCATTGCCATTGTTAAAGATTGTTTGCCGTGTGCACCGGAGCGTTTGAATAAGCGGTCCATATTAAAAGCGACACGTGGTAAGTATCCGTAGTTTTCTAATAGTGCGAACATAGGGAAAAAGATTGCCATAGGTGGTAACATAACGCTAATAACAGCACCGATACCGCGGAATAAACCAAGTATTAAAATGCCATGTAACCATTCGGGTGCATGTGCTGCCTGGAACCAAGATGTTAAATACCCTTCGGCCCATCCGAAGAACTCAGCAATCATATCAGAGGGTACGTTAGCGCCTGCAATTGTAAGATAAAAAATAATAGATAAAATACCGAGCATAATTGGGAATCCCCAGATGGGAGATGTGAAAATTTTATCTAGTTTTTCAGAACGATACAATTTATCAGTATTTGTATATTGAACAGACTCTTTACATATGCTTGCAGATGTTCGATAAATATCTCCGACAATATCATCTCGTATATCGTCTTTTGATAGTGCTTGTGCATGTTGAATAATATAGTCCAATGGAAGAGCTTTACTGGCTGAGTGAGATTCCATTTATTACGACCTCCCTTACAAGTGGTTCATTATGGTGTTTTTGAAGTGTAGTTAAGAAATTTTTATCTCCATCTAATATACGTAACGCAATCCAACGTGCTGGATACGCATCACCGAACACTTTATAAATTTGCGGTTCTAATTCCTGAATCATGCTTTCGATTTTTTCGCTGTAAGAAATTTTAATTGGTGTTGGAATTAGTTTTTTATTTGCTACTTTAGCGATCACATTTAGCAAATGTCCAATGCCTACTCGGTTACGAGCAGAAATCTTAACTACAGGTACACCGAGTGATTTGGCTAATTTTTTTTCATCAATAACGATGCCTTTTTTCTCAGCTTCATCAATTAAGTTAATACAAATGACTACGTTGCTCGTCATTTCCATCACTTGGAGTGCTAAATTTAAATTTCTCTCCATAGCAGTTGCGTCTATAACAACTACAGTTACTTCTGGTTTTTCAAATATAATATAATCCCTCGCTACTTCTTCGTCCGCAGAATTTGAATATAGTGAGTAAGTTCCAGGTAAATCAATTAATGTATATTTACTTCCGTTATGTTCATATTCCCCTTCAGCTTTTAAAACAGTTTTTCCCGTCCAGTTTCCAGTATGCTGTTTTAAGCCTGTTAAAGTATTAAATAATGTACTTTTCCCGGTATTCGGGTTGCCAGCTAAAGCAATGCGATGTTTGCTCATCTGAAATCATCTCCTATTAATACCCCGAAAATAAGGGAACTTTCTTCCTTGCGTAGTGCAATAGTGGTGTTGCTTACTTGATAAGCGACAGGATCTCCAAGTGGACTGCGTTGTAATACTTTAATCGTTGCCCCAGGGATAAATCCTAAATCTAATAAACGTCGTTTCATAGTTCCTTCTAATTGTATCTTCTCAATTTGTACAAACTCTCCTGTCTTAAATTCGGAAAGTGGTTTTGTATTAGCCGATACCATAAAAGTTACCTCATCTCTATATTGTTAGTTTAAGTTTAAAAAGTTTCCTTAGGTAAACTTTTTGTTAGTAATATAGTAGACTACATTGGATGATGCTGTCAATTGGTACTTTAAAAATATTCATTTATTTTTAGAATTGTTCCAATTTATTTAGTTGTACTAAAAAATATTACTGAAATTTTATTTAATGTAAATGAAGTAAGAGTGTAAAAGTTAAAAAATACAAAGGATTTGTAAATGTATTTTTAACTAAAAGGGGAAAAGAGCGAAAAACATTTACATTGAGTTTACATTGTTAAGAATAAATTTACATTACAGCTTAATTAGTGTGGATTTTGTTGGGTTCTTTAACTATAAATCTTGGGATTCCTAGCTTTTAAGGGTTATTATCGTTATTTACTTAAAATTAAAGATTGCTTAACACTCACATAATATTGCTGTCCTACAATGAATTTGTGTTCGAAAGAAAATGAATTCGAAAAGTGATAATCCAAATGGGGGTACAAGACATGGTTATGAAAAAAGGTATTAAATTTTCTTTAGCGGCTTTAGTGGTAGCAGGAGCGTTGGTTGGATGTGGGAAAGCGGAAGATACAGCTAGTAAAGAAAGTGCTAAAGGAAGCGATAATACAAAACAAGAATTATCAGGCACGATTGCAGCAGCTGGTTCTACGGCTCTTCTACCTCTTGCGGAGGAAGCTGGAAAGAAATTCATGGAAAAAAATTCGAAAGTTTCTATTCAAGTTCAAGGTGGCGGTAGTGGAACTGGGATTAACCAAGTAGCATCGGGTGCAGTACAAATTGGTAATTCAGATGTTCCGTCTGGAGATAAAATAAAAGATGCTGAAAAAGCGAAAGAATTAGTAGATAACAAGGTAGCGGGTATTGCATTCGCACTTGTCGTAAATAAAGATGTAAAAGTTGATAACTTAACAGTAAAACAAGTACAAGATATCTTCACTGGAAAAGTAACAAACTGGAAAGAGGTAGGCGGGAAAGATGAAAAAATCAACGTAATTAACCGTCCAGCTTCATCTGGTACACGTGCTACATTTGAAA
This sequence comes from Bacillus cereus group sp. N14, assembly GCF_016483555.1. NCBI lineage: Bacteria > Bacillati > Bacillota > Bacilli > Caryophanales > Bacillaceae > Bacillus > Bacillus cereus group sp. N14. The sequence continues at coordinate 116,395 of NZ_JAEHBQ010000018.1, forward strand.
AGACAGTTATGAAAGAAGCGAAAATTAATGATGGAACTGGTACAACACAAGATTCTAACGGTGCAGTAGAGCAAGCGATCAATTCTACTCCAGGTTCAGTAAGTTATTTAGCAATGTCTTACATGGTTGGCGATAAAAAAGGTGCGCTACAAACAGTGAAAATTGATGGTTCTGAACCAAAAGTTGAAAACATTTCGTCTGGTAAATATCCATTCTGGTCTTACGAGTACATGGTAACAAAAGGTGAAGCGAAAGAAGCAACGAAAGCTTACATTGATTATGTAAAAGGCAAAGACTTTGAAAAGCAAGTAGAAGATATGGGTTACATCCCGATGTCTAAATTAAATAAGTAATAAATTTTTATGGGGCTGGCTGCAAGGCCAGTCCTGTTCATTTCAATCTATGAAGTGGGGTCTGACCTGTGATGAAGGGGAAAAAACAAATTAATTACGTAAAAAGTGAATATATAGGAAGATCGCTTGTTACGTTTTGTGGTATTTTTATTGTTTTAATTACATTAGCTATTATTGCGTTTATTTGCGGTAAAGGTATTCAATCTTTTACACAAAGCGGTATCTCATTTACTGAGATGTTAACATCGACAAAATGGAATCCAAATGCTGACGAAGGAACCTTCGGGGCTTTGATTTTTATTGTAGGTTCAACAGTGGTTTCGTTAGGTGCGGTTATTATTAGTGCGCCAATTGCTATAGCTCTTGCTATATTCATGAATTTAATTTCGCCGAAGTTTGGAAATAAAGTATTGAAGCCCGTTTTAGAATTATTAGTTGGTATTCCTTCGGTTGTATACGGATTATTAGGGGTTACGATTTTAGTGCCGCTATTACGTGATTCGTTCGGGGGAGTGGGATTTAGTCTAATTGCGGGTATTGTTGTATTAAGTATTATGATTTTACCTACTATTGCTAGTATCGCTTCTGATGCAATACGCTCTGTTCCATTTGATTATTTAGAAGCTTCTTATGGTCTAGGATCAACGAAATGGCAAGCGGTTAGCCGAGTGATTGTTCCTGCTGCGAAAAAAGGGATTTTAACAGGTGTTGTTTTAGGTTTAGCGCGTGCTTTTGGTGAAGCATTAGCGGTTCAAATGGTAATCGGGAACACAATTAAATTACCAGAAGGAATATATAGCCCGACAGCGACGTTAACTGGTATTTTGACAATGGACATGACAAATACATTAAACGGAACTGCTTGGAATAATGCGCTATGGACTTTAGCGATGATTTTACTTGTTATTTCATTCCTGTTTATTTTAGTAATTCGAGCGATTGGGCAAAGAGGTGAGCGATAATAATGAATGCAAGAACGGTAAATAAAATTTGGACAGGTATCTTTTATGCAGTTGCAGCTTTAGTTGTAGCTCTGCTAGTATTCTTAGTGTTTGAAATTCTGCAAAAGGGATGGGGATTTTGGGATCCTGATTTCTTGTTTGGAGAACCAAGTAATACAAGAGCTGGTGGTGGGATTGGTCCACAGTTATTCAATTCCTTCTACATGCTTGTTATAACGCTTGTTATATCTATTCCTCTTGGGTTAGGTGCTGGAATATATTTAGCAGAGTACGCAAAACAAGGGCGTTTTTTAAACTTTGTTCGTTTATGTATTGAGACAATGGCGTCGTTACCTTCGATTGTTGTTGGTTTATTCGGTTTGTTAGTGTTCGTTACTATGACAGGTTGGGGATACACAGTAATGGGCGGTGCTCTTGCTTTAACGATTTTAAACTTACCAGGTTTAACACGTGTTTGTGAAAATGCGATTTCAGAAGTGCCTCATAATGTAAAAGAGGCGAGTCTTGGATTAGGTGCAACGAAATGGCAAACAATCGCTCGTATTATTATTCCGTCGTCATTACCGCAAATTATTACAGGTATTATTTTAGCGGCGGGTCGTATATTTGGTGAAGCGGCAGCGTTAATTTATACAGCGGGTTTAACATCCCCGATTTTAAATTCAGCAGCGGACTTCTCAAGTCCTGCGCATCCTTTAAATCCATTTAGACCAGCTGAAACGTTAGCGGTTCACATTTGGAAGTTAAATTCTGAAGGAGTTATTCCGGATGCAAAGTTGATTGCGACAAAATCTGCAGCTGTATTAATTATTATGGTATTACTATTCAACGTTATTTCACGCTTGGTAGCATCTATCTTGCACAAACGTTTTACAGGAACGAAAAGAAAAAGTAAAACGACGAAGAAAGTAAAAGCGGCATAAATTATAAAGAGGAACTCTCTACTTATAAGTAGAGAGTTCTTTTTGTATTTTAATATAGAAGGAATGGATGTCATGATTGTTGAATTTGTAATTGATTATATAGATGAATAGGTTCGGATGAGAGGGGGAGTTAATTTGTTTTTTCTGCAAATGTCAGGTTTTCCTGGATCGGGAAAATCGACAGTTTCTAAGCATATAGCGAAGTTAACAGGTGCTGTAATTGTAAATCATGACGTTTTGAAATCGGCATTGTTACAATCATTAGAAATGAAGGGGATTGAATCGACGATTGTTGGAGGAGTATCATACGATGTTGAATGGGCATTACTTAATTCTTATTTAGGACAAGGGCATAGTGTTATATTGGATAGTCCATGTTTATATGAAGATATGGTTGAAAAAGGAATTAAGCTTTCTAATAAACATGGTGTGAAATATAAATATATTGAGTGTTATCTGAATGATATGGAAGAGATTAATAATAGGTTACAAACACGTAAGCGTATGGTCAGTCAAATTGAAAAGGTAGAGTCGGAAGTAGCTTTTAAAAAGTGGTTAGATGGTAGTAAAAGACCTCTAAATAGTGAATATCTTATTGTGGATTCTAGTAAACCTCTAGAGCAATATGCGGAAAAAATGATGGATTATATGTGTAGGTAGAGAAAAAAGCGTTATCTTCATTCGTGAAGATAACGCTTTTTCTTTAAATATCAGGTATTTCTGTAGAAGTGCTTATTTTTCTGCGAGAGCGTCTTTTTCTTCCGATTTTATCTAATAGTTCATACATAACTGGAACAACTACTAATGTAAGAACGGTTGAAACTGCTAAACCACCGATGACAACGACTGCCAAACTTTTTGATACCATACTTCCTGCTTGGGATTGGCCGAATAGGAGTGGTAGCATAGCGACGATTGTCGTTATAGCTGTCATAATAATTGGACGTAATCTAGTGGATCCTGCTTCTAGTAAGGCATCTCTTGTTTCCATTCCATGTTCCCGATTTTGTTGCACTCTTTCTATTAATACAATAGCGTTTGTAACGACAATCCCGATTAACATTAATGCGCCGATCAAGGAATTTACATCAACGGGTGTTCCTGAAATGATTAATCCTAAAATACCGCCAACAGCAGCTAATGGCAGGGAGAACAAAATTGCAAAAGGAGCCCGCGCCTGTCCGAAGGTGATAACCATAATTAAATATACAATCCCGATTGCAATCCCCATAATTTTGAATAAATCTGTGAAGTTCTCTTGCATAGATTCAGTTGCACCTGCAATAGTTACTTTTGCGCCGCTAGGTAAGTCTAAGTTAGCTATCGTTTCGTTTACTTCTGCGCTTACTTTACTTAAATCTTCATTTGAGGCCTCGGCAGTAATTTGAATCGTTTCTTTTCCGTCTTTATGGAAGACTTCTGTTTGAAGTTGCTTTTCTGAAATAGTTGCAATGTCTTTTAAAGGAATTGGTCCATTGATAGGTGATAGTATGTTTGTGTTTAAAATGTCTTCTTGTTTAGTAATGTTTTCTTTTTTGTGTTCTATTATAATAGTTGTTTTTTCATTATTAATTGAAACTTCACCAATAGGTGATTTCTTCATAAGGAATGCTACTTGTTGTGCTGCTAATTCTGGTGTTAAGCCTAGTTGTTCGCCCTTTGTTTGATCAACATGGATTTGCCATTCTTTCTTAGAGTCTTCTAAATTTGTTTTTACTTTAGAGAGAGCAGCCATATCTTTTAGTTTTGTTTCGGCGATAGTAGCAGCCTCTTTTAAAATCGTTTCGTTAGTTGCTGTTACGTTAAATTGCAAATTGTTGCCATCACCAGAGCTTGAATAACTTGTTTTTATATAATCTAGTTCAGCAGGCTCAAAAGCTTTATGTTCTTTCTTTAACTCTTTAATATATTGATCAATATCAGAGCCTTTCTTGAAGACTACAAATATACTGGCAAGATTATTTTTTGTCGTTTGTCCCCATTGTGCATCTTCTGCGCTAGATCCCATTCGTAAAATAACATCTGTTACATCCGAATTAGAAAGTAATTTCTTTTCGAAATCGAAGGCTTTTTGTTTTTGCGTTTCAGGAGCGTAATCAGCTGGGAAAGTCATATTAATAGATAACATTGTGTCGTCTTCAGATTTTATGTTCGCTTTCGGTAGTAATACATAGGCTGCAATTGATCCTGCGAATAATAAAAAGGCGGTAAGTAGAATAATGAATTTATGCGAAAGAGCCCACTTTAATGTAGCGACATATCGTGGTGAAGAACTTGGCTTTTTGTGTTTTGTTTTTTTGAGTAGTAAAAACGCCATAAGTGGAACAACTGTTAGTGCAACGATTAAGGATGATAGTATAGAATATACAACTGCTAATACCATAGGTAACATTAATTTTCCGATTACTCCTGATACGAGGCCGATAGGTAAGAAAACAGCGACTGTTGTTAAAGTAGAAGAAGTAATTGCGACGGCGACCTCTTTCGTTGCATCGAGAATAATATCTTTAGAGAAAGATTCTTTTTGTAAACGACGGAAAATATTCTCGATGACAACGATACTATCATCAACGAGACGTCCAACTGCAACTGCTAAACCACCAAGCGTTAAGGTGTTAAGTGTGATGTTAGATTGGTGTAGTAAAAAGAGTGTTAATAAAATAGATAATGGAATACTGACAACGGCGATGAGTGTCGTTCGGAAGTTACGCAAAAAGATTAAGATAATTAGAGTTGCAGCAATTGCTCCAAGAATTACTTCTTTGCCCATACTAGTAACAGCATTTTCAACTTGCTCATGAGTTGAGGCTAAAAGTTTAATAGAAAACTGATCTTTATATTGTTTACTTATATCTTTGATTTTCTTATCAATTTCCTTTCCGATTGCAACTGCATTTTTACTTGGCTCTTTCATGATGATTAATCCGGTTCCTTCTTCTCCGTTTATATGCGAGATTGTATCGTAGTGTTGTTTAAGTTCAATTTGAGCAACATCTTGTAATTTTACTTGAGGTGCAACGGTTATGTTTTTCATATCATCTATATTTTTTATATCCCCAATGACACGAAGATTATATTCTTCTTTATTAACGGTAATTGCTCCAGCTGGAGTGGAAGTTTCCTTTCCTTGTAAAACCTTTAATATTTGTTCTGTTGTTACGTTTTTATCTTTTAATTGGTTTGGGTCTAGTATGATAGATAATTCAGAGGTTGATTTTCCGAAAAACATAACGTTGGCAACACCATCAATGCTTTCGAGTTGTGGTACGATTTCTTTTTCAATTTGTTTTTCATCTGCTTTTGAAAATCCGTTTTGCTTCTGGATAGCAATTTGAGCGAGTGGAATCATAGAAGTATTTAGTTGGCTAACTACGGGTTTCGTTGCATCTTTAGGTAATTTAATTGTATTAATGGTTTTTTCGACTTCACGTGCTGCGTCTTTCATATCTGCTTTGGATGTATATGTAATGTCGATACGTGATAATCCTTCGTGTGTGGAGGAAGTGATGCCATCAATATGTTCTAAATTACGAAATTGTTTTTCGAGGGGATCAGTTACTTCCTTGGTCATCGTTTCAGCATCAAGCCCTTGAGATAATGTCGTGACAGTTATTGCGGGATTATCGATGCTTGGCAAAAACTCCATCGGCAATTTAGAACCAGAATAAACGCCGAGTATGGAAATGAGAAAAACCATGATAATAATAGCGGCTCGGTTTTTTAATGAAAACTTTGTTAACCTATCCATAAGATAATTCCTCCATTAGTATTTATAGTTTTGTGGGCACTTTCTTACTATATAACAAAAAATGGATATTTTTCATTAATTAAATGTAAAAAAATTCTAACAATAATCTTAAGTTAATGTTTTTGTTGGAATTTCGTTATTTATTCTGCTATTCGCCGAGCGATAAGACTATTACCTAATCGAGCTGTCTGTAAACAACCGATTCGTTCAATTAATAGTTTGTGTGGAGGAACAAAACTAAAAGTCGGCATGTTTGCTTTATGTAGGAAGTGGTGAATCTATTTTTTAGTTTGGATTGATTTGTTTTTATATTGTTAGTCTATAGAGAAGCAAATGATCAGGACGTTAATATAGAAGAGAATGAAAATCTAGGAAGGGGTTATGAAATACAGTTTGGTTAACTAGAGTGTATTGGTATACAATTTAAATAGCTGTTTTCCGTAGATGGGATGAGGCGTCTCTATATAGAAGAAAGTAGGATGGATATTTTTTTGTTTTTTTTTAAAAAAACACTTGTTATTTAAAAATCATGATGGTATATTAATAAACGTCGCTGATGCGGAAACGCAGAAAACGACAAAAAAGAAATTTTAAAATGTAGTTGACATCAAAAAACGAAGATGTTAATATGATGAAGTCGCTTTTGGAGTGGCAGACAAGTTCTTTGAAAACTGAACGAAACAAACAACGTGAAACGTCAATTTTTATTTTTAGATGCTAGACAAACTAACTTTA
>NZ_JAEHBQ010000019.1:0-95056 GCF_016483555.1 Bacillus cereus group sp. N14
GAAGAACAGAAGAAAGTAGAAGAACAGAAGAAAGTAGAAGAACAGAAGAAAGTAGAAGAACAGAAGAAAGTAGAAGAACAGAAGAAAGTAGAAGAGCAGAAGAAGGTAGAAGAGCAGAAACAAGTAGAGACAGCTAAAAAACTTGAGCAAGGAACTCATGAAAAGGCTACTACCACGGATCATAATGAGAAATCGTCAGAATAAACTGACGACCGGTATAAAAAATGATGTATATGAGTGTGAGGGAGTATTTGCCCCCGCACTTATTGTATTTCTTAAAATATAAACGTAAGAATTCAGAAAAAACGAAATAATATTGAGAAATAAAAATAATTGAAAATACTAATAAATATTTGTTGTATTTATAGAGTGATGTTCGTTATAATGAACTTAAGGTTTTTAAAAGAGAACGAACATTAGCTAAGCTAATATAGTTTTCTTTATATCTCTTATTGAAAAATAAGAGACAAAAATATAAAAAACAGCTAGGGGGAATTGATTGTGAGTCTGAAAAAGAAATTAGGTATGGGAGTTGCATCAGCAGCATTGGGGTTATCTTTAATTGGTGGAGGAACATTCGCTTACTTTAGCGATAAAGAAGTATCAAACAATACATTTGCAGCTGGGACGTTAGATCTTACATTAGACCCTAAAACGCTTGTAGATATTAAAGATTTAAAACCAGGGGACTCTATTAAGAAAGAGTTCTTATTAAAGAATAGCGGTTCATTAACAATTAAAGATGTTAAACTAGCGACAAAGTATACTGTAAAAGATGCAAAAGGTGATAATGCTGGTGAAGACTTTGGTAAGCACGTTAAAGTAAAATTCCTTTGGAACTGGGATAAACAAAGTGAGCCTGTATATGAAACAACTTTAGCTGATTTACAAAATGCTGATCCAGATCTTTTAGCGAAGGATATCTTTGCTCCTGAGTGGGGAGAAAAGGGTGGATTAGAAGCAGGCACAGAGGATTATCTGTGGGTACAATTTGAATTTGTAGATAATGGGAAAGAACAAAATATCTTCCAAGGTGATTCATTGAACTTAGAATGGACATTCAATGCTAACCAAGAAGCTGGAGAAGAAAAATAATAAAAAAGCGGGTATCCCCCGCTTTTTTTTATAAAGAAAAAAGAAGTGCCAATTGTAAGCACTTCTTTCTATTTATTATTTTTGATCTTGCTTCCATTTTGTAAATTCAAGAAATTCACGAAATTGTTCTTTGGAGACGCCGGAGCTCATCGCATCTTTAACGAGTTGTGTCCATTCGGAGTCTAAATGATTTTCCTTTGTTGTTTCATCATGAAGTAGAGTGTCAACTGGAATTTGTAGAACTGCTGCGATCTTTTCAAGAAACTGAATGGAAGGGTTTTTTTGTAAATTTCGTTCTATAGAACTAATGTAAGATTTAGCAACACCAGCTTTTTCGGCAAGCTCAGTTAATGAAATACCTTTTTGTAAGCGAAGGCGTTTTATACGTTCTCCAATCATATTTGCGCACCTTTCTATCAATATGTAGTCGTCTTATGATGTCATTATTATAACATAAACTTCGTTAAAAAGAACAAGCCTATTGAGCCTGACTGGATGGCTTCATACGTTGGAAAAAATGTTCGATATCTTGCAGGGCGATACCAGCGTCTAGAGCTTCAAGTATTAAATCAAGCCATTCTTGGTCCAGTGCGTCAGTCTTATCTTTGTACAAATGTAATTCCTCCCTAATTATCGGTCATAACTGCTGCTACAGAATAGATGATAAGCAATCGCATTTTGTGTTTTATATAGTGAATTATCAAATATTTTGTAGATAAAACAAAGATAAAATCCCCATTAAATTCCCTCTATGGCGATTATAAAGTTTCTGACAAATATTTTCAATATTTTCAGAAAACATTGTTGAATTGTGATATATTCGTATGCTAACTATGGAATTTTTACAAATATGTTAAAAAAATTACATAATATAACTAAATATTGAAAAAATATTGAATTTTTAATAAAATTCAATTTGTAATACATATTTTTTATTAGGGGAGGAAATAAGGGATGAACAAAAAACCGTTCAAAGTTTTGTCATCAATCGCTTTGACAGCTGTGTTAGGTCTTTCATTCGGAGCGGGTGGCCAGTCTGCATATGCTGAAACACCTGTGAATAAGACAGCTACGAGTCCAGTCGATGATCATTTAATTCCAGAAGAACGTTTAGCAAATGCGCTAAAAAACCGTGGGGTAATTGATTCGAAGGCTTCAGAGACAGAAACAAAGAAAGCCGTCGAAAAATACGTAGAGAACAAAAAGGGTGAAAATCCTGGGAAAGAAGTATCAAATGGGGACCCACTTACGAAAGAAGCATCTGACTTTTTAAAGAAAGTGAAAGATGCGAAAGCTGATACGAAAGAAAAGTTAGACAAACCAGCAACAGGAACACCTGCAGCGACAGGCCCAGTTAAGGGTGGTCTAAATGGTAAAGTACCAACTTCTCCAGCAAAGGGAAAAGAATATAACGGTGAAGTTCGTAAAGATAAAGTACTCGTTTTACTTGTAGAGTACGCTGACTTTAAACATAACAATATTGATAAAGAACCTGGTTATATGTATACTGACGATTTTAACAAAGAACATTATGAAAAAATGTTATTCGGTAATGAGCCATTCGCATTAGAGGATGGCAGCAAAATCGAAACGTTTAAACAATATTACGAAGAGCAATCTGGCGGTAGTTATACAGTAGACGGAACAGTTACAAAATGGTTAACAGTTCCTGGTAAAGCTGCTGATTACGGTGCAGATGGTGCGACAGGTCATGATAATAAAGGGCCAAAAGGACCACGTGATTTAGTAAAAGATGCATTAAAAGCAGCTGTAGATAGCGGTATTGATTTATCAGAGTTTGACCAATTCGATCAATATGATGTAAATGGCGATGGAAATCAAAAACAACCGGACGGTTTAATCGATCACTTAATGATTATCCATGCGGGTGTTGGACAAGAAGCAGGTGGCGGTAAATTAGGTGACGATGCAATTTGGTCACATCGCTGGACTGTTGGACCAAAACCATTCCCAATCGAAGGCACACAAGCGAAAGTTCCATATTGGGGCGGAAAGATCGCAGCATTCGACTACACAATTGAACCAGAAGATGGCGCAGTTGGTGTATTCGCACATGAATATGGTCATGATTTAGGTCTTCCAGATGAGTATGATACAGACTATACTGGTGACGGTGAACCAATTCAAGCTTGGTCTGTTATGAGTGGCGGAAGCTGGGCTGGTAACATTGCAGGAACAACGCCAACGAGTTTCTCACCACAAAATAAAGAGTTTTTCCAAAAAACAATCGGTGGTAACTGGGCAAATATCGTAGAAGTAGATTACGAGAAATTAAATAAAGGTATCGGTCTAGCAACATATTTAGACCAAAGTGTTACGAAATCTAACCGCCCAGGTATGATTCGTGTTAACTTGCCAGATAAAGATATAAAAACAATTGCTCCAGCATTTGGTAAGCAGTATTACTACAGCACAAAAGGTGACAATCTTCACACAAAAATGGAGACGCCACTGTTCGATTTAACAAATGCAACGACTGCGAAATTTGATTTCAAGTCATTGTATGAAATTGAAGCAGAGTATGATTTTCTTGAAGTACATGCTGTAACAGAAGATGGTCAACAAACATTAATCGAAAAACTTGGTGAGAAAGCAAATAGTGGAAATGCACATTCAACAAATGGAAAATGGATTGATAAATCATACGATTTAAGCCAATTCAAAGGTAAGAAAGTAAAATTAACATTTGAGTACATTACAGACGGTGGTTTAGCATTAAACGGTTTCCTACTTGATAATGCATCACTAAATGTAGACGGTAAAGTAGTATTCTCTGATGATGCAGAAGGTACACCGCAGTTCAAATTAGATGGATTCGCCGTATCTAATGGAACAGAGAAGAAAAAACATAACTATTATGTAGAGTGGAGAAACTATGCTGGTTCGGATAACGCATTGAAATATGCTCGCGGTCCAGAATACAACACAGGTATGGTTGTATGGTATGCAGACTCAGCTTATACAGATAACTGGGTTGGTTTACATCCAGGACATGGTTTCCTTGGCGTAGTTGATTCTCATCCAGAAGCAATTGTTGGAACTTTAAATGGTAAACCAACAGTAGCAAGTAGTACACGATTCCAAATCGCTGATGCAGCGTTCTCATTCGATAAAACGCCAGCTTGGAAAGTTGTATCTCCAACGCGCGGAACGTATACGTATAATGGCTTAGCAGGCGTACCGAAGTTTGATGATTCGAAAACGTATATTAATAAACAGATTCCAGATGCAGGACGTATTTTACCGAATCTTGGCCTGAAGTTTGAAGTAGTAGGACAAGCCGATGATAATTCTGCAGGTGCTGTTCGTTTATATCGTTAATACAGTAAAACTACCGAAAGATTTTCTTTCGGTAGTTTTTTTGTGAGCAATGAATTTTATATACAAGAAAAAATTATATATAATATAACTTTACGAATAGAAATTTATTATATATGAAGTCTATATAAATAATGAAAGAATTGGATAAAAATAGTGGGAGAAGGTGAATGAATGAGTGTTTCTTCTATTGTAAATAAACAAAAGGCATATTTTTATAATGGCCATACGAGAAGCATAGAAGTGAGAAAGAATAATTTGAAGAAGCTTTATAAAGGCATTCAGCGCTTTGAAGAAGAAATATTTCAGGCATTGAAATTAGATTTAAATAAGTCAGTTCATGAGTCGTTTACAACGGAAGTTGGATATGTATTAAAAGAAATTTCTTTTCAATTGAAGCATATTTCATCGTGGAGTAAACCGAAGCGAGTTCGAACAGCACTCACTCATTTTGGATCAAAGGGGAAAGTCGTACCTGAACCGTACGGTGTGACACTTATTATTGCGCCGTGGAACTATCCATTTCAATTAGCAATCGCACCTCTTGTAGGAGCGTTGGCGGCTGGAAATACAATCGTTTTAAAGCCGTCAGAGCTAACGCCGAACGTTTCCAAAGTGCTTACGAGAATGTTAGAGGGATTATTCCAAGAAGAGCTTGTAGCGGTAGTAGAAGGCGGTGTAGAAGAGAGTACGGAATTGTTAAAGGAACCGTTTGATTATATGTTCTTTACAGGTAGTGTCGGTGTTGGAAAAGTTGTGATGGAAGCAGCTGCGAAACGGTTGACACCACTCGCGTTAGAACTTGGCGGAAAAAGCCCATGTATTGTACATAAAGATGCAAAAATAGATGTAACAGCAAGAAGAATTGTGTGGGGGAAATTTTTAAATGCAGGGCAGACGTGTGTAGCACCTGATTATATGTATGTGCATGCTTCGGTGAGAGAACAGTTAATCAAGGCATTACGACACGAGATTGCGGAGCAGTATGGAGAAGATCCACTAAACAATGACAATTATGTACGAATTGTGACTGAACGTCATTTTGAACGTTTATGTTCATTTTTGAAAGATGGTAAAACGGTAATCGGCGGGAACTATAAAAAAGAAACTTTACATATAGAACCAACAGTGTTAACGAATGTTACATGGCAAAGTACTGTTATGGAAGATGAAATTTTTGGTCCGATTTTACCAATTATAGAATACGACAACATAGAAGAGGTAATTGGCACAATTCAGCAACATCCGAAGCCGTTAGCGTTATATGTATTTTCTGAAGATAAAGAAGTACAAAAGAAAGTGACAAGTAATATTTCATATGGTGGAGGCTGTATTAATGATGTTGTCTATCATCTTGCAACGCCATATTTACCTTTTGGTGGTGTTGGAAGTAGTGGATTAGGTAGTTATCATGGGGAAGAAAGTTTTCGGACTTTTTCACATTATAAAAGCATTTTAGCCCAATCTACGGCATTCGATATGAAAATTCGTTACTCTTCTACAAAAAGTGCTTTAAAATTCATACGAAAGTTGTTAAAATGATGATGGTGTTTATCAGTAGGCGTAGCCGTATGATAATAGCCCCTTCGTAATGGAAGGGGTTTTTCTGTTCGACATATGTATCATGCAAAAATGAATCAAACATACTACATAAAGAATAGAAGAGAACGCTAAACAACCATTTTTGTTTGGATCGAAACAAAAAATAGTCTATAGAACATAAATATTTATTCATGAATATAAAAATTAAAATTTAAGGTAGATAGGACGGGAAAATGAAAAAGATTATTAAAGTTGAAGCAGTAGAAAAACATTTTGGAAATCAAGTGATTATCCCACCTCTTTCTTTAGACATTAAAGAAGGGGAATTTTTAACGATTTTAGGGCCGAGTGGTTGCGGGAAAACAACGTTACTTCGCATGATCGCAGGCTTTGAAACACCAACTAAAGGGAATCTTTTATTAGATGATGAAAAGATTAACGATTTGCCACCATATAAGCGTCATATGAACTTAGTGTTCCAACATTATGCGCTATTCCCACATATGAATGTGGAGAAAAATATTTGTTTCGGTATGAAAATGCAGAAAGTACCGGCAGCAGAGCAGAAAGAGCGTGCTGAAGAGGCAATGCGTTTAACGCAGTTACTTGAGTTCCGTAATCGTAAACCTGCAAAGCTTTCTGGTGGACAGCAGCAGCGTGTAGCAATTGCGAGAGCGATTGTAAATAACCCGCGTGTATTATTACTAGATGAGCCACTTGGGGCGTTAGACTTTAAGTTAAGAAAAGATTTGCAACGTGAATTGAAAAACTTACAACGTAATTTAGGAATTACATTCATATACGTAACGCACGATCAAGAAGAAGCGATGAGCATGAGTGATCGTATTGTCGTTATGAATAAAGGACATATTGAGCAAATTGGAACGCCGAAAGAAATTTACAATAAGCCGAAAACAATGTTCGTTGCGACATTTATCGGTGAAAATAATATTGTGAAAAATGGGGAAGGCTATGTAGCAATTCGCCCTGAAAACGTAAAAGTACGTTCGGTTGAAGAGCCGATTTTAAAAGAATACCATCTTGGACATATTGAAGACGTTGAGTTTGTTGGAAATATGGAAAAGCTGTATGTACGTGACGAGAAAACATCAGAATTACTAATGGCATATCAAACTGCTGAAGAAGCAGCGCAGTGGAGCATTGGAGATAATGTATACGTAGGCTGGGAGCAAGAGGACGAGGTGACCTTAAATTGAAAAAAGGGAAATTACTCGCACTACCTACAGTTGCGTGGCTGTTAATCTTCTTCCTAATTCCCCTTCTGTTTGTATTGGCATTTGCCTTTATGCAACGCGGAGCATACGGAACAGTGGAAATGCAATTTACGTTAGAGAATATAGCTCGTGTGTTTGATCCACTATACATGGGAACGTTATGGGAAACTGTTAAGATTGCAGTTATTACAACAGTAATCTGTTTAGTAATTGGTTATCCATTTGCTTATACAATTACAATTGTTGATCGTAAATACCGTTCCATTCTTTTATTATTGGCAACGATCCCGTTTTGGATTAACTTCCTTGTTCGTTCATACGCATGGATTGTTATTTTACGTTCACAAGGTCTTGTAAACACATTGCTGTTGAAACTAGGTATTATTAGTGAACCTTTAAATTTACTATATAATACACCTTCTGTAATACTCGGAATGGTCTATTCTTTATTACCATTTATGATTTTACCGGTGTATGCAGCGATTGAGCAGCTTGATAAACGTAAGCTAGAAGCAGCTTATGATTTAGGAGCAACACCAGCAAAGGCATTTTGGAATGTAACAGTACCAATGACAATGTCAGGAATTGCTACTGGTTCTATTTTAGTGTTTGTTTCTTCTATCGGAATGTTTGTTGTATCAGACGTTATGGGTGGATCGAAAGTAGCATTAATCGGAAACGTAATTCAAAATCAATTCTTAGGAGCGCGTGACTGGCCGTTTGGATCTGCGTTATCTATGATTGTTGTTCTATTCTCTGTTCTGTTAATTTACTTATATTATCGTGCAACGAAAGTATATAAATATGATGGGAACGGAGGGGAATAAGCAAAGATGAAGAAGTTTTTAGTTTCTTATTCTTGGTTAATTTTATTGTTCTTGTATTTTCCAATGATGGTTTTAATGGTATATTCCTTCAATGATTCTCGCATTAATGCGGAATGGGAAGGTTTTACATTCCATTGGTATACAGATTTATTTCAAAAGCAAGATGTTATTGATGCGTTTGTAAATAGTATGACGATTGCGATCGTAACGACGATTGTAACGACAGTTCTTGGTGTGATTTTCGCCATTGCATTACATCGTTATAAATATCGTTATGAAGGGGCTATTAACGGTCTTGTGTATTTACCAATATTAATTCCTGATATTTTAATGGGGTTATCTTTACTTATCTTATTTAGTCAATTAGGTATGGAGCTTGGCAAGACAACAATTATTATTGCGCACATTACATTTAGTATTTCATTTGTTGTCGTTATTTTAGCAGCACGTCTTTCTGGTATGGGGCGTGATTTAGAAGAGGCTGCGAATGATTTAGGAGCAACGCCGTGGCAAACGTTTCGTTATGTAACGTTCCCAGCAATTGCACCAGGAGTTATTTCAGCCGCATTATTAACATTCACATTATCAATTGA
Source organism: Bacillus cereus group sp. N14 (assembly GCF_016483555.1). Lineage (NCBI taxonomy): Bacteria > Bacillati > Bacillota > Bacilli > Caryophanales > Bacillaceae > Bacillus > Bacillus cereus group sp. N14. The sequence continues at coordinate 8,632 of NZ_JAEHBQ010000019.1, forward strand.
TGATTTTGTAATTAGTTTCTTCGTATCAGGACCAGGATCAACAACATTGCCATTATACATTTACAGTATGGTTAAGCGCGGAGTATCACCAGAAATTAATGCACTTTCTACAATTTTAATTGTGGCTATCGTAGGATTAATGGTTCTATCTGAAATCTTCCGTAACAAAGGTGCAGATGGTGAAGAAAACTCTGGAGGACACCTTCCTTTATAATACGAACGATATAGAAAGTACGAGGGGGTAATAAATCGATGAAATTAATGAAAAGATTAGCCGGCGCAGCAATTAGCTTTAGCCTTGTTGCTGGTGTACTTGCTGGTTGTGGTGAAAAGAAAGAAGAGTTAAATATTTATAGCTGGGCTGATAATTTTGATGAGCAAGTGCTAAGAGATTTTGAAAAGAAATATAACGTGAAAGTTAACTATGATAAGTACGCAAGTAACGAAGAAATGCTTGCGAAATTACAAGCTGGTGGCGCGAAGTATGATTTAATTCAGCCATCTGATTACATGGTTAAAACAATGGCAAAAATGGATTTATTAGCGCCGTTAGATAAAAAGAATATCCCAAATATCGAAAATATGATTTCTAATTTCAAAACACCTGCGTTTGACCCAGAGAATAAATATTCTTTAGTATATACTTGGGGCGTAACAGGAATTGCATACAATAAAAAGTATGTGAAAGAAGCACCTACAAGCTGGGCTGATTTATGGAATGAGAAATATAAAGGGCATGTAACTTTATTAAATGATTCTCGTGAAGTGTTAGGAATGGGTCTTAAGAAGCATGGATTCTCAAACAGCACGAAAGACGATGCACAGTTAAAGACAGCTGCGAATGATTTACAGAAGCTACTTCCAAACTTATTAGCATTTGATACAGATAATATTAAACAAAAATTCATTACAGAAGATGCTTGGATCGGAACAGTTTGGTCTGGAGATGCAGCATTTATCGCAAAAGATAATAAAGATGTAGAGTATGTTGTACCAAAAGAAGGCGGCACAATTTGGGCTGATACGTTAGCGATTCCAAAAGGTGCGAAAAACAAAGAGCTTGCAGAGAAGTTTATGAACTACTTATTAGATGAGAAAGTAAGTGTGAAAAACTACGAGTCAATTGGATACAGTAATCCAAATGAAAAAGCTCATCCTCTTCATAGTAAAGAATATCGTGAAAACCACATGATCTTCTTAACGAAAGAAGAATTAGATCGTACAGAATGGCTTGTTGATGTAGACGATAAGTTAAAAGACTATGATCGTTACTGGACAGAGTTAAAAACAAAAGGTAAATAAGTAAGGAAATGCGGTTTCTAAAATAGAAATCGCATTTTTTCATAGTAGGAGGAAATCGCTTGAAAAAGAAGTTGCATCAATATGAGGTAGTATGTATCGTTTTATTACTTGCTGTATTTGGCATTGTTGCTTGGCGCGTACATGCGGGTGGCGTTACAGTGATGGATACATATGTCCGAGCATTAGTAAAAGGATTACAAACAGAAGGTTCGCTTACATTTTTCTCACACTATACAAAATTAGGTTCTGCTATCGGGATCGTAACTACGCTGGCTATAAGTTTACTTGTTTTTTGGAGAAAACGTTATTATGCTGCGATGATCGTGTATCCAATGGGCATTTTAATAACACATCTTGTTAATAAAGGGATAAAAGAAATTGTGAAAAGGGAGCGCCCATCGTTAAATGAAACGTTGGATGCGCTTGGGTATAGCTTCCCTAGTGGACATGCAATGTTATCTATTATGACATTCGGGTTTCTTACTTATATTATTGCGGCAAATTTGAAGAGTGTAACTGGAAAATATGTTATAACGATTTTGATGGGAATTGTAATTGTATCGATTGGATTAAGTAGAGTTATTTTAAATGTACATTATCCAACTGATATTTTAGCTGGTTATTGCGTAGGTGGTATTTTGTTAATTATGGCGATTTACTGCCATCGTTTACTTACCAAGAGATTGGGACTTAATAAAGAGAGATAAAAAACGTCTGGAAAAACTATCATTATAGTGTTTCCAGACGTTTTTTGTTTGTACGAAGATGTGATACAGTATAAATGACAATTGAATTATTTAAAGTAGGTGAAAATGTGTGAAAACAAATGTACATAAAGTAGATAAGTGGGGGAAATTAGGAGCTTTTTTGTATCAGTTTCGTTATACAGTAATTGTAGCGTTACTATTGGTTGCGATCGCGCTCGGTATTTTCGCTCCAAAGCTGCCGGGAGTATTGGGCGGTGATGGTTTCCAAACGGAAGGGGACTATCAAAAAACGAAAGAAATTTTAGATAAAGATTTTAAGAGGTCTCAAGACACACTTCTACTCGTTTTTGAAAAAAATAAGGGTGCTTCACATGAGGAATTTCAAAAGCAAGTAGAGGGAATTGTAAAGAATGTAAAAGAGAAAGAGACATATGAATCTTTCCATCACCCAGTGCAAAATAAAGAAATGTTACAAGATGATATCGGCTATGCGACAATTTTATTTTCCGGGAAAACAAATAAAGAACGAATGGAAAAGACATTGCAATTTGCTGATAAAATCGAAAAGGAAAGTAATGCAGCATTAAAAGTAACGCCTACAGGGTTTCCAAAAATTAATCAAGAGATTAATGAAAGAACGCAAAATGATTTAAAAGTAGCAGAGATGATTGGATTACCAATTGCATTTCTCGTATTACTATTTTCATTTGGTAGCCTTTTGGCATCTATTTTACCAATTGTAAATGGGGCACTTAGTGTTATTAGTACGATGGGCATATTATACTTTATAGGTAGCGATAAGGAACTATCTATCTTTGTGTTAAATGTTGCACCGATGATTGGACTTGCGCTATCTATTGATTTTGCGCTATTATTTGTAAATCGCTTTCGAGAGGAAGTTGCAAAGCGAACGGTAAAAGAAGCGATAGCAATTACATATCAAACAGCAGGGCGCGCTATCGTATTTTCAGGATTATGTGTATTTGTTGGATTATCCGGCTTGTTTTTCTTTAAGATCGATTATATTCAGTCTGTCGCAATTAGCGGAATGATTGTTGTGATTATGAGTATTTTATTCTCACTCACACTTCTTCCAGCGCTATTATCATTAATTGGGAAACGAATATTAAAAAAGAATCAAGTAGCACATACGCCGGCAAAGGCGTGGCGTAAATTTGCGCAATTTGTAATGAAACATCCAATCGCAATGATTATTATTGTTACAACGTTTATTGTTATTTGCTTATTACCGTTACGTACAGCTAATTTGCAGTTCCCTGACGTAGAAGCTCTACCTAAACAAAGTGATACAAGAATTGCATATGAGAAGTACGAAGAGGCATTTAATAATACTGCAAAAAAACATGCTGATGTTACGTTAGTGGTAGAGACGAAAAAAGATATGAAAGAAAAAGAAAGTTTACAAAAGATAGAAGAAGTCGTTCAAAAGTTAAAAGATGATAAGAAAGTATATGAAGTTAGAAGCTTATACGACGGGTTAACTCGTATGAAAGCAGATCAAGTTGCTGGAATGTTAGAGTCGCCAGAAGCGGCGAAACTAGCTCCTATATTTGAAGCGTATACGAAAGGAAATAAGACGACGATAGAAATCTTTTTGAAAACAAAACCACGTACTGAAACTGCTAAACAGTGGGTTCGTGATTTTAAACAAAATTATAAAGAAACAGATGTAACGTATTATTTAGGCGGGATGACGACGTTCCAACAAGAGTTAGAAGATGAAATTAAAGATAAAGTTGCAATTGGTATGTCTGTTATATTTGGATCGACCTTTGTTATATTATTATTTGCATTCCGGTCTATACTCATTCCGATTAAGGCGATTATTATGAATATACTTAGTTTAAGTGCAACAATAGGAATTGTTGTTTGGTTATTTGAAGGTGGGCATTTTGGTTTAGAAGCGAGTCCTGTTCTATTTGTCTTACCAATCTTCATTTTCGGTCTCGTATTTGGGCTTAGCATGGATTATGAAGTCTTTCTTATTTCACGTATTCATGAACTGTATGAAGAAACAGGAGATAACGATCAAGCGACGTTAGAAGGACTTGTGTCAACAAGTAGAATCATTACATCAGCTGCATTAATTATGATTGTTGTAACTGGTGCGTTTGCCTTTACTGATATTTTACCAGTACGGCAAATGGGGCTTGGTGTTGCATTAGCAATATTCCTTGATGCAACAATTATTCGTCTTATGCTTGTACCAAGTTTAATGAAACTGTTTGGAGATTGGAACTGGTGGTTACCATTTCGAAAGAAAAGAGAAAAATCATCGTAAAAAATACTCATCTTATAGATGAGTATTTTTTTATGAATAGCAAGGCCTACATTTTGCAAATAGTATGTGATAAGAACATTACATATAAGTAGGTGAAGGCAATGTTTCGTTATTTTAAGTTTAAGCTAAATGATACAGTACAGTTTGCAGAAAACGATGGGCATATGTATCGCATTGTCGGTTATCGATTAGAAAAAGGATTTTATCCAAAAGATGAATGGACTCATATCATTTATGAATTACTTAGAGATTTTGATGGGTATACGATGGATGCGGAAGAGGAGGAACTTGTAAAGGTCATTCAAGTAGAGGATGAGTATTACAAAATACAAGAAGTATCGGGCTATCGTTATCCAGTAAAAATGAAGCAAAAACAACAAGTGATGAAAGTAGAAAAAATTGATGACTTATTAGATACGTATAATGATTATAAAAGATTGGCGGATTTCTTTAAAGATTTATCGTATGAGCAAAAAGCGGAAGAAGTATTGCAGGAAATGAAACGGCGTAGAGCGTGAGGAGGACAGTCTACTATAAGACTGTCCTCTATTTTTGACGGTGCATCAAATTGTATTTTCCGTTACAATGAGAGAATCAATAGAAATAAGGTGATACAGTATGGAAACGAAGAAGAAGGGCGAATGGTGTGAAATTACTGTTCCAGCGAAATGGAATGGCATAAGTATTGATTCGTTATTAAAAATAGAATGGGAAATACCGAAAAAGTTGTTACATCAGCTTCGTATGGAAAAAGGTATTACCGTTAACGGAGAACAGAGAAGATGGAATGAGCTTTTAAAAGAAGGCGATAAGTTACAAGTACATATGTTTATGGAAGAAGAATACGATGTAGAGCCTGAATATGGTGAATTAGATGTAGTATATGAAGACGATCACGTACTCATCGTAAATAAGCCTGAGAAGATGGATACGCATCCTGCGGAAAAAGGTGGAACGGGAACACTTGCAAACCTTGTTGCCTTTCATTTTCAAATGCAAGGTTTAGAGACGAAGGTTCGTCATATTCATCGGTTAGATAAAGATACGACAGGTGGTGTCGTGTTTGCTAAGCATAGAATTGCTGGTGCAATTATGGATCGTTTATTAATGGAACGAAAAATTAAAAGAACATATGCGGCGCTTGTGGAAGGGAAAGTAAAAGGTAAGCAAGGAACAATTGACGCAGCTATTGGAAGAGATCGCCATCATGCGACGAGACGACGTGTTTCTCCAAAGGGAGATCAAGCCATCACATTTTATAAAGTAGAGAAGTATTTTAAAAACCAAAATGTTACGTTCGTAACGTTACAATTAGAAACGGGTAGAACCCATCAAATTCGTGTTCATATGAGCTATAATGGTAATCCATTAGTTGGGGATGTATTATATGGTGGACAAACGCAATATATGTCTGGGCAAGCATTACATGCGATGAAGATAAACTTCTTACATCCCATTACGAAAGAAGAGATCGAAGTGGATGTACCATTCCCTGCAAAATTAAATCATACAATGAAAGAATTTCAAAGAATGAAGGCGTAAAGTGTAAGTTTAAATTTGAGAAAAGTAGATTCTTGCAGGAATTTCTCTAAAAGAAGCGAAGCCGTTAAGAGAAAAGAGAGGTGAGAATTGCTTGGTCAAATATAAATATATACTAGGAATATTTTTCGTTTGTCTTTTAGTTACTCTATGCCTCTATCCATATTTACCAAATGAGATGGCTGTACATTGGGATGAAAATGGTGGGCCGAACGATTTTATGAGCAAACAAGTTGTTATAGCATTTATTCCTTTTTTTCTTATTTTTTTACATGGATTGATGTATATTATTTCACATAATATATATAAGTTTAATGAAGGCGAGCATGTCATTATAAGTGGATTTCTAAAGACGATTACTTTATTTATGTTGTTTATCCATATGCTCATTCTCTTTATTAATTTTGGAAGTATGATATCCTTTCAAACAGGACTAACAATTGGGATTAGTATGTTTCTTTTTATGCTTAGTAAGTTGTTTAAACAAGTTCAGAGTAAGGAAAAAGACCCAATCAAATTACAAAAGATCCGTTTAGTGAGTAGGCGGATTTTTCAAATAATGGCATGTAGTATATTATTTTCATTATTTTTGAACTTGAAGTGGGGGTTTTATGTATTACTTAGTGTAATAAGTAGTGGTTCTATTTTGTTCATGTTTTACATTTTATACTCATACATAATAGAAAGTTATGAAACATAAAAAAGAGTCTTCTCATTATGAGAAGACTCTTTTAATCTATTTACTTCGTAATAAATTGTTGTGTCCAGTAGTTGCCGCTTTCTACATAGCCAACACCGATGTGAGTGAAGCCGTTATTTAAGATGTTTGCACGGTGTCCAGCACTGTTCATCCAAGCTTGTACTACTTCTTCAGGTGTACGTTGGCCTTGAGCGATGTTTTCACCGGCAGATGTATAAGAAATACCAAATTTCTTCATCATGTCAAACGGAGACCCGTATGTAGGGCTGTTATGATCAAAGTAGTTATTCTTCTGCATATCTTCAGATTTAACACGTGCTACTTTGCTTAATTCAGTATCGATTTTTAGTGCTGGTAAGCCTTGTTTTGCACGTTCAGCGTTTGTTAATTCAACAACACGTTGTTCGAATTCGCTTAAAGATTTTGCTTCTTCAGCAGGCTTTTGCTCAGCAGGTTTTTGTTCAGCAGGTTTTTGAGTATTGTTGTTTTCAGCAGGTTTTTGAGCTTCTGGTTTTTGAACTTCTTCAGCAGGCTTTTGCTCAACTGGTTTTTGCTCAGCAGGCTTTTGAGTTTCTGGCTTAGCTGTTGGTTGCTCAGTTACAACATTTTCAGTTGGTTGTTGACCAGGAATGAAGCAATTTGGTTGGAAATTTCCTTGTTGCCATTGTGCTAATGACTCAACGCCCATAGATTGTAAGAATGCTTGTAATTCTTGTTGGCTCATTTGCTTCATCATCACTTTTGAATGCTGAATATTTTGAACCTTTTCGTTAGATGGTTGTACTGTTGCAGCTTGTGCATCTAAAGATGATACTCCTAAAGTAAGAGCTGTTGCAGCAGCTACAGATAATAAAACACGTTTTTTCATGATGTGTGTCCCCCTATATAAAGTTTTAATTTGTTTTCACACGATTTGTTTTGACAGCCTGTCTGACTGACAAATTCATCGTAGCATACAATTTGTGAGAAAAAAGATGGAAAAAAATTCATAGACTTTAAAATTACCTAATTTATCCTAATTGAAGAAAAGGGGAAAAATAAGAGAAACATAGAGTATAAAAGGAATTTTCAGCATTTTTATACTTCGTTTTAAGAGGGGGTTTTTGGATAAATGTACCTATATTGAAAATGAAGAATCCTATTGTATCAATGATTTGAGCGTTTTTTTGAGGAATATAATGGATTGATTTTTACAAAACTGTAATGTTTCTGTTGTTCTTTTTTATAATAAAGTAACATATTCTTAATCTTGTAGCGGACAAAAAAGCGGCTATCTCTTTACATAGACGAAGGAGATAGCCGTTTTCCTATTATTACGTATGTTACGAGTTATTACGAGTTGGTTTCAATTGCTTCTAATAATAAATCTACAATGTGAATTCCTCTCATTTTATGAGAAATTCCTTCTCGTTCAATGCCTAATTTCATTTGTAGTAGACAACCTGGATTTGCAGTAACAATAGTTGCTGCTTCTGTTTCATGTACACGGTCCATTTTATAATCTAGAAATTCCATGGATAGTTCTGAATGAACAATATTGTAAATACCAGCAGAACCACAGCAGCGATCCGCATCTTTCATTTCACGATATGTTGCGCCTTGAATTGCTTCTAGTAACATACGAGGTTCTGAAGATGTTCGCATAACATTGCGTAAATGACAAGAGTCTTGATACGTAATAATTTGCGATGGAAGTCGTAAGTCATTTCGTTTATGGAAATCTAGTTCTACTAGAATAGCAGTAATATCTTTAATTTTAGAAACAAACTGCTTTGCGCGTTCAGCCCACTGTGGATCATCTTTTAAAAGATAATCGTAGTCTACGAGGTAAGCTCCGCAACCACCTGCATTCGTAATAATATAGTCGATATTTAAATCCTCGAATGCTTTTATATTTCGTTTTGCTAATTCTTTCGCTCCGCTCTTTTCACCAGCATGCCCATGTAATGCACCGCAGCAACTTTGTGTTTTCGGAATAACGATATCACAACCAGCTAACTGAAGAAGTTTCATCGTTGCGTTATTTGTTTCTAAAAACATCGTATCCATTAAACAGCCTGTGAAGAATGCAACTTGTTTCTTTTTTGTACTCTCAGCAGGTAAAAATGCAGGACGATCTTTCATTGCTTTCATTTTAGGAACTTTTGGTAAAACGAGATCCATTGTTGCAAGTGTTTCAGGGAATAACTTCATAATACCCATTTTATGTGTTAGCGTTTGTAAACCAGAACGTTGGTAAAATCCGATTAACCCTGTTAATGTTCTCATTCGATTTTGATGGGGGAAGAGCCCTTCAAAAACGACTTTACGAACGGCTCTCACTGGCACCGAGAACTTCTTGTTTTGATTTATAATATCACGAGCTTCTTCTAATAGATGTCCGTAATTTACACCTGATGGACAAACAGGTTCACAAGCACGGCAGCCGAGGCAAACATTCAATGTATTTTCAACATCTTCATCTGGTTCAATTAAACCGTCAACGACCGCTTTCATTAATGCAATACGTCCTCGTGGTGAATGTGATTCTTTATATCCAGATTGAATGTAAGTAGGACAAGTAGGTAAACAGAAACCGCATCGCATACAGTTTAGTAGTTCATCTTCACTTAATCTTTCTTTAAATTCTTTTTGAATGTTTTCTTTATTTAATGTTGTCATCGCTCAACCACCACTCTTTTGCGAGTGTCTTTCGCGAACATCTTGCCAGGGTTCATAATGTTATTTGGATCGAAGGCTTGTTTAATTCCTTGCATGGCAGCAATACCTTCTTTACCTAATTTCATTTCTAAATAAGGAGCTTTCATCGCACCAACACCATGTTCACCAGTAATTGTGCCACCAAGTTTAATTGCTTTCGCAAATATTTCAGCAAAAGCTTGTTCAGCTCGGTGCATTTCTTCTTCATTACGAGCATCTGTCATACAAGTTGGGTGTAGGTTGCCGTCGCCAGCATGCCCAAACGTACAAATAGGAATATTATATTTTTTTGCAATCGCATTAATAGCTTCAACCATCGGAGCTATTTGTGAGCGTGGTACCGTTGCATCTTCTAATATTGTAGTAGGTTTTAATCTTGCAAGTGCTGATAGTGCACTACGGCGAGCTGTCCGAAGTGCATCTGCTTCCGCTTCATCTTTTGCAATGCGAACATCGACTGCATTCATGGAGCGGCAAACGTTAGCCATTTTTTCAATATCTCGATTGACAACTTCAGGTGGACCGTCTTGTTCGATTAATAAAATTGCTTTTACATCAGTTGGTAAACCGATTTGTGCAAACTCTTCTACTACTTCAATTGTCGGCTGGTCTAAAAACTCAAGTGTCGCTGGAATGATTTTATTTGCAATAATAGAAGAAACAGCACGTGCAGCTTCATTAATATCTTCATATAGTGCAAGCATCGTTTTCTTCGTTTCAGGCATAGGAACAAGTTTTAATATTGCTTCTGTTACGACGCCAAGTGTTCCTTCAGAACCGATAAATAAACGAGTTAAATCGTAACCAGCTACATCTTTTGCTAATTTACCGCCAGTACGAATAATATCGCCATTTGGTAAGACAAGTTCAAGACCCATCACATAATCACGTGTTACGCCATATTTTAATCCGCGTAATCCACCTGAGTTTTCATTAATGTTACCGCCGATTGTAGAAATTTTCATCGAGCTTGGATCTGGTGGATAAAATAAACCTTTTTCTTCTACCGCTTTAATAATATCAAGTGTAATTACACCAGCTTGTACAGTAATTGTTAAATTCTCTTCATCAATTTCTAAAATGTTATTCATATGGCGGAAGATAAGGACGATACCGCCTTCAAGTGGACATGTCCCCGCGCAAAGGTTTGTTCCAGAACCACGAACATATACAGGAATTTTGTGAGTGTTACATATTTTTAACACTTCAGCTACTTCATTTGTATTACGAGGAGCAACGACTGCATCAGGCATTGCTTGGAAGTTTGGAGTGGCATCATAACTATACGTTAAACGCCCCATATTGGATGTATCTACATTATCTTCGCCAACAATGGATACGAATGAATGAATAATTTGCTTTTCTAACATTGGAAATCCCCCTCAAACTGTTAACGTATTTGATCATAATAAAAAACGTTGTAACAGTGCTTTCATTATAATGATAAAAAAGTTGGGGGATTCTTTCTATGTATAATCATCTAAAGATTAATCTTTTTTATCATTCTTTTTTGTGTGATTATCTAATAAGAGGAGCGAGAAGTATAAAATGTTTAAGTCTTTGAATTGTTTCGGGTCAAGTCCTGTATGCTCCTCAATCTTTTTAAGTCTGTAATGCAATGTGTTAATGTGTATATGTAATTGTTCAGCTGTTTGTTTATAGGATTGGTTATAATCAATAAATAAGCGTAAAGTGTGCATGAGCTCAGGAGATGATAGTAAGTTTTCGATGGTGCGCCTTAGAAACTGTTCCCGCGTTTCACCAGAAATATCTTGTAAGCACATTTCTAAACGTAAATCTTCATTAAATACAATTTTTTTCGTTTCAAGTGATACGGAAAGAGCTTGTAATGCTTGTTCGTACGATAAGTTCATATTGCTTGGTGTAACGGATTGTCCAATCCCAATATATAAAGGAATAGAAAACAAAGTTTCACAGTCTTGCTTTAATCTTTTTAAAAATTGATACGTTTGCTCTTTGGAGTTTGTGGCTGTAAATAAAATGAATCGATCATTTCCCCAGCGAACAAATAGATGCTCCTTTGTTAATAGATTGCGTACGTGTTGCCAAATCTTACGCTGAAGCATCGTGTCATTTTGATCGATAGAGAACAAAATAAGTTGTTTCTTCTTATATAAATCAATACCAAGTGTTTTTGCGCGATCGAGAAAGCTTGGAGACCAGTCTGTATTTTGAAGCCAATCAAAGACAAATGCTTCATAAGAACGGTGTTCAAGTTCTAGTTGTTCTAAAAAGTAGTTTTCGTGAATGAGTAGTTCGGTCATTTTACGTAATATTTCTCCGTATTGCGAAATGTTTTCAGGTTCGCCTGTAATTCCAATGACACCAATTACTTCGTCATGAAATAGTAAGGGGAGGTTCATACCCGCCTTTACGCCTTGCAAACGTCGTTCATCTGCTTTTGTAATAATGACAGTTTTCTTTTGTTTCGCGCATCGGAGTGCACCTTCATGAAATTGGCCGATTCTTTCTACATCTGTACTTGCGATAATAACGCCTTGTATATTAATGATAATGATATTTTCTTTAATTAATCTGCGTACTTCTCGTACAATTTTATTCGCTAAATCAGGAAAAAGCATAATTTGCACACCTCAAATTCTATTTGTTGTACATTATATATGTAAATGAAGTAAGAAAGGAAAATTTCACACTTTCCACACATTTATTTGTTATTTTACAATTATAACGAAATCATCCGAAGATGGAGGGAATCTTTTGAGAAAGTATGTTTTTCTTCTCTGTTTTTTATTTCTATTAGTAGGGTGTCAAGGAAGTTCATATACACCGATTGCTAAAGATAAAAGTGTTATTATAACAACGAATATAAAAGAAGGTAGTATTAGTTTTGTTGATGAAAAAACTAAAAAGTTAATTACGACATGGGAACTTAATGAACCAATGGCAGGAGTTGCACTACTTCCAAACGGTGAGGACATCCTTGTATATGGCAAGCAGTTAGAGTACATGTATGTATATTCACTAGCAGAAGGAAGGCGAGTGGACAAATATAAAACGGGAAAAGGCATTGTAAATGTGATTGTATCCGAGGATAAAAAACAATTATTTGCTGCCGATCAAACTGCCCAAAAGGTAAGGTTCTTTACGATAAAAGGGAAAGAGACAGGGAGTGTATCAACAGGAAAAGGACCAATTACGATGGTAGAGCACGATAACCAGTTATCGGTATTAAACTTTTATGATACGAAGCTAACGACCATTGATATAAAGAAAAAAGAAGTGATACAATCCTTTATGATTCCCCCAGCATCAACGGGAGCGACAATTAGCCCAGATGGGAAAGAAATATGGATTGGCGGACATGGTGATGGAAATCAAGTCAATGAAAAAGTATTAGTGTATTCATTGAAGAGCGGAGAAATGGTACGTTCTTTACATGCTCCGTTTATGCCTGTGAATATAACGAAGGATAATAAGTATGTATATGCATTAAGTCACGGTTCGAATACGCTTAGAAAGTTTGATGTTAGCACGTATAAAGAGGTGGCTTCTGTAGAAGTAGGATCGAATCCATTTGCATTTTTGAAGAGCGGAGCAGAAGGATACGTAGCAAGCTATGATAGTGATGAAGTGTGCGTCATGGATATGAAGAGTTTGAAAATAAAACAAACAATTAAAGTCGGAAAAGGGCCGTTTCAACTCATAGAGAGGGAAGGTAAGGACAATGAGTAAATATAGGGTGCTAGTTGTAGATGATGAAAGTGATATGAGGCAGCTTGTTGGAATGTACTTAGATAATTTCGGATACGAGTGGGGAGAAGCTGAAAATGGAAAAGAGGCTCTAAAAAAATTAGAGACTGATCATTATGATTTCGTTGTATTAGATATTATGATGCCAGAGATGGATGGACTTTCAGTTTGTAAAGAAATTAGAAAAACGTCAGATGTACCAATTATATTTTTAACAGCAAAAGGTGAAGAGTGGAATAGGGTGAACGGCTTGCGTATGGGAGCAGATGATTATATTGTAAAGCCTTTTAGTCCTGGAGAACTAATTGCTCGTATGGAAGCTGTGTTAAGACGTTATACAAAGCAAGAGCAACAAGAGGAGATTCAGTTTGGACCGATACTTATTAATGAAAAAAGTAGGAAGATTGAGGCTGATGGTGAGCCGATTTCTCTTACAGTAAAAGAGTTTGATTTACTCTATTTTCTTTGCCAACATACGGGACAAGTATTTAGCCGGGAACAATTGCTGGAAAAGGTATGGGGATATGATTATGCCGGAAGTACAAGAACAGTGGATACGCACGTGAAAACGATGCGTTTGAAGCTTGGAGAAAGTGGAAACTACATTCAAACGGTTTGGGGTGTAGGCTATAAATTTGAGGTGTAACGTATGTTTACGATGGTACAGAAGCTTTGGCTTACAGTAGTATGTGCAGTATGTGTAACAGTTTCCTTTCTTTATTTTGTATCTTTATACTCGTATGAAAAACTATACGTTGATAATTTAAAAGATTCATTAGTAATGGAAGGGAAGCGTCTTGCTGCGCAATATGATAAGCGTGAAGGAATAGCAACTTTTGAAGAGAAAGTAAGAGCATTTGATCAAATATCGAGTTCAGATGTTCTTTTCGTATCTAATCCGCGTGATTTAAGCGCGTGTTTACCTTTTGATGTGCATCATCATTCTCTTATAAGTGAAGGGGACAGGCAAGCATTATTAGATGGAAAAACTGTGACAAAGATAGGGTATGAGGAACATTTTGACCGAAATATTATGGGGGTTGTCATCCCTGTTTTAGAAAATAAAAAGTTAGTTGGCATTGTATATTCTTATATTCCTTTAAAAAGTATAAAAGACTTAATATATGATATGGGCCTTATTTTAGCACCGTTAGCACTTGCTATGACTTTACTGACAATATGGATTGGTAGAAAGATTATTATTGCTATTACGAGACCGCTTTCGCAAATGGAACGAGTTGCCAATCATTTGGCTACGGGAGATTTCTCAGAACGGATTACAATTTCTTCCGAAGATGAAATTGGACGATTAGGAAAAGCATTTAATAAAATGGCAAATTCTTTAGAGACAGAAGACGTAAAGCGTAAGGAATTTTTAGCTAACGTTTCGCATGAACTAAGAACACCGCTTAGTTATATAAAAGGATATAGTGAAGCTATTTTAGATGGTGTAGCGAAGGGACCACAGCAGGAAAAAGTAACACAGCTCATTCATAAAGAAGCGGGTCGTATGCAGCGTCTCGTTCATGATTTATTAGATTTAGCACAATTAGAAGGTGAACATTTTCCGTTAAAGAAACAACCTATCGTTTTTTCACAACTGATTGAAGATGTGTTAGATACGTATGAGATTAAGTTTATAGAAAAGAAAATTCGTATTTCAACAAATTTAAATCCAGAAATCATTGTAATGATTGATGAGGATCGCATGCAACAAGTGCTTCATAACGTGTTAGATAATGCGATACGGTATACAAATCAAAACGGGGATATTATGATAACACTCAGGCAGATAGATGATTACTGTGAATTAAACATAAAAGATACAGGAATCGGTATTGAAACAGAGCATTTAGAAAATCTTGGTGAACGTTTTTATCGCGTTGATAAAGCGAGAAGTCGTCAACATGGGGGAACAGGTTTAGGCCTTGCCATTGTCAGACAAATTGTTCATATACATGATGGACAGTGGCGAATTGAAAGTGAAAAAGGGCATGGAACGACGGTTAGTTTTAAATTGAAAATACAAGTTGAAGAAAGCATGTTCTAACGTGAAGGACATGCTTTTCTTCATGAGTGCAAACGAATAGAGGAATAAATATAAATTAATATCAAATAAATATTAAGAATTTGACGATTTTATGAACAAAACATTTGTACTTCTTACCAATTCGTTCTAAAATAGTTATGATGCAAAGTTCTTATAAATCGTTTCAATTGTTGTTTGGAAGATACTGAGGTGATTTAACTGGAGTACAAATCTATTAAACCGAAAAAGATTTACGAAGAAGTATCTGAAGCTATTTTAACAATGATTAAAAATGGTACGTTAAAACCTGGTGACAAACTACTTCCTGTACATCAATTAGCTGAGCAGTTTCAAGTTGGTAGATCTGCTGTTCGTGAAGCGCTAAGTGCGCTAAGAGCAATGGGCTTAATTGAGATGAAACAAGGAGAAGGTACATATGTGAAGAATTTCGATTCTTCTTCATTAACAAAATCATTAAACAATAAATTATTAATGAAGAAAGAAGATATTTTAAACTTATTAGAAGTACGAAAGGTGCTTGAAGTGGGGGCAGTTCGAGCAGCTGCGGCAAAACGTACGGAAGATAATTTGCAAAATATGAAGCATTGGTTAGATGAAATGGCAAAGAGCATTGGAGATGAAAAGGCTGGCGAAAAAGCAGATTTTCAGTTCCATATGGGAATTGCGGAGTCTTCGCATAACAACATTTTGATTGAACTCATGAATCACGTTTCAGAGATGATTGCTGAAACGATTGGTGAATCAAGACGCATTATTTTATATGGTGAACAAACAACATCAGAACGACTTATAGAAGAGCATCAAGTTATATATGATGCAGTGTTAAAGCAAGATGTAGAATTAGCGCAGCAAGCAATGCTAGATCATTTAACAAATGTAGAACATATTGTCACAGGTAAAAACGATATAAATTCGTAATTTAATCTTTTAAAAATCAAATTTTTTGATAAAATAGAGAAAGATTAAGTAAGCGTTTTCTTTAGAAGAGGGAGAGGATAGGCCATGGTTGAGCCTACTTCTTCTTTTCTCAGTCATCTGATGACCATATGTTTGTTGGTGGAGTTGTAAAAAGGGGGAGTAATAATTATGAAAGTTACTTTATTTGTTACTTGTTTAGTCGATATGTTTGAAACAAACGTCGGCAAAGCAACAGTTGAAGTGTTGGAGCGTTTAGGTTGTGAAATTGAATTTCCAGAAGCACAAGTTTGTTGTGGTCAGCCTGCTTATAATAGCGGCCATGTAGAAGCAGCAAAAGAAGCGATGAAACATATGATTGAAACTTTCGAAGATGCAGAATATATCGTTACACCATCTGGTTCTTGTGCGACAATGTTTCATGAGTATCCGCATGTTTTTAAAGATGATCCGAAGTGGGCTAAACGTGCACAAAAGGTTGCTGATAAAACATATGAATTTACACAATTTATTGTAGATGTTTTAAAAGTGACAGATGTTGGTGCAAGCTTACCAGGGATAGCTACTATTCATAAATCTTGTCATATGACACGCCTGCTTGGAGTAAAAGAGGCACCAGGAATTTTATTATCAAACGTAAAAGGATTAACTGTGAGAGAACTGCCAAACGAACAAAATTGTTGTGGGTTTGGGGGAACGTTTTCAGTGAAGATGACTCCAATTTCTGAGCAAATGGTAGATGAAAAGGTAGATAGTGCAATGGAAACAGGTGCTGATTATTTAATCGGTGCAGATTGTGGGTGTTTGTTAAACATTGGCGGACGTATTGAGCGTTTAGGAAAAGAAATAAAAGTAATGCATATTGCTGAGGTACTAAATAGTCGCTCATGAAGGGGGAACATAAGCTATGTCTATGAAAATCAGTGAGAAAAAATTTAATGATCGCGTTGGCGATGGAATTCAAGATTCTTTTATGCGCGGAGCAGTATCTTCTGCGCAAACGCGCTTATATACGAATCGCTTAAAAGCAGCGGAAGAATTAGGAAACTGGGAAGAGTGGCGTGAACTAGGTGAACAAATTCGCCAACATACGTTAGAAAACCTTGATTATTACTTAATGCAGTTAAGTGAAAATGTATCAAAAAGAGGCGGACATGTGTACTTTGCGAAAACGAAAGAGGAAGCAGCAAAGTATATTCAAGACGTTGCAAAAAAGAAACAAGCGAAGAAAGTTGTAAAATCAAAATCAATGGTAACTGAAGAAATTAGTATGAATCATGCCCTTGAAGAGATTGGTTGTGAAGTGTTAGAAAGTGACTTAGGAGAGTATATCTTGCAAGTAGATAACGATCCACCTTCACATATTATTGCGCCCGCACTTCATAAAAACAGAACGCAAATTCGTGATGTATTTAAAGAAAAGCTTGGCTATGAAAATTCTGATGATCCATATGAAATGACAAAGTTTGTTCGTAAACAACTTCGTGAGAAATTTATGGATGCAGAAATTGGTGTGACAGGTTGTAACTTTGCAGTTGCAAATACTGGCTCTCTTTGTTTAGTAACGAACGAAGGTAATGCCGATCTTGTTATGTCGATTCCGAAAACTCAAATTGCAGTAATGGGTATGGAACGTATGGTTCCGACAATGGAAGAATTAGATGTTTTAGTTGGTTTACTATGTCGCAGTGCAGTAGGGCAAAAATTAACAAGTTATGTAACTGTAGCGGGACCAATTCAAGAAGAGGAAGTAGATGGACCAGAAGAATTCCACTTAGTTGTTGTTGATAATGGCCGCTCTCAAATTCTTGGATCTGAATTCCGCTCAGTATTGCAATGTATTCGTTGTGCTGCTTGTGTTAACGTATGTCCTGTATATCGTCACGTTGGTGGACATTCGTATGGTTCTATATACTCAGGACCAATCGGTGCGGTATTAACACCACTTTTAGGTGGATACGATGATTACAAAGAGCTTCCATATGCCTCTAGTTTATGCGGAGCGTGTACAGAAGCTTGTCCAGTAAAAATACCATTGCATGATTTATTATTAAAACATCGTCAAGTAATTGTTGAGCAAGAAGGACGTGCACCACTTGCAGAAAAATTAGCAATGAAAATGTTTAGTATGGGTGCATCTTCAGCAGCTTTATATAAAATGGGATCAAAAATGGCGCCAGCAGCAATGAGTCCATTTACATCGGGCAACCGTGTATCAAAAGGTGTTGGGCCACTTAAAAACTGGACAGATATTCGTGAATTCCCGGCTCCAAGTAAAGAACGATTCCGTGATTGGTATAAAGATCATAAGAAAGGCGGGGACAAATAATGACAGGATTAATTCAAAACCGTGAGTCCTTTCTAGATAATATTGCAAAAGAACTTGGACGTGAGCGGAAAACAGAAGGCGTAAAGCGTCCAGCATGGAAAAGTAATGTGAATGTAGAAACGCTAAAAGATTATTCAAAAGAAGAATTGTTAGAAGTATTTAAAAATCAATGTACAAACATTCATACAACTGTAGTGGAAACGACAAACGACCGTTTACGTGAAGATATTCAAAAAGTAATCGTGGAAAACGGTGGGGGACCTATTATGTTATCGGCAGACGAACGTTTTGATTCTTATGGATTGACTTCTTTATTTAAAGAAGAGCTTCCAAAGCAAAATGTTGAAGTGAATGTATGGGATCCTGAGAAAAAAGAAGAGAATATGCGTATCGCAGAAAGAGCGAATATTGGAATCGCATTTAGTGATTATACTTTAGCTGAATCTGGTACGATTGTTGTACAAAGTCATAAAGGCCAAGGTCGTTCTTTACACTTTTTACCGACTGTATACTTTGCTATTATTCCACGTGAAACACTTGTGCCTCGTATTACACAAGCAGTTCAGGATATGAACACACGTGTAGAAAATGGCGAGGCAGTAGCATCTTGTATTAACTTTATTACAGGACCTAGTAACTCGGCAGATATTGAAATGAATCTTGTTGTCGGAGTACACGGACCATTAAAAGCAGTATATTTCATCGTATAAAAGAGGGGAAAGCAGGCCGGAAAATGGCCTGCTTTTTTAATAGAATAGAAATAATATGAAGTAGAAGTTCTCTCCTTTTTTTGCTATGTTCTTCTGGAAAGGAGAGGAAGGGATGTTCACTTATTTATATGCATTGTTAGTGGGGATGGTGTTTGGTTCTTTTTTTATGTTAATTGCAATGAGAGTGCCGCTAGGTGAGTCTATCATTACCCCGCGTTCACATTGTCATTATTGTAAGTATGTGCTAAAGCCAAAAGAATTGATTCCAATCATTTCTTTTTGTATACAAAGAGGACGTTGTACGAATTGTAAGAGGAAAATTTCAATTTTGTACGTAGTATTTGAACTTGTAACAGGAATGATATTTCTTCTTACTGTATATATGATTGGGGTGGAACGAGAGCTTATCATCATTTTATCGCTTTTTTCGCTACTTCTTATTATTTCAGTTACAGATTACATATATATGTTAATCCCCAATCGTATTTTAGCTTGGTTTGCCTGTTTACTCATTTTAGAATGTGTTTTTGTGCCGTTAGTGACTTGGACAGATAGTATAGTTGGTAGTGGCGTTATATTCATTTTGTTATATTGCATGCAAAAGATATATCCAGAAGGGCTTGGTGGAGGGGATATAAAATTACTTTCGTTACTTGGATTTATAGTCGGACTGAAAGGGATTTTTATGATCTTATTTTTAGCATCTTGCTTTAGTCTTTGTTTCTTTGGAGTTGGTATAGTATTAAAACGTATGAAAATGAGGAGCCAAATTCCGTTCGGTCCTTTTATTAGCCTTGGGGCAATATGTTACATGTTGGTCACGTATACAAAATAGAGAGGGGATAGAAAATGAATGTATATATGGATGATCAAAGAAGTTGTCCGTACGGGTATGTGCCCGCCACTACAGTAGAATGTGCCTTGCAAATGGTTCGGGATTATGATGTGAATATTCTTTCCCTTGATTTTAATATGGGATGGGGGGAAAGAAATGGATTAGATTTTGTAGAGGCTTTTTGTAAAGAGGGGTTATATGTAAATGAAATTCACCTTCATACGAATGATGTCATCGGTATGCACAAGATGAAACAGAGAATTAATAAGGGAAAGGAAGAAGGAGAAATTAATCCGCACCTTGTTGTTAAATATGTGGGGAGCTAAAAACTCCAAAGTGAAACTTTGGAGTTTTTAATGTTTCATATGTGCTTGTAACGGAATGATTTCTTCTTGTTGAGCTGCTACTAATTCAGTTTCTTCTTGTTTCACGTCAGGTCCTTTCTTTGTTAAGTAATGGTATACCATACCGACAAAGACGGACCCGCCAATAATGTTACCGATTGTAACTGGAATTAAGTTATGAATAGCACCTGCAAAAGAAATTGTCTCCGGATGCGGTGAAACTAAAGATAGAGCAAACAGTGATAAGTTTGCAATGCTATGCTCGTAACCAGATAAGAAGAATGTGAAAACGAGTAGCATCATCATCATAATTTTTGCTGTATCACCTTTAACTTGAGAAGGTAAGAAACACGCAAGACATACAAGCCAGTTACATAAAATTGCTTTAAAGAATAATTGTATTGTAGGTGTATTCATTTTTCCTTCTACTACTTTATTCATGAAATGGCCGTGATCAATTGCTTCGAAAATTCCAGTTGCATAAAATAGTAAGGCAAAGAATAAAGCTCCAGCTAAATTCCCTGCATAACAAGCGATCCAGTTACGAAGTGTATCAGAAATCGTTGTTTCTTTTCTTAAAGTTGCTACAGTGAAGTACATTGTGTTTCCAGTAAACAATTCAGCACCGCCATATATAATAAGTACGAGGGCAATTCCGAAAAACATAGAAGCAGCTAAATAAGTTGCTGGTGAATCTGCAATGTGAAAAAAGTTACCTAATTTAAAACATAGTACAATAATAAAACCGATATAAATACCCGCAAGTGCGGCACGAATGAAATATTGCATCGGGTTTGTATCTAGCATTTGTTTTTTGCTCTTAGCCAGTTTGACAACATAATCTAATCCTTGTTCTAGCATGAGTAATACGCTCCTTTAGTACATCATCTATAAATACTCCTTATATGAATAAAGTACATGGAATTGTTCTCAGTTTCAATAAGTTTGTGCAATGTTTCACAAAAAGGACATACATATATAAAGAAAACGTTTACAAAAGATAGTATAATGGAATTTTTTCTGGACATTGTGGGGGGAAGGGAAAAAGAAAAAGCGCTGTAATTACAGCGCTTTTTCGTCTAAATTCTTTTCTACTTTTACTTCTACTTCTTTCGAGAAGAACCAACCGCCAACTGCGATTCCGACTAATACAATCCAGAATGTAAGCTTCCATAGTGTAGATTCTGGGAATGAATGTGGAATTACATTTAATGCAGGGTGTGCTAATGTATAAACTGCTAGTTTCACACCAACCCAACCTACAATTAAGAATGCTGCAGTTTCAAGTCCTGGTTTACGTTTTAAGATTTGTACGAAAGCAGTTGCTGCAAATCTCATAATGATTAACCCGATAAGTCCACCTACAAAGATAACAACGAATTGCCCAGTATCAAGACTACCAATTGTACCTAATCCTGTTTTTGGTAAAGTCATTGCTAATGCAACTGCAGCTAAAATTGAATCAACTGCGAAGGCGATATCAGCAACCTCAACTTTAAATACAGTCCACCAAAAGTTCTCTTGTTTTTTCTTTGCTTCTTTTTCTTCTGTTTCTTCATCCGTATTCTTTTTAACATACGTTTTAAATAAATGATTACCAGCGATAAACATAAGGTAAATGGCACCGATTGCTTGCACTTGCCATACGTCGACTAAGAACGAGATCATAAATAACGATCCGAAACGGAAAACAAATGCCCCCGCTAATCCGTAAAATAGTGCTTTCTTTCGTTTTTCTTCTGGTAAATGTTTTACCATAATTGCAAGAACGAGAGCGTTATCAGCCGCTAAAATCCCCTCTAGTGCAATTAGGATGAGTAATACCCAACCATACTCCAATAATAATGATACATCCATGTACATTCTCCTCTCATTTCTATAAGTACTAAATAAGTGAAGAATTTCCCCACTATTTAGTTTCCCCATACTCCTGCCTATTAATTTTGGAAGAATTTGTAAATTAATACAAAAAAGACCTCTGCCGTTAATAGGCAAAGGTCTTGCTAGACATATGTAATGAAAATGCCAACAAAGCCGGAAGAACTAAGTTCTACGTAATGACGACTTTGTTTCCAAGAAATATTCTTGGACGCTACTCCCCTTTGGAGATATGCTATTGTACTCTCATTATATGGATAATTTATACGGTTGTCAACCTGTTAAAATATCTTCATTCGGATATTTTATTTTTCGGTTCTTTTTACGTGCAAATGAAAAAGCCAATGTTAAAGGTCCCATTTTCCCAAAAAACATCATAAAGATGATAATAGCTTTTCCGATCATAGTTAAGTGTGGTGTGAAATTCATACTGAGACCGACAGTCCCAAATGCTGAAAATACTTCGAAAGCACTCATCAATAGAGGAACTCGCTCAGTAATACTTAAAATTAAAATAGCAAAAAAGATAAATGAAATGGAAATAATAGTGATGGTTAATGCTTTGACAATGAGAGTATCTTTAATAGATTTTTTAAACACGACAATATCATCTTGTTCTTGTAAAAATTTAAATACCCCAAAAAACATGATTAAAAATGTTGTTAACTTAATTCCACCACCGGTTGAAGCACTACCAGCGCCAATAAACATAAGGAGCATCATTAATAGTAGGGAAGGCTTTGATAATGCAGAAATATCAACTGTATTAAACCCGGCAGTACGAGTTGAAACCGCCTGGAAATAAGCGGCCATTCCTTCTTCAAATGGGGTAAATCCTCTCATAGAAAGGGAATTGTGGAACTCGAATATAAAAATAAAAACAGTCGCAATAATATTGACGATTAGAGTAGAAGAGAGCATAAGTTTTGAGTGTAATGTAAGGTTTTTAAAATTTTTCTTTCTTTTTATATCTACGATTACTGTAAAACCAATTCCACCTAAAATAATGAGGGAGGAAATAACGAGATTGACAAGAATGCTATGAGAATGGGACATTAAATTATCGCTCCACAAAGAAAAACCAGCATTGTTAAAAGCAGAGATCGAATGAAAAAAGCTATAATAGATCCCTTTAGCAATCCCGTATTTTGGTACCCATTCAAAAGAAAGAATTAAAGTAGCGATACATTCGACTGTAAAAGAGAATAAAAATAATGCTTTGGCAAGACGAATGACGCCACCAATGTTCGTTTGATTTAACGCTTGTTGCAGTAAAATTCGGTTTTGAAGACCAATTTTTCTGCCGAGCATAATCGCAATTAAAACGGCAAAGCTCATAATGCCAAGTCCGCCCACTTGTATAAGCGTTAAAATGACACATTGGCCAAATAAGGTAAATACTTTTCCTGTGTCTACAACACCAAGCCCTGTAACCGTACAAGCAGAAACGGTTGTAAATAAAGCATCGAGCCATGAAATAGACGTTGTTGTAGCAATTGGTAGCTTTAATAAGCATGTACCGATAATTGATAACATAATAAAAGACAAAGTAAGAACACGGGGAGGACTCATGCTAATATTAATCCGTTTCATGTTACATATCGTTCCTTTCAGTTTGCTCTTACTAGTATGTGAAAAAGCACGATTATGTATGTTAAAAATAGAAAGAGGCAGAGAATATCTGCCTCTAAGCCATATGGTATAGTATTATCCACGTAATTGTTGTTGAGCTAAAGCAACAAGTCGTTTCGTTACTTCACCGCCAACTGAACCGTTAGAACGAGATGCTGTATTAGAACCTAAGCTAACACCGAATTCTTGTGCGATTTCATATTTAAATTGTTCAAGCGCTTGTTCTGCACCTGGAACTAGTAATTTGTTTGTTTTTACCATGTTGATACACATCCTTATAAGTAGTCCAGTTCAGCTAAGTACCTATCTAAACTGGTAACGTTATTTTATGTGGAAACGACGTACTCATACGCGGAAGTAATCGGTGTGATTAGAAGTTATTGGATAGAAAAAAGAGTAGCAAATTTGCTACTCTTTTTTCAGTATTGTCGCTGTACCTTCCACGACAATATCACCGGATTGATTATATATGTTTGTTTGCAACGTAATGATTTTTTTATCGTCTCGTTTTTTAATGACTTCTGCCACAACGCGAAGTGTATCACCAATTTTGACAGGAGCACGGAATGAAACGTTTTGAGATAAATAAATCGTGTTTTTGCCAGGGAGTTTCGTTCCAAGAATCGTCGAAATGAAACTGGAAACGAGCATGCCATGAGCAATACGTTCTTTAAACATTGTCGTTTTTGCAAAAGAATCTAAAATATGAATAGGATTCACATCTCCAGTTAATTTTGCAAAATTAATAACGTCCTCATCCGTAATAGTTTTTGTAAGGGATGCTTGATCACCGACTTGAATCTCATCATAACGAAGCTCCGGAACAGTTTGTGCTTCTTGGAATGGATTCATTTTTGCCTCCTTCTTTTCCATATCGAAAAATGCTAGCCATCTTGATGTAGTAGGAGGAAGAAAGAGTTTTGTTTGTGCTGCAGTTAGCTCCCACATTTTTCTTACTTGATGGAAGTAAATAAATTTTTTGAGTTTTCCTCGAACTGCTTTGCGAGTTCTAGTTGTTTGGACTTGAACTCTCCCAAAAAAACTTCTAACTGTTTTTGAACCTCTTCACGTTGTAATTGTTGTTGTTCAATAAATTGTTTTGTTGTTTCTTCAAATTGACCGCTAGTTTGAGTAAGAATAGACAAAGATGTTTTCGTAGGAGAAACAGTCAGTTGGTGCATTTGATTAGAAAGTTCATTCCATTTCCCTTGCCACTCGTTAATTTGATCATTTAAGGAGTTTCCAGTTAATTGCTTCACGTAATCTGTATATTGGTTATTGAACTGAGCAGTGAATTGTTGTAGTTCTTTTTCTAGTTCATCTACTCCTGATGTTAATTTATGCAAAGCGTCTTGTTGTTGTTTTAAAGTTTCTAAAGTAAGTTGCTCTAATTGTTTCCCAGCTGAAGAGAAGAGGGAAAGAGATTGAGACCAGTTTTTCCAAAATGCATCGACTAATTCGTATGGCTTAGTTTCCATTGTTTGACCTCCAAATGTTTTTTTGCATATTGTGAACGCAGATTATTCTGCTGTACCACCAGGTGAAGATGAAGAATCCTTTTCATCCTTTTCTGGAGAAGTAGAAAATGGAAAGAACGCATTGGTGTATAACGTAAAAAACGTCCGCAACATATTTTGATAATGTTCAAAAGAAGTTGCACATGTTGTTAAATATTGCTCTCCATATTCTGTTAAAGAATAAATTCGTTTCGCTGGCCCGCCTTCACTTGTATCCCAAGTGGAAGAAATGAGATTTTCTTTTTCTAACTTGCGCAATGTTCTATACACATTACCTTGGTCAACAGAAGAAAAGCCGATGTCCATTAGCATTTGAATGAGTTTGTAACCATGAAGACTCCAGTCTTTTAGACAGAGAAGTAAGAAAGGAACTAAGAAGTTTTTGGGCATGGAGTTTGGTTGTTTCGCTTGGTTTTTTTCCAAACTTTCTGGGTGTTCTGGTTCATTATGTAGCATGATTGTGCATCACCTCATGAATCAGTTAGATGGAATTTTTTTGCTTATAAGTGCAATTTACACCTATCTGTTTTTAATGTCAACACATTTATTGGAAAATAAAGAAAAATAAAATATAGACTTGAAGTTTTATTCAGAATATTAGAAAATAGTGAATAGGTTGAATTGTTTCAAAAACGAAAAAGGGAGTGTAGGCGAAGTGATTGATCAAAAATTCGATCCATTGCAAGCATGGAAAAATGCTTATGAACAAACCGAAACATTTTGGGGAAAAGCGCTCAATGAAACAATTAAAACAGAAGAATATTCTGCTTGGATGGGCAGCGTTCTAGATTTGAATTTGTTTTATCAAAAAGCATTAAATGATACGACAAAAAATTATTTAGAACAGGTGAATGTGCCGACGAGAGAGGATATCGCTAGAGTAGCTACGCTTGTTATCAATTTAGAAAATAAAGTTGATAACATTGAGGAAATTCTAGAAGAGAAAGTGGATTCATTAGGACAAGCTCCTACATTAAAGCGTGATGTTACGAAAGTAAAACAAGATATTCGCACGCTAGAAACGAAAGTTGATCAAATTTTAGAGTTACTAGAAAAGCAAAATGCAGTACTAGCGAAACTACAAGTACCTGCAAAAGAAGAAGTAAAACCTGCGAATAAGCCGGAAAATAAAAAATGATAATAGCGTTTGTTTATAACGTGTAAAAGGGAAAGGGAGAATCTCTTTTTCATGTATAAACAACGAAACATAATTAATATATGGACTCTATTCATATGAGTACCAAAATGATTCATAACAATCGTTCACAAATTCATTTAAGGGGGAAAAGAAATGGTTCAATTAAATGGCAAAGTAGCAATCGTAACAGGTGGGGCAAAAGGAATTGGAAAAGCAATTACAGTAGCATTAGCACAAGAGGGAGCAAAAGTAGTTATTAACTATAACAGCAGTAAAGAAGCAGCTGAAAACTTAGTAAATGAATTAGGAAAAGAAGGACATGACGTTTATGCAGTTCAAGCGGATGTTTCGAAAGTAGAAGATGCAAACCGACTTGTAGAAGAAGCTGTGAATCATTTTGGTAAAGTTGATATTCTTGTTAATAATGCTGGTATTACAAGAGATCGTACATTCAAAAAATTAAATCGTGAAGATTGGGAGCGCGTAATTGACGTGAACTTGAGCAGTGTATTTAATACAACAAGCGCGGTACTGCCATACATATCGGAAGCAGAAGAAGGAAGAATCATTAGTATTTCTTCTATTATTGGCCAAGCTGGTGGATTTGGACAAACAAACTACTCTGCAGCAAAAGCAGGTATGTTAGGATTTACAAAATCATTAGCATTAGAGCTTGCAAAAACAAATGTAACTGTAAACGCAATTTGCCCAGGATTTATTGATACTGAAATGGTAGCAGAAGTACCAGAAGAAGTACGTCAAAAAATCGTTGCGAAAATCCCGAAAAAACGTTTTGGTCAAGCTGATGAAATTGCAAGAGGTGTAGTATACCTATGCCGTGACGGTGCATATATCACAGGTCAGCAATTAAACATTAACGGTGGATTATACATGTAATGAAGCGAGAAAAAAGTGCATATCCATAGCAGGAATGCACTTCTTTTTTTAGAAATAAATCGACCGAAAAGGAGATAGAAAAATGACTACATTCGTAACGGAATGGGAAAAGCAATTGGAGTTGTACCCAGAAGAATATCGTAAAGCATATCGCCGTGTGAAAAGAGCGAGCGAAGTTTTATTGCGCGAACCAGAACCACAAGTTGGTTTAACACCAAAAGAAGTTATTTGGACGAAGAATAAAACGAAGCTGTATCGTTACATTCCAAAACAAGAAAAAACACAGAGAGTTCCAATCTTATTAATATACGCGCTTATTAATAAACCGTATATTATGGATTTAACTCCAGGAAATAGTTTAGTGGAATATTTAGTAGATCGTGGTTTTGATGTGTATATGCTTGATTGGGGCACATTTGGTTTAGAAGATAGTCATTTGAAATTTGATGATTTCGTGTTTGATTATATTGCAAAAGCAGTGAAGAAAGTAATGAGAACTGCGAAATCGGACGAGATTTCTTTACTTGGTTATTGCATGGGTGGAACGCTAACTTCTATTTATGCAGCACTTCATCCGCACATGCCAATTCGCAACTTAATCTTTATGACAAGTCCTTTTGATTTCTCTGAAACAGGATTATACGGTCCTTTATTAGATGAGAAATACTTCAATTTAGATAAAGCGGTTGATACATTCGGAAATATTCCGCCAGAAATGATTGATTTCGGAAATAAGATGTTAAAACCAATTACAAACTTTGTAGGTCCATATGTCGCTTTACTTGATCGTTCAGAAAATGAGCGCTTCGTCGAAAGCTGGAAATTAGTTCAAAAGTGGGTTGGTGACGGTATTCCATTCCCGGGTGAATCGTATAGACAATGGATTCGTGATTTTTATCAAAATAATAAATTAGTGAAAGGTGAACTCGTTATTCGTGGACAAAAGGTAGACCTTGCAAATATTAAGGCGAATGTCTTGAATATTTCTGCGAAACGTGATCATATCGCCCTGCCATGCCAAGTAGAAGCTTTGCTAGACCATATTTCTAGCACAGATAAACAATATGTATGTTTACCAACGGGACATATGTCGATCGTTTACGGTGGAACAGCGGTAAAACAAACATATCCGACGGTTGGAAATTGGCTTGAGGAGCGTTCTAATTAAAAATAAAAAGTCCAACTAGCGTATGTTAGTTGGATTTTTTTATGGGAAATAACAAAAGATAGAAAGGAGAAATTTATATTTTAGGAGTATAATTATGAAACTTATGACTGGTAAGTTGTTTTGGAATACAGGAGTTTCTATACCTTGTTATCCATCATTAGAAAATGATATGATATGTGATGTGCTTGTAGTCGGAAGCGGAGAAGCAGGTGCTCATATAGCGTATTCGTTAGCGAAAATTGGAATGCGTGTTACGCTCATTGAAAAACGAGCAATCGCATGTGGTAGCACAGCTGCTAATACAGGTTTACTACAATTTCTTCATGATAAATCGCTAACCTCACTTATCCATACATTTGGTGAAAAAAAGGGGGTACGAGCATATAAGCTTTGTTACGAAGCGCTACGAACAATGGAGCAAGTTGTACCGACTCTCGATATTGATCCTCAGTTTATTCCGCGAAGTAGTTTGTATTATGCAAGTAGAAATGAGGATGTATCGTTTTTACAAGAAGAATATAATACGTTACGCCATTATGGATTCCCGGTTGAATATTTTACCGATTCACATATGAAGAAGAAGTATTCATTTATAAAACAAGCAGCGTTATATACGCATGGTGATGCCGAAGTGAATCCGTATTTATTAGCGCATAGCCTTTTGCATAAAGCAAATCAAATGGGAGCTACTATACTTGAGCATACAGAGGCCATACATATAAAAAAACGCCAAAATGATTTAATTTGTTACACGAAAACAGGAAATCAAATTGTAGCAAAGAATATTATTATGGCGACAGGTTATGAAGCACTTTTCGGAAAGAAAGAAAAAAATACAACAGTGGAAACATCATATGCAGTGGTGACAAATAAGGTAGATTCATTTGAAGGCTGGCATGAACGATCATTAATTTGGGAAACAGCACGGCCTTACTTATATTTTCGAACGTATCAAAACCGTATTATTGTAGGCGGATTAGATGAAGCGATGCAAATTCAAACAATTGGTGATACGAAATTATTGCATAAGCGTGATATCCTTATTAACATTGTAAAAGAGATGTTCCCGCAGTATAAGAATATACAGGCAGAGTACTATTGGGCGGCAGCATTTGGCGGTAGTCATGATGGTCTCCCTATTTTAAAAGAAGACAAAAAGATACATAATTTATTTTACGCATTGCCATATGGAGGTAATGGAACTGTGTATGGAATGGTATTTGCCAAATTATTTGAGCAGTTATTTACAAATAAAGAAAGTGAAGATTTTTCTTTATTTAATCGATAGAAAAAAAGGTAGCGAAGTGATGGAATGAGAGATATAAAAAAGTTTTTACAAAAATTACGTCCTGTACAACTCATTGTTTTATTTTATTTATTAGCAGTAGTTGTATCGGTGATATTGCTTAGTTTCCCGTTTGTTACGAAGTCTGGTGTGAAATGGACATTTATCGATGCCCTCTTTACATCTGTTAGTGCGGTAAGTGTTACGGGACTGTCTGTTGTTACGATTTCAGATACATTTACTACGGCAGGAATTATTATGTTAGCCCTTATTTTACAATTAGGCGGCTTAGGAATTATGGCACTTGGTACGTTTGTTTGGATTATAACGGGGAAAAAGATCGGTTTGCAGAGAAGAAGACTCATTATGGCAGACCATAATCAAGGGAATTTATCAGGCCTTGTAGAATTGATGCGTTCTATTTTAATTGTAATTATTTCGATAGAACTTATTGGAGCGATACTATTAGGTACAAGATTTCTACTTTATTTTCCAACTTGGCAAGAAGCTTATTTTCACGGTTTCTTTGCCGCTGTTAGTGCAACCACGAACGGCGGATTTGATTTAACAGGACAATCGCTAATTCCGTATAAGAAAGATTATATTGTGCAAATGATTCATATGTTACTCATTATTTTAGGGGCAATTGGTTTCCCTGTATTAATGGAAGTGAAACAATTCCTTAGTAAAAAGAGACAGCAACTATTTCGTTTTTCGTTATTTACAAAATTGACGACAACAACATTTTTTGCCCTCGTTATCGTTGGAACCATTATGATTTTTTTACTAGAACGAAATCAATTTTTAGCAGGAAAGTCATGGCATGAAACAGTTTTCTATACATTATTCCAATCTGTGACGACGCGAAGCGGTGGACTGGCTACAATGGATATACGTGAATTGTCACAACCGACGCTTTTATTTATGAGTATATTAATGTTTATAGGGGCATCTCCAAGTTCGGTTGGGGGCGGAATACGTACAACAACATTCGCTGTTAGTATATTATCGTTATACAATTTTGCAAGAGGCGGAAGAACGGTTAGAGTCTTCAAACGTCAGTTACATGAAGAAGACGTGCTAAAAGCATCTGTCGTTATGACAATGGGGATTTTATTATGTGCCACAGCACTCTTTATTTTATCTATTACGGAAAATGTACCGCTTATGAGTTTAATTGTTGAAGTGTGTTCTGCTTTCGGAACGACAGGGCTATCGACAGGTATTACGCCAGATTTAACAACTGTTGGTAAACTTGTACTCATTGTACTTATGTTTATTGGGCGTGTCGGTATTTTAACATTTATACTGGCTAGTGGGGGAAGAGAACAGCCACCTCGCTATAAATACCCGAAAGAGAGAATTATTATTGGATAGTATGAAACCATTCTACCTATGTGAGGTAGAATGGTTTTTTAGTCGTTAATGCCAAATTGCGGATGCATAAAAGCCTCATTCTTATTATCCACTTCTTTTTTTAGCAACTCTTGATTTTCTTCTGAAATCCACCCAATATCATTTGTAGGATGAATCCATTCTTCTCCAGCCATAATGGCAGGGTCTACTTCATCAGTCCAATTGTGAAGTGGACTATTCTCGGAATCATATTTACTGTCTCCGATTACGACGTCATATTGATTTATGAAAGGTTGTTGCATCTTCTTTCCTGTTCCTTTAAAAGATGGGAAATTCATTTGATGCGGGAGCGTTTCATCTAAAATTGGTGACTGGATTTTATCTTTCTTCTTCAAAATAATCGCCCCTTTTCTAATGCTTTCTTCATAGGTAGTATTTCCATCTAGCGGCCTTATGTACTTGTTAACACTTGCCAGTAATAATTATTTAATGTTGTTTCAAACTAGAGTAGAAAGTGAATTCTTGAGAGCAGGTGAATGTATTGGTAAAAAGAAAAGTGAAACAAAATGCGGCAATCAACAATAATAAAACTCCGAAAGAAAGCTTACCAGATGCAGAATTTGCATTAGAGTATGAAGGAGAAAATAGCGCGAAGTATGCAAATCGTAATTCAAAAAAAGGTAAACAAAAATGAGGCGTTTTTTACAAACGCCTCATTTTTTTGTGGGATTATAAAGGTTTTTTTAATTATTTGTAAATTTAGTGTTCATTATTGGCAGAAAAATGCGAAAAAACATAGAAGTAGCAACGTATTACACAAAAACAAACAACAAACAAAAGATTAATGTTGGTTTAATACTGCTTTTACACTAGTTGTTTATATTAGAGTTGTACATAAGATTTATAAAAGGAGAGAGAGACAGTGAAAAAAACAATCTTTAAAGCTGTAGCAACTGGAATGGTATTTTCGTTATTAATGGGGTGTGGTGCAAAGAAAGAAGAGAGTGCTGGGGCAAAAGTAAAGGATGATAAATTATCTGGATCATTAACTGTTTACACAGCGATTGAAGAAGAACTTGTACCAATTTACCTTGATTCTTTTAAACAGAAGTATCCAGATGTGAAACTGAACATTGTTCGTGATTCAACTGGGGTTATTACAGCGAAATTGCTAGCTGAAGGAAAAAATACACAAGCAGATGTTGTATGGGGAACAGCAGCGTCTAGTCTATTAGCTTTAGATAAAAAAGATATGTTAAAAGGATACTCTCCAAAAGGAGCGGATCGTGTTCTTCCGCAATTTAAAGATGATAAGCAACCAGAAAAATGGGTAGGTAATACGGCATTTATGACGGGGATTGCTATAAATAAAGAAGAATTAAAGAAGAAAAATTTACCGATGCCAGAATCATACGAAGACTTAACGAAACCAGAATATAAAGGAACGCTTGTTATGCCACATCCAGCTTCTTCTGGAACAGGATTTTTAACAGTTTCTGCATGGTTACAAATTATGGGTGAAGATAAAGGCTGGGATTACATGAAGAAACTTCATGATAATATAGCAACTTATACTCATTCAGGTTCAAAACCAGCGAAATTAGCAGGCGCAGGTGAATATCCAGTTGGCGTATCAATGGTTTATAGTGCTTTGAAAGAGAAACAAAAAGGTGCACCAGTTGAAGTTGTATTGCCGAAAGAAGGATTAGGTTGGGAAGTAGAAGCGAACGCACTTATTAAAAAAGATAATGCAAAAAATGAAAAATTAGCGCAAGCATTTTTAGATTGGGCAATTACTGATGATGTAATGAAGTTATACTTCGAGAAAAATGGATTTGCGACAATTAAAAATGATTATAAACTTCCAGATGGATTCCCTAAAGATGTGACAGAAAAGTTATACAAAAAGAATGACTTTAAATGGGCAGCAGAAAATCGTGACAAAATTTTAGAAAAATGGGAAAAAGAGTTTGGCCAAAAAGCAGAACCGAAAAAGTAAGTGAGTGGGAGAGAGAAAAAATGAGCGAATATTTATCAATTCAACACATTCAAAAACAGTTTGATGCATTTACAGCGTTAAAAGATATTTCTTTTACTGTGAAAAAAAATGAGTTTGTATGTTTATTAGGCCCAAGTGGTTGTGGGAAAACAACATTGCTTCGAATTTTAGCAGGGCTAGAAGAGGCAACAACAGGTAGTATAGCTGTGGAGGGAAAAGATATTACAGCATTACCTCCTGGAAAGAGGAATTTCGGAATGGTGTTTCAATCATATGCATTATTTCCGAATTTAACAGCACTTGAAAACATTGAATATGGCTTAAAGACAAAAAAATATGGAAAAGCAGAAGTAAAAGAGAAAGCGCTAGAGGTGTTAGAACTTGTAGATTTGCTGAATGTAAAAGATAAATATCCTGCTCAAATGTCTGGTGGACAACAGCAGCGAGTAGCACTTGCACGTGCGCTCGCTCTGTCTCCGGATATTTTGTTACTCGATGAGCCATTATCTGCTTTAGATGCAAAAGTGCGTGAAAAGTTACGTAGAGAAATGCGTGATTTGCAAGAAAAAGTAGGAGTAACAACTATTATGGTTACGCATGATCAAGAAGAGGCATTAACGATGGCCGATAAAATTGTTGTAATGAATCATGCGGAAATTATGCAGATTGGCACACCAGAGGAGATTTATCAAAGACCAGCCAATCCATTTGTGGCAGATTTTATTGGTTCTATTAATTTCTTTTCGAAAAACAATGAAGAACATGCAATTCGTCCTGAGCATGTAACAGTTGTACAAAAGGATGGTATTAAAACGGTTGTGGAAAGTATGGAATTTCGCGGATCTGTATATCGGACGGAAGTGCGGGTCGTAGAAGAAAAAACACATCTTTATAACGAGAAAATTGTAGTGGATATATTGGCATCAGAAGTAGAAGCAACCGCAATTAGAAAAGGAAAGCCGATTCAAATCTCTTTCTCAGAAAATCATATGTTGTCATATGGAAAGAAGGTCATTGTATAGATGGAGATGTTAGAAGATTTTAAGGTAGAAAGTACGAAAAAAAAGATTAAGAGACGTATCGGTAAAGAAGAGTGGATACAAAGACTATTAATTATTGGTATGCTTCTCGCGTTTTTGATCATGCTTGTATTACCTCTATTACAATTGTTTACACAAGCTTTTTATGATAAAGATGGAGCTTTCATTGGTGTTGCGAATTTCAGTAAATATTTCACAACACCAACGCTAGTTCAATCATTACAAAATACGATATGGATTTCGGGTGCGACAACAATTATTGCAGTGACACTTGCTTTCGCTTACGCCTATGCGATCGCTCGTACGAATGTGTTTGGAAAGCGTGTATTCCAATATATTGCGTTGTTACCATTATTCGCACCAACGATGATGCATGGTATCGCACTTACATATTTATTTGGTAATCAAGGGTTAGTAACGAAAGGAATGTTTGGTTTGTTTGAAGGGATACAAATCCCTTTATATGGACCAGTAGGAATTGTAATGGCTGAAGTCATGTATACATTTCCGCAAGCATTTCTTATATTATTAATTGCTTTTCGAGGCTCTGATTATCGTTTATATGAAGCTTCTAATATGTTAGGAGCGAGTAAAACAAAGCAATTTTTCACTGTTACTTTACCTAGTGTAAAGTACGGATTAATTAGTGCGATGTTCGTTGTGTTTACACTTAGTTTCACTGACTTTGGGGCACCAAAAATTGTTGGTGGGCAATATAATGTACTTGCTACTGACGTATATAAGCAAGTAATTGGGCAGCAAAATATGCCGATGGGTGCAACTGTCGGAATGATTTTATTAATCCCAGCTATATTTGCCTTTGCAGTTGATCGCATTACGCAAAGAAAGCAGGCGAATCTCTTATCTTCCAAATCAGTACCTTACAGAATAATAAATAATAAGAAACGAGATGTTATTTCATTCGTATATTGTAGCGTAGTAACGCTTATGATCATTCTATTATTTGTGGCAGTTGGTATTGCTGCAAGTGTGAAAGTATGGCCATATAATATGAGCTTTACATTTGAGCATTTTAATTTTTCCAGTTTAACAGGAGATGGATTGGAAGCATTTAAAAATAGCGTAATTGTTTCAGCAATTACTGCGGTTATTGGAGCGGTTTTAACATTTATGTTCGCTTATACGATTGAGAAAATAGATCAGCTACAATTTTTCCGAAAAGCAGGTTACTTTTTCTCTATCGTCCCTTTAGCGATACCAGGTTTAGTACTTGGGTTAGGCTACGTCTTCTTCTTTAGTCAACCAACCATACAAATCTTTGGACTTTCCGTAACGAACCCGTTCCATTCTCTATACGGAACAATTGCTGTGCTAGTACTAGTCAATATCATTCATTTTTATTCTGTAACATTTGTTACGGCAACGACAGCTTTAAAGAAATTAGATCGAGAGTTTGAACTTGTTTCACAGTCGATGGGGATACCGTTTTATAAAACATTCTTTCGAGTTACGGTACCGATGTGTTTACCAGCCATTTTAGAAATGGTAATGTACTACTTCGTAAATTCAATGGTAACTGTCTCAGCAGTTGTATTCCTGTATGCAGCTGATTTTAAACTAGCTGCCGTATCAATTGTAAATATGGATGATGCAGGAAATGTAGCACCAGCAGCTGCAATGAGTGTACTTATTGTTGTTACAAATATTGTAGTGAGAGTTGTATATGAATGGGGAACGAAAGCACTTCGTAACCGAACGTCACAATGGCAAAAAAGATAAATAAGAAGGGTGATGGATTAGATGAAAGTAGAAGCAGTTATTTTTGATTGGGCAGGTACAACAGTTGATTACGGATGTTTTGCACCACTGGAAGTATTTATGGAAATTTTCCATAAACGTGGTGTGGCAATTACTGCAGAAGAAGCCCGTAAGCCAATGGGATTATTGAAAATTGATCATGTTAGGGCATTAACAGAGATGCCTCGTATTGCGAGTGAGTGGAATCGTATTTTCGGACAATTACCAACAGAAGCAGACATTCAGGAGATGTATGAAGAATTCGAAAAGATTCTCTTCGCTATTTTACCGCGCTATGCGTCGCCGATTAATGGAGTAAAAGAAGTGATTGCTTCTTTACGTGAAAGAGGAATTAAAATTGGTTCAACGACTGGTTATACGAGAGAAATGATGGATATTGTAGCAAAAGAAGCAGCACTACAAGGGTATAAACCTGATTTTCTTGTAACACCAGATGATGTTCCAGCAGGTCGTCCGTATCCGTGGATGTGCTATAAAAATGGGATGGAGCTTGGTGTATATCCAATGAATCATATGATAAAAGTTGGAGACACAGTATCAGATATGAAAGAGGGAAGAAATGCTGGTATGTGGACAGTAGGTGTAATTCTCGGCAGTAGCGAACTCGGCTTAACTGAAGAGGAAGTGGAGAATATGGATCCGGTAGAACTTCGTGAAAAAATAGAAGTAGTTCGCAATCGTTTCGTTGAAAATGGGGCGCACTTTACGATAGAAACGATGCAGGAACTCGAAAACGTAATGGAACATATCGAGAAACAAGAACTTATTATTTCATAAAAGGGGAATAGGATCATGACTGAAAATCACTATTTATTATTAACGCCTGGACCATTAACAACAACCAAAACAGTAAAAGAAGTTATGTTATACGATTGGTGTACGTGGGATGCTGAATATAACAAAATGGTACAAGAGGTAAGAGCTAAGCTTGTATCGTTAGCAACGAAGGAAAAAGAGACATATACAACTGTTCTCATGCAAGGAAGCGGTACGTTTTCAGTTGAAGCAGTGATTGGATCTGTCGTTCCTAAAAATGGAAAGCTGCTCGTATGTACAAATGGTGCGTATGGTAAGCGAATTGTACAAATGGCAGAGATGTTACATATAGATGTGGTGGTCAGTCAAACAGAAGAGTGGGAGCCCACTAATATTGCAGCAGTAGAAAAGATATTGCAACGAGATAAAGAGATTACACATATTGCAGTTGTTCATTGTGAAACAACAACAGGTATTATCAATCCAATTGTAGATGTATGTAAATTAGGGAAGCAATACGGAAAAGTAACACTGGTTGATGCAATGAGTAGTTTTGGTGGTATTGAAATAGATATCGCTGAGTTGCAAATTGACTTTCTAATTAGTAGTGCGAATAAATGTATTCAAGGGGTTCCTGGATTTGGCTTTGTTATTGCGAAGCGCGATGAATTGGTGAAATGTAAAGGGCAGGCACGTTCATTATCATTAGACTTATTTGATCAGTGGGAAACGATGGAACATCAAAATGGGAAATGGCGTTTTACGTCACCTACACATGTTGTACACGCTTTT
Source organism: Bacillus cereus group sp. N14 (assembly GCF_016483555.1). Classification (NCBI taxonomy): domain Bacteria; kingdom Bacillati; phylum Bacillota; class Bacilli; order Caryophanales; family Bacillaceae; genus Bacillus; species Bacillus cereus group sp. N14. Next base: position 46,034 of record NZ_JAEHBQ010000019.1, read on the forward strand.
TATCAAGCACTACTTGAATTAGAAAAAGAGGGCGGAGTAGAAGCACGTTACAATCGATATTATAACAATCAAAAAATATTAGTGAATAGAATGAGAGAAATCGGATTTAAGCCACTAGTAGATGAAAAATACCAATCGCCTATTATTACATCCTTCATTTATCCAGAAGAGGGGTTCGATTTTGGGCAGTTATATAATGAATTAAAGTGTGATGGGTTTGTTATTTATCCAGGTAAAATTTCAAAAGTAGATACATTCCGCATTGGAAATATCGGTGATGTACATGAGGCAGATATCAATCGCTTAGTTGATAGTATCGCTAAAGGAGTTGTTATAGGTTGAAAGTATTTTGCTTAGGTGGAGCAGGTAAAATTTGTCGTGAAGCAATTTTAGATTTAGTGCAATTTTCATCTTTTGAGGCGATTACAGTAGCTGATTTTAATGAAGAAGAGGGCCTGAAAGTAGTAGAATGGCTCAACGATCCTCGTGTTGATTTTGTGAAAGTAGATGTAACGAATCACGAGGATACGGTTGCAAAAATGAAAGGTTATGACATTGTAATGGACGGTACGACAATTAAGTTAAATGGATTGTCTACTCGATGTATTGCAGAAGCAGGTTGTCACGGTGTGAATTTGAATGGATTTGGTGAAGAAAATGAATCTCATTCTATATTTGCTCAAAATGAAAAAACGTGTTTACCTGGTTTTGGTATGACGCCAGGTGTAACGCAAATGATGGCAATGCATGCAGCAAATCAGCTAGATACTGTAGAGTCAGTACGTGTAAGTCATGGCTCGTACCGTCCAATTGCTTTTTCTGCATCCATTACAGAAACAACGACATATGAATATGATCCACATTTACCATCGCGTACAGTATATGAAGATGGTGAGTTTAAGCAAGTACCGCCGTTTGCGCGTCCGAGAGAAATTGAATTACCGGCGCCTTATGGTAAGGAAACGCAGTATATAATACCGCATTCTGAAACGATTACGTTAGCAAAAGCACTAGAAAATAAAGGGGTCAAACTGATAGAGACGAGAGGAACTTGGCCAAAGCAAAATATGCAGCTCGTACGTGCTTTATATGATTATGGTATATTGCGTAATGATCGGGTTGACATAAATGGGAAAGAAATTGGCATTATGGATTGTATTTCGAAGTATTTATTGCAATCGAAAGAAGGGCAAGAAACAGAAATTTACGGTTATGCGCTTCATGTAGAAGTAATAGGTATGAAAAATAATGAGAAACAAAGGCACGTATTATATCATACACACCCGTTATCTGATGGTTCTGTTGTAGGATGGGAAAAATTAAGAGCTTATACGAGAAACGTCGGTATTCCATTTGGGATTGCTACAGAGTTAATCGCAAAAGGGAGTGTAAACAAAGTTGGTGTTGTGACACCTGAGGAAGCTTTTGTAAATCCACAAATTATTTTTGATGAACTAAAAAAGCGTGGTATTCATATTCATGAAGAAGTTTTCACTGAAAAAGAAGGTCATAACTTTGTATAAGTAAGGCAGTGTATGAGGTAGAAATCAATGGGGTGAATCTATGTCTGTAGTAGGTGAAGAAAGAAAGCGAACCATTCTTGAGAAGGTAGAGTTTAAAGGGAAAGTAAAAGTTTCAGAGTTAGCGAGAGAGTTTGCTGTATCAACAGAGACGATTCGTCGTTATTTAGAAGAATTGGATCGTGAAAAGAAGTTGAAGAAAGTGTATGGCGGAGCCGTCCAACTTCCGGGAGCTGGAATAGAGGCACCAATGTTAGAACGAGAGATGCTGCATATAGAAGAGAAGAAGAGAATTGGGTATAAAGCAGCAACGTTTGTGGAAGATGGAGATGTGATTGCGATTGATGATGGAAGTACACCACTTCAAATGGTGCCATATCTTGTTCATCGTAAAAATTTAACGATTGTAACAAGTTCATTTCCAGTCGCTACACAATTAATTTCTTCTATTAATAAAAAGATGTTTCACGGTGAAGTTTTATTTATTGGTGGAAAAGTCTCTCCAAAGCATTCACGTGTGTCAGGGTCTATTTCGCAGCAAGTAATCCAGCAATTTCATTTTCATAAAGCATTCGTTTCAATTGATGGATTATTACCTGGTTTTGGGGTTTCTAGTTTTGAATTAGAAAAGGCGAAACTGTCAGAAGCGATGCTGAAATTAGCGGAGAAAACATATATTTTATGTGATCATACAAAAGTAGGGGTAAAAGGAAATTACCGAATAGCAGCATTTTCACGTATTCAACATGTAATTTGTGATAAGAAAATGCCCTATAGTTTTGAAGAGGAAGTCAAAAAGCATAATATTCAATGGACAATTTGTTAAATAAATTGAACTCCCACCTGTTTTTGAGGTGGGAGTTTTACTGTCCGCAAATAGCGGGATAAAAGATTTGTATGTATGCAAAAAGTGGACACATTTTCTCATCTCTTTCATATAATTTACCAATACAAAAAAAGTTGGTCGAAGGAAAGAAGGGAGAAGCATGTCAGAACGGATATATAATAAACTTGTATTGTATGCAAATATTTTGCAAAAAATTGGTTTTATTAATGAAAAAGAAAAAAGTGAAATTCTTCATACGCTAGGTAAAAAGGCCCTTTGATTAAAGGGTTTTTTTATTTTTTATCTTTGGAAATATAAACTTAATGTAATATTATCATTTATTTGTAGATAATTGATAACATTTATTAATTATAAAAATTATGTATGATAGGGGATATTATTTTGAAAAAGTTATATTAAGGCGCTGGTAGTAGCCACAACATTAGCAATTCCATTTGCTACATACTCTACTCCAGCATTAGCAGCACTAAAAGCTGAAGCAAACCAGTCGGTGGCAGCAGCTAGTGAACGTACATACGATACTGAGATTAAAATATATAAGGATCAACAAGATGAGCCATCTATGGTTTCTCAGTACATAAAAAATCCTAAAGTAGCAATTGAAGATGGGAAAAAAATCGTTACTGTAACAATACAAGATAGCGATTATTTTCAATATCTTAGAATAGAGGATAAAAACCAACCTGGTGTATTTCAAGATGTGAAAGTTTTATCAGAAGATAAGAGGAAAAATGGAACGAAAGTAGTCCAATTTGAAATTGGTGAGTTTGAGAAGAAGCATAATATGCATATACTTATTCCGGCCATCGGATATGATCACAAATATCAAGTTCAATTTGAAATTAAAGATCCAATTGTAGGTGACAAAGAAACAGAGAAACCAGATGATAACTCTAATTCAGGCAATACGGAAACGGATCATCCAGTTGAAAGTCAAAATATGATAACAGATAACAAATTAAGAGAACTTGTTAATAAAAAAGTATTTAATAGAAAAGATTTAAATACACCAATTACGAAAGAGGAGTTATTACAAGTAAAGGACTTGTTTTTAAACACGAATGAGATTCTTGATTATAGTGCATTAAAATATATGCCAAATTTAAAATCTTTAACAGTTGCGAATGCGAAGATAACAGATCCGTCGTTCTTTGCGAATTTAAAGCAATTAAATCATTTAGCTTTACGTGGTAATGAATTTTCAGATGTAACACCACTTGTTAAGATGGATAATTTAGCATCTCTTGATTTGAGTAATAATAAAATTACAAACGTTGCACCACTCATTGAAATGAAAAATGTAAAAAGTTTATATCTATCAGGCAACCAAATAGAAGACGTAACAGCATTAGCGAAAATGGAACAACTAGATTACTTGAATTTAGCAAATAATAAAATTACGAATGTTGCTCCATTAAGCACGTTGAAAAATGTAACATACTTAACTTTAGCAGGTAATCAAATTGAAGATATTAAACCGTTATATTCATTACCTTTAAAAGACTTAGTATTAACGCGTAATAAAGTTAAAGATTTATCGGGTATTGATCAAATGAAGCAATTAAATAAATTATTTATCGGGAAAAATCAAATAGAAGATGTGACACCACTTGCTAAAATGACTCAGCTTACAGAATTAGATTTACCTAATAATGAGTTAAAGGATATTACTCCATTATCAAATCTAGTAAACTTACAAAAACTTGATTTAGAAGCAAATTATATTTCAGACTTATCGCCAGTTAGTAAGTTGAATAAGTTAGTATATTTAAGTTTTGTTGCAAATGAAATCCGCGATGTTAGACCAGTAATAGAACTAAGTAAGAAAGCTTATATTAATGTTCAAAACCAAAAAGTCTTTCTAGAGGATACAGAAGTAAATAAAGAAGTAAAAGTACCTATATACGAAAAAGACGGTGAGGTATCTACAAAAATCCGTCTGAAGAGTGATGGTGGTACGCATAGTAATGGTGTAGTGAAATGGAGTACACCAGGTGAGAAAGTATATGAATTTGGAGTGAAAGATCCATTTAATGATACAGGTATTTTCTTCACTGGTTCTGTGATTCAAAAGGTTGTAAATGAAAAAGTAGCTGAAGAAGTAATAGAGTTTAAAGATGTACCAAAGGGTCATTGGTCAGAAGGCTATGTGAAAGCTTTAGCGGATAATAATATATCAAAAGGTGATGGAAAAGGAAACTTTTTAGGTGATGATTTCGTAACACGTGAACAATATGCACAGTTTTTATATAATGCAATAAAGAAATAAAAGATGAGAAAATACGTTATTCTTTGATTTAAAAAGAATAACGTATTTTTTATGTACAAAATGAAATAGGTAATAGACAGAAGTATAGATATATGAATGGCCCATTTTAAAGAAGAGCTGTGAAACTATATTGACAAAAAGGCGTTCTCATGTGATAATTCAATTAAATTTTTAGAATAATCAAAAAATACTCCTTTTACATAGAAAGGATTCGAACATTATATAAATATTATGCCGGGGGTGACGAAATGTTATTTTTTCTAAAGAAATGGAATGAATTAAAAGATGTGAAATCTGAATTGGCACTTCGTGATTGGTTTTATGGTACAAAAATTAGTTTATCACTCTGTACGTCAAAAGAGCCGTTAACTTTTTTAATAAACGTTGAGGGAAGAGATAAAGGGTTATTTTCAGAAGAAGACTTTATTGTTGTTAATTGTATGTGTGAGCCAGTATTTGAAAATGAAGAAAAACCAGCTGCAGAATCGTTTATGCATGCGGATATTTATAAAAAAAGTAGTGCAGAATGTATTTTACAAGTGCAGACTGTAGATAGCCATTTAATATCAGAGTTATATGGAGAAGAAGGAGAAGTAACATTCGATAAACGTAGCGTGGAACGTGTTTTTGGAAAAGAAGGTATAACAGAAATGACAATTCCCATTGTAGAAGATGAGAAGAAATTTGCTGATTTATTAGAAAGTAATGTACCGAATTTTATTGAAGGTGGAGGAGTAGTTCTTGTTCATAATTATGGCATGATTGTGTGGGGGAAAACTCCAGAAGAAGCGAAAAAATGGCTAGAGGGTATAGAATATTTAATGAATTACCATGTAAAGTTGTTAATGATAAAAGGTGCAAAGAGCTCTGTTATATAAAATGTTTGTGATGTCGTTACAAGTCAATAAAAAATGAAAGCGTTTTAAAAATAATTTCACTCATAAAATATAGGTCTCCTTATTATATATAGATTACATGTTGACATGTAAGGAGGAACATATTTTGCGAGTTAAATATCATTTTCTGCCAAAACAGCAAGTAACATTTTGCAAAATGAACGATTCAGGTGAAGAGGCTTTGCACATTATGAATGAAACGGGATTTCGAGCAATCCCTGTATTAGCAGAAGATGAAAAGAAATTCATAGGGATTATTTATAAAGTAGATCTTTTAGAAAAGAAGTGTAATAGCGGATTAGAGAAATTAAGTACGGAACATATGCTGGGAGATTCCTCTGCATTTATTTTTGAAAAGGATTCTTTTTTTAGAGCATTTTATGTTATTCGTCGACTTCCATTTTTAGCTGTGCTAAATGACTATAATGAATTTGTCGGTATCTTAACGCATTCCAATATATTTGATGTTATCGAAGATTCATTCGGTATGCGGACGGGTGGTTATATATTAACAATTGCAACACAAGATTGTAAGGGAACGATTAAAGAACTTGGGACATTGTTGAAAGCATTTAATATCGGTGGATTATTTACGCTAGATAACGGTGATCAATATATTCGCCGCGTTATCGTAAATATAGCAGATGAGTTAAATGAAAAAAGATTAAAGCAATTAATTGAAAAAATAGAGAAAAAAGGATTCAGGGTGAGTCATGTAGATTATATTTAAGGTGAAAAGGAAAGGTACCAATTTGCTATATGCAGATTGGTACCTTTTTTAGTGCGAGTAATGAATCTTATTTTGAAACAGGAGGTGGAGATAATGCTAAATCAGATAAAAAAATAAAATCTGCATGTTCGCGAATTTTAGGAATAGAAGTTTCTATAACACGTGATGTAATTTCACCTGGAGGTCCAACGTGTCCAATAGCTACCATAATCGGTTTTTCTTGAAGTTTTTTAATAAGTAATTGGGCTTGTTTTGAAATATGTGCCGCTGTATACACATCATCAAAAAATAATTGATTTTCAATAATAGGCACTCCTAATTCTTTCCCGATTTTTGGGACAACACTCTTAGGATTTGTTTTGCTATCTAAATAAAATAAACCGTGTTTTTTACAAGCTGCAAGTATAAGTCGTACAATTCTTTCGTCCGCGGTCACTTTTGATCCCATATGATTGTTCATGCCAATTGCATGCGGTACTTCTTGAATCGCTTGTTCGAGTCGGTTATTTATTTCTTCGTCGCTTAAATCAGTTGTAATTGCTTTTGGTCCAAGCCATTCTTTTTTACCTTTAATAGGTTCCATTGGCATATGTATAATAACTTCGTGCCCCTTCTTATGAGCCGCTATCGCATCTTCCTTTGTGGAAGGGAGAAAAGGCATAACGGCAACAGTCAGTGGAATAGGAAGTGATAACATTTTATCAGTCCCCTTCATATTATTGCCAAAGTCATCAATGACAATAGCGACTTTGTTTGTATGGGCCTTTGCTTGAACAGGAAACAAGAAGGATGGTAAGAACATAGTAAATATAAGCAATGCAATCGTATATTTGCGCATATAAATATTTCCTTTCTATTTTATCCCGCTATTTGCGAGCAGTGAAGAAGGACAAAATCCCCAATGATTAAATTTCACTTTATCAATCATCATTATGTTTTGCGTTTTTATAAAAATTAAACAAAAAATGTCGAAGAAAAGTATATGGAAAATAGAGAATCCGCTATTTAATTGGTATTTGTAAAAAAAGAAGATGAAAAAATTGTCTATTATTGCGAATGTATTTACAAAGATAGAATAATTTGTAATAATTCTCAAAGTGAGGGTAAAGATTTGTAAATTACAGGGAGAAAATGTTAAATTTTCTGATTCTTCAAATATGATTAAGTAGTTAAAAGGCCAATGGAGAAGTAAAGTTGAGAGCATGGAAGTATAATAAGGGGGATATGAATGTTTACTGTAAAAAGGAAGTACACATTAGAAAAGCTTTCACGTGATATTCATATGAAACGTGAAGAAATGATTCAATTAGGTTTAACAAGTGGGTTAAATAGTATGGAGACAATTCAAGTGAGTCAAGAATTGGACAAGCTTATTTTACAGTACCAGCGTTATAAAGAAAAACAAACACCAAAATGGTTATCAATTATAAAGGTACCTATTTTTCAAATTGGATATGAAGGGAAATCAAGTAATTTTTGGCGAATGCTTGTGGCTGGTTTTATGAAATAAGTATAATTACCCTTTTGGGATAAGGATAATTATACTAGGTGTAACGGAATTTCGATATGAACTGTCGTTCCTTCGTTTTCTATACTGTCAATAAAAATATGCCCATTGTACATCTCTACAATTCGTTTACATATGACAAGTCCAAGACCGGTTCCAGTATCTTTATTAGTAAAGAACGGATGAAAGAGGTGTTTTTGAATATGTTTTGGAATACCTTTTCCAGTATCTGTAATTTGCAATTGTGCGTGTGTTTCATTGTTTGTTACGGAAATGATCAGTGTGTCACCAGAATTCATGGCTTCAATTGCATTTTTTGTAATGTTTAAAACCACTTGTTTCATATGGTCTTTTGAGCAACGGATATGAACAGAATGGTCTGGCAAATGTAAATGGAATACAATGTTATGTAGATTCGTCTCAGATTGAATAATTAATGCTACCTCATTTAGAATGGTTCTCACATCATATGTTTGTTCAATGATAGCAGTTGGCTTTCCAAGAATAAGAAATTCGCTTACAATTTCATTAATCCGTTCTATTTCTTGTTCGATGACGGAAAAATAAAACTGATCTTGTTCATCTTTATATTTCTCTTTTAATAGAGCGACGAGCCCTTTAATTCCGGTAAGAGGATTACGGATTTCGTGGGCTGTACTAGCTGCAAAAGTTCCAACTAATTCAATTTTTTGTAGTTCATTTTGTTGTCTTTCCAGTTTTGTTTGACGTTTTAACAACATATATTGAGCAAGTAAAAATAAAATAGACATTAAAAATAAAGTAGCTATACACTCTATTGCAACCCACTGATATAAAGTTTTTTGATGGATAGGCAATGGAGAAACAGAGACCTTCCAATTTAATCTTTGGAGTGGGGTAGTAAGCATATTAGAATGCGCATCACTTGTTTCGTTATTATCATCGGTGAGAAAAACTACATCATGTTTATCAGTTACTTCAAAATGATATTGTGGCTTAATGGCATTTAAAGATGCTGAAATGTAGTCAAAGCGTAAACTTGCTAATAATAAGCCTGAGATTTCCTTCTGTTTATTGAAAATGGGAGAAGCAATCATAATAGCTTGATGTCCAAGAACACGATCTGTAATGGCTGATGATACAGTTGTTTTCTTCGTTTGCAATACGTCTTGAATATATTTGCGATCTGAGACATCAACAGGTGGTCGGTCGCCTTCGGATGCGATTGTAATGATGCCTTCTGATGTAGCGTAATATAAACCAGAAAAACGTGTATCGTTTCCATCTGTATCATGTACAATTTGTTTAACTCCATTTATATTTCCAGTCTCGGTTCCTACGACCTTTGAGAGCATTTCTAATGCGGAAATTGCTTCACCAAGGTGATGATCTAAATAGTCTCTATATAAAAAGAGAACCGTGTGAGCAGATAGTTTGTTTTCCTGCTTCATTTTATACGAATGATATGAATAAAATGTAGCACCAATTCCTATCGTTGGTAGGATAACAAGCACCATATATAAAACTATGCTGTGGAATTTGACTTTCAAATTTGGTACTCCTTCTTTTTTATTATCATTATATATAAACTATGTTAAAATTGTCATGTTTTTATTCAAGAATCATTCATAATATATTTGGGGAGAGGAAATGAATGAGTGAATACTCATTCGGAATTTACATGAAGTACTAAGTTGTTTTTTCTTTTTATTACTGAGAATTTAAGTGAAGGGTTGAAAGTTGTATGACATCAAATAATGAACGAGAAGATATTTCTCAATCTTTAAAAGTATTTATTGCATTATCTCGTGTACATCGATCTGTTATGGATACTACAAATAAATCTATACAAAGTAACGGGTTAAATCCAACTGAATTTGCTGTATTAGAACTGTTATATCATAAAGGCGGTCAACCACTTCAGCAAATTGGTGAGCGTATTTTAATAGCTAGTGGCAGCATTACATATGTTGTAGATAAGCTAGAGAAAAAGGGGCTAGTAAAGAGAATTCCGTGCCCGAATGACAGACGTGTTATTTATGCACAACTAACTGAATCTGGAGAGAGCTTTATTGCTTCTATTTTTCCAGGGCATGAGCAAGTTATACATCAGTCTTTTGAAATGTTAACGAAAGAGGAAAAGGATGAATTACTTGCTCTATTAAAAAAGATTGGGAAATATGAAAAATAATAGTATGTTCCAAAAGAGCTTTGGATAAAGAAATCCAAGGCTCTTTTGTTTACATGTAATTATGACAGCATCTGCCGTATTTTGTTGAAGAATAAGAGGAGATTTGTAAGTAAGCATTGAATTATAGTAAGGATGCACATAATGGAGAGGAGGCTCGTTCATGTCATTTAAAGACTATGAATATAAACGGCCAAATATTGAAGAATTAAAAGAAAAGTTTACTGTTGCTTTAGAGAAGTTTGATAATGCAAAAACTGTAGAAGAACAAAAACAAGTCATCAATTCAATTAACGAAATTCGCAACGACTTCGGTACAATGGGGAATCTTTGTTACATTCGTCATTCTGTTGATACGACAGATGCTTTTTATAAGGAAGAGCAAGATTTCTTTGATGAATTCTCTCCAGTTGTACAAGGATATGGTACAAAGTATTATAATGCGTTAATTCATTCTCCATTCCGTGAAGAATTAGAAGCGTATTATGGAAAGCAATTATTTGCTTTAGCGGAGTGTGATTTGAAAACATACTCTGATGAAGTTGTGAAAGATTTACAATTAGAGAATAAATTGTCTTCACAATATACGCAGTTATTAGCATCTGCAAAAATTGACTTTGCAGGAGAAGAAAGAACGTTATCGCAACTGATTCCATTTATGCAAGGGAAAGAAAGAAATGAACGTAAAGTAGCAAGTGAAGCATATTACGGATTTTTAGCTGAGAATGAGGAAGAGTTAGATCGTATTTATGATGAGCTTGTTAAAGTGAGAACGAAAATCGCCAAATCTTTAGGTTTCAAAAACTTTGTTGAACTTGGATATGCAAGAATGTACCGTACAGATTATAATGCGGAAATGGTGGCGAATTATCGTCAGCAAGTACTTGATTATATCGTTCCCGTTACAACGGAATTAAGAAAGCGACAACAAGCACGTATCGGTGTAGAGAAGTTAGCATATTACGACGAAAACTTTGAGTTTGCTACTGGTAATCCAACTCCAAAAGGAGATGCGGATTGGATTGTTAATCATGGGAAAACGATGTATAAAGAGTTATCGACTGAAACGGATGAATTTTTCAATTTCATGCTAGATAATGATTTATTAGATTTAGTTGCGAAAAAAGGAAAAGCTGGTGGCGGATATTGTACATATATTGAGAATTATAAAGCGCCATTTATTTTCTCAAACTTCAACGGAACATCTGGCGACATTGATGTATTAACACATGAAGCTGGTCATGCTTTCCAAGTATATGAAAGTCGAAAGTTTGAAATTCCAGAATACAATTGGCCAACGTATGAAGCATGTGAAATTCATTCTATGAGTATGGAATTCTTTACATGGCCATGGATGAAGTCATTCTTTGAAGAAGATGCAGATAAATATTATTTCTCTCACTTAAGTTCAGCACTTCTGTTTTTACCGTATGGTGTATCTGTTGATGAATACCAACATTATGTATATGAAAATCCAGAAGCATCACCAGAAGAGCGTAAGACAGCATGGCGTAATATAGAGAAAAAGTATTTGCCGCATCGTGATTATGAAGATAATGATTATTTAGAGCGCGGTGGATTCTGGCAACGTCAAGGACATATTTATAGCTCGCCGTTCTACTATATCGACTACACATTAGCACAAATTTGCGCACTGCAATTTTGGAAACGTGCAAGAGATAATAGACAAGAGGCATGGGAAGATTATGTGAATCTGTGTCAACAAGGTGGAAGTAAATCATTCTTGGAATTAGTAGAAGTTGCAAATTTAACATCACCATTTGCTGAAGGTTGTGTGAAAAGTGTCATTACAGAAATTGAAGCGTGGCTACATGCGATTGACGACACAAAATTGTAAAAAACATGCGCTTTTTTTCACATGTTTAACATCGACATAACGAGAAAATGATGAGATAATAAAAGAAAATTCAGAATACTAAAGAGGTGTTTCTAATAAGGAGCACCTCTTTTCACCAACAAAAAGGGGGGAAAGAAGTATGCTTCAATCTAATATGGATGTGAGTTTAGAAAGTTTGGTGAACTCATTACAGTCTACTCGAAGCACGCTATTATCAGAAATTGAAATGTTAAATGATACAGAAGTGAATGTAAAGCCACGCCGTGATAAGTGGAGTATTATTCAAATTTTGCATCACTTGCATTTAGTTGAACAATCAGTTACATCTGCCCTTGTATATGCTTTACAAAAAAATGAAAGAAACACGACTCCATTTAAAGACCTCCAACTTACGCTTGATCGCACACATAAACGAGAAGCTCCTCAGCAAATGGAACCAACAGAAACGTTAATGAAAAAACAGCAAGGAATTCAATTGCTAGAACATTCACGACAAGAACTATTACACGCGCTTCATAGTGTTATAGATGAAAAAGATCTATTTGAAAATGGATTAAAGCATCCTATTTTTAATGAGTTGAATTTGTATCAGTGGGTTCAATTTCTTGAATTGCATGAACAAAGACATCTTACGCAGTTAAAAGAGGCGAAACATGCAATTTTACAGCGATAAGTAGGAAGAAGTGGGAGACCACTTCTTTTTTGATACGTGCATAGTTTTCTTTCTTATTTTGGAATACTACATGGAGAAAGAAAAGAAGGAGTTGAAAAGTATGTCCAAGAAAAAGAAAGAAGAAGAGCGAGCTTGGAAAGCACGTAAAGAAAATCAAAAACCACATGGCAAAGTGAAAGCCTTTGCTGAATTAGTTGAAGGAACAGAAAAAACGTGATGATTATTTCATCACGTTTTTTGTATGAGTGGAAAAGTTAATAAGAAGGTTGTACCTGTACCTTTTTCGCTTATAATATCGATTTTTCCGTTCATAGCTTGAACAACACTGAACACGACCATCATTCCAAGACCAGTTCCTTTTTCTTTCGTTGAGTAGAAAGGAGAGCCAAGACGTTTCACTTGTTCGGTATCCATACCGATTCCTGTATCTTTTATATACAACTGAATATGCTTATGATCAGGAACTAATGTGAAATAAAGATCACCGCCTTTTGGCATGGCCTCAATGCAGTTCTTTAAAATATTTAACAAGCATTGATTTAGTTTTTGTTTTTCTCCCGCGATAAAAAAAGAAGTGCTTTGCTTTATATAATGTGTACGCACATTTGCTAAATTAGCAAGCGGTGTAATTAACGATAATGCATGTAGTAGTTCTTCTTCTAACTGTAATCTTTGTTCTTTTTCAATACTTGGTTTTGCAAAGGTTAAATAATCTGTAAGAACGTGGTTTGCTTGTTCGATTCCGTTGATGGCTATGTCGATATATAATTTTCGCTCCTGCTCAGTACATGTATCTGATTGTAAAAGTTGCAAAAATCCTTTCGTTGAAGTTAATGGATTGCGAATTTCATGAGAGATAGACGCTGCCATTTCACCAATTAAATGAAATTTTTCAGCATTCATAAGTTCATTTTGGAGACGAACTTGAGTTTGTAATATGTGTAGTAAATATAAAATAAGGATCGTACCAAGTATCGTACATAACTCATACACAATAATATGTGGTATATAATCAGCCTTGTTTGTAACCTTTGAAAGGAAGAAAGGTATCCAACTAAATCCGTATGTGAGACTGTAGATAATAGCAAGTGCTATTTTTATACGATTAGAAGTTCGGTTGAAAAATTTGTATGTAAATAATAGGACAATAAATAGAAGGATAGAACCGATAACCGATGGGAAAACACCTATTCCTCCTAATAAGAAGCGGTATATATTTAATACAACTAATATAGATCCACCAGCAATAGGACCTCCGGTTAATGTACCGACAATTAATACGATATGACGCATATCAAATTGAAATCCATAATTTGTTTTTGCTGCGAAAGTGATACACAGTATAGTAACGAGGCAACATAATACAATAAATATAGCTGAATTTAATTTAGGAGAACGTTTCCCTTTTTGATTCCAAAATAAATGGTATACGAGCATTGTAACAAGGATGAATAATATATTTAAAAAGAGATAAATAATAAAGGGTTTCAGTGGTGTGCCTCCTCTCTTCTCTTCTCGCATTAAATTCATCATACTATAAAATGAAAGAAATGAAATGGAAAAATAGCGGAAAAATCAGAAATTTTTGCTGGTAGTATACAATATGTTACAATAAGCTTTGTCAATGAAAGAAGGAATTCCGTGCATTGCACGGGAGAGGTTCGCGAACTCCCTCTATAAAAAACTATGGAAACAACAATATCTTTAGGTATTGTTTTGTTTTTTTATTGTGACAGTTCAAGAACGTTCTTTCTTCTTATTCGTAGTAGAGAAGGAGAATGAGTGAAATGAAAAAAGAAAAGGCAGTTGTTGTTTTTAGTGGAGGACAAGATAGTACGACATGTTTATTTTGGGCAATAAAGCAGTTTGCAGAAGTAGAAGCTGTAACGTTTAATTACAATCAACGTCATAAACTAGAAATTGATTGTGCAGCGGAAATTGCGAAAGAGCTAGGAATTAAACATACGGTGCTAGATATGAGTCTATTAAATCAACTTGCTCCAAATGCGTTAACGAGAACGGATATGGAGATTACACATGAAGAAGGTGAATTGCCATCGACGTTTGTAGATGGACGAAATTTACTATTCCTATCATTTGCTGCTGTATTAGCAAAACAAGTTGGAGCACGTCATATTGTAACGGGTGTATGTGAAACTGATTTTAGTGGTTATCCAGATTGCCGTGACGTGTTTGTGAAATCGTTAAACGTTACTTTAAATTTATCCATGGATTATCCGTTCGTAATTCATACACCACTTATGTGGATTGATAAAGCGGAAACATGGAAATTATCAGATGAACTTGGAGCATTCGAGTTTGTTCGAGAAAAAACATTAACATGTTATAACGGAATCATTGGTGATGGTTGCGGTGAATGTCCAGCATGTCAGCTTCGTAAAGCAGGATTAGATACGTACCTACAAGAACGCGAAGGAGCAAATAACTAATGGATAATTTCTTTGGATTTCGCATCGTAGAAAATTTGCAAAAAATGGACAAGGATATTCAGCGTAAACAGCTCAAATATCATAATAAAAGAGTAATGGTCAGCAAGGAATTTACATTTGATGCAGCACACCATTTACACTGTTATGAGGGGAAATGTAAAAACTTACATGGTCACACATATAAAGTTGTATTTGGGATTAGTGGATATGTAAATGAAATAGGTCTTGCGATTGACTTTGGAGATATAAAAGAAATTTGGAAGAATGAAATAGAAATTTATTTAGACCATCGTTATTTAAACGAAACGTTACCAGCAATGAATACGACTGCTGAAAACATGGTCGTTTGGATTTATGAAAAGATGGCAGAAGCATTACTAAAAGATAATCGTGCGAACGAATATAAAGGAGCTCGCGTTGAATTTGTTCGTCTATTTGAGACGCCGACTAGTTATGCGGAAGTAAGACGGGAGTGGATGCTTGATGAGTAAAATCCCTGTCTTAGAAATATTTGGTCCGACTATTCAAGGTGAAGGAATGGTTGTAGGACAAAAGACGATGTTTATTCGTACGGCTGGTTGTGATTATAGCTGTGCTTGGTGTGATTCTGCTTTTACGTGGGATGGATCGGCTAAAGATCAAATTAGACAGATGACAGCAGAGGACGTTTGGAACGAGCTTGTAGAAATTGGTGGCGAAAATTTTTCTCATGTTACGATTTCAGGTGGAAATCCAGCATTGCTGAAAAATATTGAGTTTCTTCTTTCTATATTAAAAGAGAATGGAATGCGAACAGCAATCGAAACGCAAGGGAGTAAATGGCAAGATTGGTTACTTCAAATTGATGAGATAACGATTTCTCCAAAACCACCAAGTTCGGCAATGAATACTGATTTTCAGAAGTTAGATGCTGTTATTCAGAAACTAGCAGGAAAAGATATTAGTTTAAAGGTAGTAGTATTTGACGATTATGACTTTGAGTATGCAGTTAATATGCACGAACGTTATCCAGATGTGCCATTTTTCTTACAAGTAGGAAATGATGATACAAAAACGGTGGATGATACGATGTTGATTAAAAAATTATTAGATAAGTATGAGTGGCTGATCGATAAAGCTGTAAATTGTAAAGAGATGAATAATGCAAAAGTATTGCCGCAGCTTCATGCGTTAGTATGGGGAAATAAACGCGGAGTATAATGAGAAGGGATGTTTAAAATGGCAGGAAGATTAGATGAAGATTTAAAAGATGTAACATTATTAGGAAATCAAAATACAAAATATTTATTTGAATATAGCCCAGAAATTTTAGAGGTATTTGATAATAATCATCCAAACCGTGATTATTTTGTGAAATTCAATTGTCCTGAATTCACAAGCTTATGTCCGAAAACAGGACAACCAGATTTTGCAACAATTTATATTAGCTACATTCCAGAACAAAGAATGGTAGAGAGTAAATCTTTAAAGCTATATTTATTTAGTTTCCGCAATCATGGTGACTTCCACGAAGATTGCATGAACGTTATTATGAATGATTTAATTAAATTAATGGATCCGCGTTACATTGAGGTATGGGGGAAATTCACACCACGTGGAGGGATTTCAATTGATCCTTACTGCAACTACGGTCGCCCAGGCACGAAGTATGAACAAATGGCAGACTACCGCATGATGAACCATGATCTATATCCAGAAACAATTGATAATCGTTAATATATAATAGAAAGAAAGGATCTGTATGATATACAGATCCTTTCTTTCTATTATATTATGCATTTTGATTAATGACAGTATAGTTTTTATGACTTACAACTGTAAGAGGTTCCATATCTAGTTCTCTAAAATTTTCCATAATTGTTATATCTACAATAACGGAGTTTTGATTTACTTTTTGAACACGGCCTTGCATTCCACCTTTAAATTCAATGATATCTCCAGTTTCTGCGATCTGCATAAGCAACTCTCCTTGTTACAGTTTTCCAAAAAAAGAATAATTTTGGTTTTTTTTTATTTCCTCTTATTTTGAACCATATTGTCTAGTTTGTAAATGTTTCCAAAGTAAAAATTCGAAAAATATTCACATTTTGTAAGAAAATATGCAAGAACCCCAAGTTATTAGAAAAAAAGAACGGTTTAATGCGTGCATCTTTATATAGGGGTATAATGAAAAATATACAATAACCTACTAAAGTGGGGGAAATTAGAGGCGGTAAAATGATGTTTGAATTTGTGGGGAGTGTTATAGCATTAACTTTATTTGTATTTTCTTATATAAATTTAAAAAAGATTCGTCATCATGAAACGACTACATATTTTGATGGGATGGATGGTATACATGCTGGGGTCACACATGAGAGTGGCGGGGATAAGTAAAGGTGTATAACTTTCTTTTTTTGCGTGGTATGATATTTAAAAATAGTACATAATAGAGTTCGTAAGTGATGAATGGAGAGTGGAAAGAATGAAGATTTCTTTTATTCGTCATGGCCGCTTAGATCGTACTATAGAACCAATGACGGTTACATCCTTTCATGAATGGATGAAAGGATATGACTTACATGCTATAACAGAAAAAGCACCTATACCAATGGAAACAATGGAAGCGATTGAAGCAGCAAAGTTGATTGTAACGAGTGATCAAAGGTGTGCTATACAGTCAGCAGCTGAATTAATGAATTCTTTATCTTTTATGCAAAATTCTCTTTTTAGGGAAGCTGAAATTTCGACGAATTTTTATGCTCCAACATGGTTGAAATGTAAACCTAACGTATGGATGTTTATCGGGCGAACATTATGGATACTTGGTTACCATAAAGGTGTTGAGTCTTATAAGGAAGTAAGAGAGAGGGCGAGGCAAGCGGCTTACTTATTACACCGTTATGCTCTCGTACATGGAAGTATTGCTCTTGTAGGTCATAATTACATTAATGCAATGGTTGGTGCGGAGCTGAGAGCGATGGGATGGTCTGGTGCTCCTATTTTACATAGGAAGCCATGGGGATGTACAACCTATACATTCCACGAAGCGATGGATGGAAATATATTAAATACAAAATTAACATAAAAGCACACGATTTATATATAAATCGTGTGCTTTCTTTTTAAGATATAGAAATTTTGATGTTTAATGTTTTTACGAGATGTGCATAAGGTTCGCCTACAAGCATAACGATTTTATCTTCTTTATAACCTAGTTTTTCATATAGTGAATAGGCACGTTTGTTTTCTAAATTAACAAGTAATGCGATTTTTTCATGCTCTTTTTCAGTTGCATGGATTTCAGCAGCTTCAATTAATTGAGAACCGATTCCTTTTCCGCCATATGCACTTGAAACTGATAATGTATCAATGTAATATTCATCAAGTTCAGCTTCTTTTTCTAATGTAATTGATTCATCTTTATGTAATTCTCTTAAGTAATGTACAATTGGTGCATCAAGACTTGTTGCTTCACTACCGTGATAAGCGACAATAACCCCAACTGCAACCCCGTCTTGTACATATACAAAACAGTTTTCATAGCTCAGTCGATTTCTCTCTTTTGAGAACCATGTTTCAAGTCCTAGTAATACTTCTGTCTCAACTGTGCTGCCTGTGATTTTTTCAGCAATTTCGTGCAGAGCGTTATATAATAAAGGTGCAATTGCCTTCGCATCTGTCTTTTTTGCTTTCCGAATCATAGTATCCCTCCTAGTTTTATTTATATAGTGTAACATAGTGGTATAGAACTTTGCATAATTGAATGTCGAAATGTTTGATATAGAGAAGTAGCTATGTTAGTATATGATATTTAGTGGACATATAGTAAAGTGATATCGTTTGCGAAATAATGAAAATGAAATGAAGGTATAGCACCTGGATAATTTTACAGTTGTTGACCTATAGAATATACGATAAAATAAAATATTGCATAGAGGTGAAATACATGGATAAAGAATTAGCAAATGCAATTTTGGATCAGCTGAAAAATGGTGAAATAAAGGAGTATGTTGTTACGAAAGATGTATTTTATACGTTCAGAGAAGTTGTAGTAAGTCGAGAAGATTTTAAACATATTATTGGGAACGCACAGCGCGGCGGACAAGTAATTTATACATATTCAGAAACGCCACGTTCGTAACTAGAAGAATATAGGGAGGAGAATTATGGGCGATTTTAAACAAGGCATATTACCGCATTGGGATTATATGTGGAAAGATAGAGCTGGCAATAGGTTTATGGGGATGGTCATGTATCCAGAGAAACGAAAGTGTTCGGCAAAAATGCTTCAGAAAATAAAAAGAGCATATGAAGAGGCTATAGAAATTAAAGTAACCATACAAGTTCAACATACATATCAGTACGTAGAAGGAATGATTGTGTACTTTGATGAAGAAGCTCCTGTATGTACAATGATTGATAAAGATGAAAATCCACATCATATATTTGTAAAAGATATTTTGCGCATTGAGCACTCAGAATAATCTTTTCATAAATAAGTTGAATTTCCATAATAATAATCTTTTTCTATAATAGTTATCTTTTAGTATGTAACGCGAACCGAAAGTATATGTATAATATTTAATAAAGTAAAACTGATAAATGTAATCGTTTTTTAGAACAGATTATCGTTTCATGTCTGTTCTTTTTTGCGTGATGCTGGAGAAATATATTCCTCCAGCATTTGCCGTTTTATGACAAAATATATTGGTAACTTTTTTAAAAATAAGGTTAAATTCGTTGACAACTTTTTTGAAAAGCACTTTATTGACATGAGTTTTAGAATGTTGTTTCATAGTCATTGTATTGAAAAAAATCGACTGTCTTGTCGAAAAGTAAAATTTAAAAAAAGAAAGAATTTATACATATATCTTGTGTCTTATTTTGAAACGTAATACAATATATAGAGAAAACAAGAAACAACATACAGAGAGTATAGATTGGAGAGGGAGGGTCGGAAATGATAGTTGCATATGATTCTATGACAGGAAACGTGAAGCGTTTCATTCACAAATTAAATATGCCGGCCGTTCAAATTGGTGAAGATCTAGTAATAGATGAAGACTTTGTTTTAATTACGTATACAACAGGTTTTGGCAATGTACCAGAACGTGTTTTAGAATTTTTAGAGCGCAATAATGAAAAATTAAAAGGCGTATCTGCAAGCGGCAATCGTAACTGGGGAGACATGTTCGGTGCAAGTGCTGACAAAATTTCTGCTAAATATGAAGTGCCTATTGTATCAAAATTTGAGTTATCAGGAACAAATAATGATGTAGAATATTTTAAGGAAAGGGTGCGGGAGATTGCGACACATTGAACTGAATAATGAAATCACGCAAATGCAGGACGGTTTTTATCAGCTTCATAAAGATAAAGAGGCATTAGAAGTCTTTATGGAAGAAGCTAGAGAAAATACCGTTCATTTTAATAGCGTGGCAGAGCGAATGGAGTATATGAAAGAATATGATTACTATTACAACGTTCTGGACGAGTATAGCTTGGAGGAAGTAGAAGAGGTATATAACATCGCTTATGGTGAAAACTTCGAGTTCCAATCCTATATGGCGGCATCTAAGTTCTACAAAGATTATGCGTTAAAAACAAATGATCAAAAACAATACTTAGAAAGCTATGAAGATCGTGTAGCAATTGTTTCATTATACTTAGGACGCGGTGATGTTGCGAAGGCAAAACACTTCGCAAGCATGATTGTAAAACAAAACTACCAACCAGCGACACCAACCTTTTTAAATGCGGGACGAAGCAGAAGAGGAGAAATGGTGTCTTGTTTCTTGTTAGAGATGGATGATAGCTTAAATTCAATCGGCTTTAACATTAATACTGCAATGCAATTATCAAAAATCGGCGGTGGAGTAGCTTTAAACTTGTCTAAGCTACGTGCACGCGGTGAGCAAATTAAAGGTATCGATAACGCTGCAAGTGGTGTAGTACCTGTTATGAAATTACTTGAAGATTCGTTTTCATATGCGAATCAACTTGGGCAACGAAAAGGTGCCGGCGCAGTATACTTAAACATTTTCCATTGGGATATTATTGAATTCCTTGATACAAAAAAAATAAATGCCGATGAGAAGAGCCGTATTCAGTCTCTATCAATCGGAATTATCGTTCCAAGTAAGTTCTTCGAGCTTGCTGAGAAAAACGAACCTTTCCATGTTTTCGCGCCTTATACGGTGTATAAAGAATACGGAAAGCATTTAGATGATATTGATATTGATGAAATGTACGATGAATTAATGAGCAATCCGAAAGTGAAGAAGAAGCCGCTAGATATTAGTGCACGTGATATGCTTATTAAAATTGCTATGATTCAGCTTGAGTCTGGTTACCCATACTTAATGTTTAAATCAAATGCAAATAACCAACATCCACTGAAGGATATTGGAACTGTGAAGATGTCGAACTTGTGTTAAATATGTAGCACCTTCTAGTAGAAATGCTAGTCGAAAACTCCGTTAAACGGGGAAAGCCTCAAATTTGAGGTAACCTACCGTGCTAAATCTTATCTTAGAATGAACATATAAAAGTTCAGAATGTATCTTATTATTTTGTATAGCAGAGTTATGGGACAACATAAAGTAATAAGAGACTTTCTGAAAGATTAAGATAAGTAAAAGCCTAACGACTATCCCTTATGGGAGTAGAGCGCAAGCGATTGGCGTTCGAAAAGCGGAGCACCTAATCAGGTAATGCTGTAGGTGATGATATAGTCTGTCCTGTATGGTGACATACAGCAGTTGCATGAGCAACGGACTGAGGAGTAGCGGACTCGGTTGAACATTCGAGACAGAAATCTTCCAGCTTCAAGAAACTTCTGAAATAAATGATTACGGTACAGAGGATATTATCCGTCGTGATATTAACTGTAACTTAGGATCGTTAAATATCGTAAATGTAATGGAAAATAAAGAAATTCGTGAAGCCGTTCATGCGGGAATGGAAGCTTTAACAGCTGTTTCTGATATGACGATTATTCCGAATGCACCAACTGTGAAAAAAGCAAATGATGAGCTTCATTCAGTTGGACTTGGCGCAATGAACTTACACGGATATTTATCAAAAAACAAAATCGCATATGAAAGTGCAGAAGCGAAAGAGTTCGCTCGTACATTCTTTATGATGTTAAATTACTACTCTATTGAGAAAAGTATGGAAATCGCTAAAGAAAAAGGCGAAACATTTAAAGACTTCGATAAGTCTGATTATGCGAATGGCACATACTTTGAAAAGTACGAAACGACAGATTACAGCCCAGTAACTGAAAAAGTTCAGCAATTATTTGATGGAATTCATATTCCAACAAAAGAAGATTGGACAAGTTTAAAAGAGCAAGTGAAGAAAAATGGATTATATAATTCATACCGTCTTGCTATCGCTCCAACACAATCTATCAGTTACGTTCAAAATGCAACTTCAAGCGTAATGCCAATCGTAAGTCAAATCGAATCAAGAACATATGCGAATGCGACAACATATTATCCAATGCCGTATTTATCAAAAGATACGTTCTGGTACTATAAATCTTCTTACGATATGAATCAGTTTAAATTAATTGATTTAATCGCAGAAATCCAAGAACATATTGACCAAGGAATTAGTACAATTCTTTACGTTAATAGTGATATTTCAACACGTGAATTAGCACGTTACTACATCTATGCACATAAAAAAGGCTTGAAGAGTCTTTATTATACGAGAACACGTAAGTTAAGTGTGGAAGAGTGCGTAGCTTGTACCGTTTAATATAAAAAGTGAGACATCATGAGCAGGGTTTTCTGAACCCTGCTCATGCTTAGTTATCAATTTTTCATGTTTATTTAGAGAAGGGGCGATTGAATGCGTGCGGTAAACTGGAACAAAAAAGAAGATGATTTTAGTTTAATGTTTTGGAAGCAAAACATCGCTCAGTTTTGGACAGAAGAAGAAATCGCAGTGTCTTCTGACAAAAATACTTGGGCACAATTATCAAAAGAAGAGCAAATTGCTTATAAGCGTGTATTAGGTGGTTTAACACTTTTAGATACGAAACAAGGCGGCGAAGGGATGCCACTTGTACTTGTTCATCTTGAAAATTTACAAGCGAAAAGTGTATTAGCTTTCATGGGAGCTATGGAAGAAGTACATGCGAAGAGTTACAGTCATATTTTCACAACGTTAGCTACTGAAGAAGAAATCGATGATATTTTTGACTGGGTAGACAACCATCCATTACTTGAGAAAAAGGCTGGTATTGTTACTAGTTACTATCGTCGTTTATTAAAGCCTGAAGTAACGAAAAAAGAGTTATACATGGCGATGGTAGCAAGTGTATTCTTAGAAAGTTACTTATTCTATAGTGGATTCTTCTACCCACTTTACTTAGCAGGTCAAGGTAAATTGACAGCAAGTGGTGAGATTATTAACCTAATAATTCGTGATGAGTCAATTCACGGCGTATTCGTCGGTATTTTAGCACAACAACTCTTCGCAGAACTTTCTGCAGAAGATCAACAAGAAGTGCAAAAAGAAACGCAAGAGTTATTAATGGAACTATATGAAATTGAAATGGCATACACAGAAGAAATTTACACTTCTATCGGTCTTGTAGAAGATGTAAATCGTTTCGTTCGTTACAATGCGAATAAAGGACTTATGAACTTAGGGCTTGAGCCGAAATTTGAAGAAGAAGAAATTAACCCGATCGTTTTAAATGGTTTACGTACAGATACGAAAAACCATGATTTCTTCTCTGTAAAAGGGAATGGTTACGTAAAAGCAACGAACGTTGAAAAGTTAGCTGATGATGACTTCGTGTTTGATTTTTAATATATACTCATAAAGAAAAGCTGTCTTATTCATTGATAAGACAGCTTTTCTTTATGGATTTGTTTACATAACACTATTATTTTTGTATAACGAGTTCTGTTTAAAAAGTTCTATCCAGCAAATGGATAGAACTTTTTTGTAATTAAATGGGTATTTACAAACTATTTGTATCGGTGTATTATTTAACTAGTACACCGATACAAAAGGAGGGAAGAAATGAAAATAGAGTTTTCTCCAAATACACCAATTTACATTCAGGTAATGGAATACATAAAAAAAGAAATCGTAACAGGACATTTATTGCCTGGTGATAAAATTCCCTCTGTACGTGAATTAGCGAGTGAATTACAAGTAAATCCAAATACGATTCAGCGTACATTTCAAGAGCTAGAACGGGATGGGGTTGTTGTAACGCGTAGAGGAATGGGACGATATGTAACGAATGAAGGGGAGAAAATTATGGAGCTGCGAAAAGAGATGGCGAAAGAATTACTTCATTCTTTTATAGATGGAATGGACAATTTAGGTTTTTCAGAAGAAGAAATTCTTACAATCCTTCGTTCTTCATTACATGAGAAGAGGGAGGAGAGCGAATGACAGAGTTATTAAAAATAGAAAACTTATGGAAGAGATACGGATTAAAAGCAGTGATCCGTGAATTAAACATAGAGATTACGGAAGGGAAAATTATAGGACTCGTTGGAGATAACGGGAGTGGGAAAACGACGTTATTGAAAATGATTGCCGGTCTGCAGCATCCTTCTAAAGGCAGTATTACAATCGCTGGTAAAAAAGTAGGATTAGAAACGAAAGAAATTGTTTCTTTTATGTCGGATAAACCAGTATTTGATGATTGGATGACGGTAAAAGATTCTTTATTCTTCTATCGAGATTTTTATAAAGACTTCGACATTCAAAAAGCGGTAGATACGATTGCGGAATTTAAAATACCGTTAGAAGAAAAAATTACAGCTTTATCAAAAGGTATGGTTGAAAAGCTACAAATTATTTTAACATTTTCGAGGAAAGCAAAGTTATACGTACTAGATGAACCGCTTGGCGGAATTGATCTTGTTTCTAGAGAACACGTATTAGAACTTATTTTACAGTTTTATCGCGAAGATTGTACGATTTTAATTGCAACACATTTAATTGGAGAAGTGGAAAATATTTTTGACGAAGTAATCTTTTTAAAAGATGGTGAAAGTGTACTGCATGAAAATGTAGAAGAATTACGTTTCCAACGAGGAAAAGCTGTTACGGATTTGTTTAAGGAGGTGTTTAGTAGATGAAGGCCAGTTTAATATATATGTACAATGCGAATAAAAAACAAATTTTCATTTCGTTATTGTCATTCATATTTATTGCAGCTGTCGCTTTTGTAAGTATGGGGAATTATATTAAACAAGAATCAGGAGAAGTAAGGCAAATGATTACAATTGCTTTAGTATTCTTAGTTTATTTAATTTTTGCGGTATTAGTATTTCTGCAGGCGATGTCTGCGTTTGGGAAAATGACTGAAAGTAAATTATTTCGGTTAACACCGATATCTGGTAAAAAAATTGTTTTAGCAATATTGTCATATGCAGCAATTAGCTTACTGTGTTTTGAAGTAATAGGTACTACGTTTTTCTATAGCATTTCGATGAAAGTAATAAAAGGTACAGAACTCCATGAATTGTTATTTACCGAAAGTACACTTACGCTAGATATGGTAAAGCAGTTATTTAGTAGCGTGTTATATGTATTTAATTTATCAAGTATATTGTTAGTCTTACTTTTTATAGTAGCTGGTGTGAAAGTATTTTCTTTGAAAAAGAAAAAAATGGAGTACGTAATTATTTTCTTCCTATTTTTACTAGTAACGAAAGTAATCAATCTGATATATGAAATGCTGGGCCGACTTGCGCCTATACCTACTTTTATTAAAAAATTAGTTTATATAGATGAATCAGCGGATATGAATCTCATACTATATCCAGAAAGACTTATGAATTTATATAGTCTTACTTTTTCAATCGGTATATTTGTTCTACTTGTTTATATAACAGGTCGCATAATCGATAAAAAACTAGAAGTCTAAAGGAGGAATCGACATTGGGAAACGTAGTAGTAAAGTTAGAGAATGTTCGAAAAAAGATTGGTGGAACGGAAATTATCCGCGGTTTATCATTTGAAGTTCGCGAAGGGGAAGTGTACGGGTTTCTTGGACCGAACGGTAGTGGTAAAACGACGACAATTCGTATGATGACAGGTCTTATATCAATGACAGAGGGCGATATTACAATTTGTGGTCATAGTATTCGCACGGAGCGTGAAAAGGCGCTAGAGCAAATTGGAGCGATTGTAGAAAATCCTGAACTATATGATTATATGACTGGAATGCAAAACTTAAAGCATTTTGCGAATATGGCAATTACACCAATTAGTAAAGAGCGCATTGCTGAGATTGTAAAGCTTGTTGAATTAGAGCATGCGATTCATAAAAAGGTGAAAACATATTCACTTGGTATGAAACAACGTTTAGGAATTGCACAGGCATTACTTCATCAGCCAAAAATCTTAATTTTAGATGAGCCGACAAATGGATTAGATCCAGCTGGTATTCGCCAAATTCGTGATTATTTACAACGTTTAGCGAAAGAAGAGAATATTGCTGTAATCGTATCAAGTCACTTATTAAGTGAAATTGAACTCATGTGTGATCGCGTCGTTATTATTAAGCAAGGTGAGTTTGTGCAAGAGTACAACTTACATGAACAAGCGAAACACGATGAGACAGTAGTTGTAGCGTTTGAAGTAGATCAAGTACAGAAAGCAAATGAAATCATTAAAGGTAAGACGCAAGGAAATATAATTGCAGTATCTGTAATGAAAGAAGAAATCCCACAACTTGTAAAAAAACTTGTAAATGACGATGTGCTTGTATACGGAGTTACTGTTCAAAATAAAACGTTAGAGGATGAGTTCTTAGCGATTACAGGGGGAGTGAAAGCGTAATGTTTAAATTAATTCAAAATGAATTTTTAAAGTTACATGCGAAAAAAGGTATGTATATTTTAATTGGTGTCATTGCAGTATTGGAGATTTTGGGAGTTTTAGCGATGCTGAAATGGGGAGACGGAAGTGAATTTAAAGGATCATATTTAGATTTTGCAAGTTCAGAGATTGGTTTAATTACTTTGTTTGCAACAATTTTTGGGATTACGATTGCTTCTCGTATGATTACTGATGAGTTCCAAAAAGGTACAATTAAGCAGTTATTAATCCGTCCAAGAAAACGAATTACAGTTTTATTCTCTAAATATATTACAGTGCTACTTACTATAGTATGTATCATATTTGCTAGCACGTTAATTGCAATGATTATTGGCGGAATTGTAATGGATGGTAGTAAAACAGAATTAACGGTAGGAATCGTAATGAAATCTACTTTATATCAAGTACTTTCACCGTTCTTCTTTGCGACGCTTGCATTTTTCTTAGCAAACGTATTTAGAAAGTCTGTATTACCATTGATTATTACGATGTTCCTCTTCTTTTTACAAGGAGCAATTAATATGGTATTAATGATGTTTGCAAAAGGTGTAGCGAAATTTGTAGTGTTTTTCCATTTAAATTTAAGTGTGTACGATAGCAATAAATTAGTAAGTGGCGGAATGGAACCAACATTTGCAGAGTTTACATTTACAACTTCATTATTACTTGTAGCTGCATACTTTGTTGTATTGCTAATAGCATCAAGTGCATTATTCCAAAAACGTGACGTATTATAATAAAAGAAATCCCCGCTTGTAAAAACGGGGATTTTTATTACATGACCTCCTCCTAAATGGCAGCTTGAAGAACAGTGATATGGTATTTTAAGAGATATGTTGTTTGAAAGTAATTGAGAAAAATAGGAGGAATTTCGACTATATCCAAATTATAATTTAGTTATCAGACCATTTGTTTTTATTATCTTTGGGGGTGTTCTACATGCATTATGCATTTTCACGCATAAGACTACGCAGTTTTTTTGGATGGATGATTATAGGGTTGTTCCTTACGATGATTCCATTAGATCTAGCAAATGTTTCTGAGAATGCGCTAGAGGTTATTTCACAAATAACTGTATTTTTTGTATTTCCATTATTTTGGTTATACGTAAAAACAAATAAAAATAATGTTGTGTTTAACAGTTTTTTTGATAAGCCAGGACGTTTACCGTGGGGATTAATTGTATTAGCAACGATAATGGGAATGATTTTTTCAGTTGGTATATCTCATATTCAATTTTACATATTAGCACATACGTTACCGAATTTCTTAGTTACCATGTTAGAAGACGTAAATGTTATTAATACGAGTAACATATATATGACGATATTTACTTTCATTTCAGCATGTGTATTAGCACCTATTATGGAAGAGGTTATTTTTAGGGGCTTCTTTTTACAACGAATGGCTCATAAATGGGGAATTAAAAAAGCTGTAATCATATCTTCACTTATTTTTGGTTTAGGACATTTTGATGTTATTGGTGCATTTATGTTTGGTATTGTAATGTGTCTTTTATACATAAAGACGAAAAATATATGGACGAATATCGCTGTACATGCTCTAAATAATTTAATTGCAACAAGTATGCAATTTATAGGTGGAGAAGAGAGTAGCGCAATCTCAATTACTGAATTACAAGCACAAAGTAATTTATGGATCGGTATTGGTCTAACAGTTGTTGGGTTACTTTGGTTAATTCCTTACGTTTGGAAACAATGGCGTACTGTAAAAGAAGTAGGTGTGCCACCAGTGCGCTTTATAAATGAGGAAAAAGTAGTGAGTGCATCACAAGAAAATGAAGTGTATAGTCAAGTAATTGTAACAGATAGACTGATGGCTGTAGAGCTACCAGATGAGGCTGTAAATAAGCTTCGATTAGAAGAAAATGATTATGTAACAGTATCTGTAGAAGAAGATAAAATCGTTATAAAGAAAGCGCATGATAGATAACTAAAAAGTAGCTCCTAAAGAGCTACTTTTTAATTTGTAATAATTTCTACACGAAAATTATTACCGTTCTTTACATATTTAATATCTGTAACAGTGCGGACTGTTTTTAAAATCTCCACTTTTTCACCAATTCGAGGGATAGTGGGAACATTATCCCAAATGCCAAGCAAGTCGTCTAATTGTGCCGTTTTTTCATAAAACCAGATTTTCAATGTAAAGCCCCTTTCTCGAACTTTATGTATTTTAATACATAATATATTATTTTTATTCTTATTGTAAGGGGTTTTTTTGTATTTTATGAATAAAAATAAATTAATCTTCTGGGAAGATATGTTCAATATCAGGAGTAAGAGATACTTCTGATAATACAATATGAGAAACTGTCGTTGCATATGAAGAAACATCATTGATAAAATCTTCAAGTTCAACGAGTGAAGGAACAGAAATTTTTACAATGTAGCATAAGCTTCCTGTTACTCGGTAACAAAAACTTGCAGATGGATAAGACTGAATAAACTGTTGCATACGTGTTGTATCACCATTTTTTAAAGTGATTTCTAAAATACAATCTAAAACAAGTCCTGCTTTTTTATAATCGATATCGATTGTGTACTTTTGAATCACGCCTTCACTTTCAAGTTTGCGAACGCGTTCTGCAGTAGACGGAGCAGATAAGTTTACTCGTTTCGCCAATTCACGCATGGAAAGGCGACTATCATTATATAATTCATTTAAAATCTTTCGATCGACACGGTCTAGTTGCATTTGTAAATATACCTCCAGTAAAATAATAATTTTTGTAAAGTGAAAATACAAATTAAGATTCATATGAAATGTAAAGTGAACTTTATTTATTTTACAATAAAACGGAAGGAAATAGGAGGGGAAATGATGGAGAGAATTTCATTATCAAATGTAGGAGTTACAAAGTTTCAAAAGTTATTAGGGCATAATCCAGATCTATTATATTCATGGAGTATGGTAGAGAATACACTGTATAGTAAAGGAACTATGTCGGCAGAGCTAAAGGAGCAAGTAAGAAGAACATTAGCGTACGGGAATGAATGTCCGTACTGTATGGCAAAGGGAAGACCTGATGATATGCAAAAGGTAGAAGAAATGAGTGTAGCAGTTACTTTTGCACATACATTTGTTCATGATAAAAAGGCAATAGATGATAATATGTTTCATGCATTGAAACAATATTGGACGGAAAAAGAAATTGTAGAGCTTTGCGCTTATATTTGTTTTATTACTGCGTCACAACAACTTGGTTTTCTGTTTCAATTACAGCCGAATGAAGGAGAAAATGATGACTAATCAAATAGCACTTATTATAATTGATGTACAAAAGGCGTTTCAGTTACCATATTGGGGCGAGAGAAATAATCTTTTTGCTGAAGAAAACATGAGAATGTTATTAGCAGAATGGAGAAAAAGGAAACGACCAGTTTTTCATATTCAACATGTAAATAAAGAAAATGCTCAATCGATGTTTTATGAAGGAGCGGAAACGGTGAACTTTAAAGAAGAGCTGAAGCCATTACCAGGTGAAGTGATTATGCAGAAATCTGTTAACAGCGCGTTCATTGGGACAAATTTAGAAGAGCAATTAAGAGAGAACAAATGTAATGCAGTAGTGGTTGTAGGATTAACGACAAATCATTGTGTGGAGACTACGACACGAATGGCAGGAAATTTAGGATTTACAACGTATTTAGTGAGTGATGCAACGGCTACTTTTAACCGTAAAGGTCTAGATCGTAAAGAGTATAATGCAGAGGATATTCACAATATGACACTTGTAAATTTTCATGAAGAGTTTGCTACGATTGTAACGACAAAAGAAGCATTAAAATTATTTTAAGAAAATAATTGCGAATTATGTAGAAAAAAATAAGAATATTTCGTATAATCTAAGTACAATCATTTTGAAATAGGGGTGGCATCATATGGAGCAAATTCCGGTAAAGAGAATAGAAGAAGTACTTGTTGTAGCAGGAGACGATAAACAGAAGCAAAAGGAATTTTATGAATTGCTCTTATCTACTGAGTTTTATGTTGCTGGTTCACTAGAAGCAGAGGACGGGGCAACAGAAGGAATACTTCGTTTGCGTCATTTCCAAGGAGAGGGTAGATGGATCGTTCCGTTCTTTACACAAATGGAATTTGTAAAAGACGTGTTGCCAGAAGGAACGCCCCTTATTACGATACGTGGAAAAGAATTATTTGGTAGCATTGAGAAAGATGCTACAGCAGTATTAAATGTTGGCACTGATATAAATAAAACATTTATTCCTGAAGAAGTTGCAGATATCGCATCTGGACGAATTTTTAATTATTATAAATAAAAGGAAAAGCGGAATCGCTTTTCCTTTTTAATTTGAATACAGATTGGCTACGCCAGAAGAAATAGAGAGTGTTTTATTATTTGTATTTATTGTCGCTGTAGCTCCAAGAGGAATCCCGATGTTTGGGCTTATATGTCCAATCGGTAAACCGAATAGGACAGGTATATGATATGGTGCGAAATATTCATATAGTATTGTTTGTAATGATTGAGATGGTTTAGAAGGAGTGCAGTCGTGACAACTTGTAAAAATAATACCGCTACATTCATTAAACTTTCCAGATAAAAGTAGCTGATTTAACATACGGTCAATGCGATACGGTTCTTCCCCAATGTCTTCAAGTAACAAAAGTTTATTAGCCGTATTTATCTCATAGGGTGAGCCAATTATACTCGTTAATACAGTTAAATTCCCTCCCGCCAATGTGCCTGTAACTGTACATGGAGAGGTAGGTACGATACATTCTGAAGCAGATAAGATGGTTGAATACGGATGGAATAGTTGATTGAAAGAAGATAAAGAAAGAGAATCTACACCTTTACCTAATTCTTCAACCATTGGACCATGAAAAGTAACAAGCTTTGCATAACGTGAAAAGGCTGTATGTAAAGCTGTAATATCGCTATACCCCCAAAAGATTTTTGGATTCTGCTGAATGATTTCATATTGAATGTGAGGGAGGAGACGAGCACTTCCGTAACCACCTCGTGCACAGAAAATGGCCTTTACTTCATTATTTGTAAATGCTCCATGTATATCATCGAGCCGAACTTGATCACTTCCAGCTAAATATCCATATTTCTCATAAACACTCTTCCCGATTACTACAGATAAACCCATTTCTTGTAATAGGGTTACCCCTTTTAATACATTTTCAATTGTTGGTGGACCGGACGGTGCAATAATCATTACTGTATCACCTTGTTGTAACGCATTTGGATATATCATTGTTTTCAGCCTCCTTCCCTTTCAATATATTCGCTTCCTATGAAGTTCAACCCTTGTAAAAGAAGGGGAAAGTTTGTCAAATAAAGAAGATATAAGGGGAATAGGAGGAGAAATGATGTTTACAAGTCGCGTAATAGATCTATTACAAATTAAGTATCCCATCATTCAAGCAGGTATGGCAGGTGCGATTACGACGCCTGAGCTTGTTGCAGCTGTAAGTAATAGTGGAGGACTAGGAACGCTTGGAGCAGGCTATATGAGCCCTGAGCAAATTCGTGAAGCAATTTATAAAATAAGGGAACGAACTGATAAGCCTTTCGGTGTTAATTTACTGTTAACGAAAGAGATACAGATAGAAGAAGAGAAAGTAAACTTGGCAAAGGTATTACTTAGCGGAATGAATAGAGAATTCGGTATAGGGGAAGAAGAGGCGATAAAGCTCCCCAAAAGCTATAAAGAACAATTACAAGTGTTAATAGAAGAAAACGTACCAGTCGTTAGCTTTGCATTTCAAACGTTAGAAAAAGAAGAAATAGGTGACTTAAAAAGAAGAGGAATAAAAGTCATCGGAACAGCTACTCATGTGAGAGAGGCGAGGGTGCTTGCTGAATTAGGAGTAGACGTTATTGTTGGTCAAGGTAGTGAGGCAGGAGGGCATAGAGGAACGTTTATTGGGAAAGAACAGGACGTTATGATTGGGACGTTTGCATTAATTCCGCAGTTAGTAGCAGCAGTCCCGCATATCCCAATTGTTGCAGCAGGTGGTGTAATGAACGGACAAGGGCTTGTTGCGGCATTTACACTGGGGGCAGAAGCTGTTCAAATGGGATCAGCCTTTTTAACGAGTGAAGAAAGTATTACGCATGATGTGTATAAAGAAGCAGTGTTACATAGTACAGATACGAGTACAACTGTGACCCGTGCGTTTTCCGGGAAATATGCGCGGGGTATTCGTAATGAATTTATAGAGAGACATGAAGGGAAAGAAGAAGGGCTTCCGATGTATCCAGTGCAAAATGTATTAACCTCTAAAATACGCCAAGAAGCAGCAAAACAAAATAAAGGAGAATACATGTCGCTTTGGGCAGGGCAAGCGTCATCATTAGCACGAATAGAATCAGCTCAGCATGTAGTGGAGCGAGTTATGAAAGAAGCAGAGAACGTAATCGAACAATTACAAAATATTTATAGAAAAAGACCACTTGAATAATTCAAGTGGTCTTTTCATTAGTTTGCTTTATAAAATTGTTGGATGGCCTCATCGATATAAACCCAGCCTTTCCAACCTAAGTGCATATGATCTTTTAAGAAGTATTTATCATACTCATGATTTGAGAAGTCGGCAATTGGATAGCCAGCTTTCTCAATTTGCTCATGAACTTTCTTGTAGTACAATTCGCGACGTTCTTTCGGGAAGCCAGCGTAATCGTACCAAGGACCTTTTACAGGAACAGAAATGAAGAGTGGTTTTGCACCAGATTGTTTTAATAAATCAAGTACAATTTGTAAATCTTCATATTCTGGCGATTGATCATAAGCATCATTTTTTAAGTAGCCTTCACGTTGCTTTAATTTCTTCTTAATTTTGCTATTGAAGTAATCATCTTCGATACCATATTCGTTAGATCCTGATTCTACTGCACCAGTTTGATCTGCATGTTTACGAGCCTCGTCCCAATTCATTTGTTTTAATGAAGGGTCAAGTTTTTCTTTATGCGGTTTAATATCAAACATTGCTGTAAATAAATCTTTACGATCTAAAATGTTACGATAAATATAAGCGAAAGGTTTAGCAGCAAGTGCTTTTACTTTATGCTTTGTATCATCATAAACGATACCTTCAAGCGAAATTTTTAGTAAAGTTTCTTTCTTGACGATCTCAAAGTTTAATAAACGCTTTGCAATTTGCTTTTTCATTTCAGGCTTTAAGTCATCATTGAAAAGCAAGTGATAGCCTTGTTGTTTTGAAAAGTTAGGTGCAAAGTGTGTTTCATCAATACCTTGTGGTACAAACCATTGAGGAGAAAGAACGAATACCATTTTCTTATCCTTCAATTGATCCATAGTAGATGCAAAGTTTAACACATGTACAAGGTCTTGTGTTCCTCCGCGTCCAAGTAGGAATGGCGTGAACCCTTCAGGCTTTACTTTGAAATAATTTGATGGATGGAAAGCATCCATACGTGCGAATTCCGATGAACCGTACATCGGAAGATATTTCGGGTCTGCTAACATCTTTCGCTGTAATATCATACTTTGAATCTTTTCTTCTTTTAAAGAAGTGGCAGCTTGTTCTACTTTTTCATCACTTAAAAGTGGAAGTAGGAAGCGCGTTGGAATAAGTAAGAATACAGCAAAAAGGGCCAATGCTAAAAGCATCGGACCAAATTTTGCTTTGTTCATCGGATTTCTTCCAACTTCTTAATAACCATGTTTGGTGTAGCCCACTCGTCACGGTCAAAATCAGAAATAGAAACTTCAATATCTAAACGCTCTTGGAATTCAACTAATAAAGATACTACAGCGAAAGAATCAAGAATACCTTCTTCAAATAATTGAACATCTAAGTTTTCTTTCACAATATCGTTTTCACATACTTCTTCTAAAATATCTAATACTTGCTCTTTAAATTCTGCCATTTTTAAAATCTCCTTTATATCCGAAATATATTATATGTGCAACTTCTTATTAGTATAAGAAGGGTGCATTAAAAGTATCTGTTAAGGTGTCCAGAGAAAATTAGGAAACCGAAACATACAACGTGGAACGTAATTACAATCGCAAGGACGTGTGTAAATTTATTGTTTGGCCAAAACTTATGCTTCTTGTTTTTTCGCTCGAAAATATCGAATAAAATAAACAGTGCGGCATGATATAGACCATAAATAACATACTGCGCAACAGCGCTTCCTTGGATGTGCCAAATTCCCATGATGAAGAAGTTTAAAAATGCACCGATATACGAAATTGTGTAGCGGTTTTTAATTAACTTTTTCTTCGTTGCAAAAAAGACGAAACGCATGTAAATAAAATCACGGAACCAGAATGATAAACTCATGTGCCAGCGGTTCCAGAAGTCTTTAATGTTACGACTAAGGAATGGCTTATTAAAGTTTTCAGGAGTTTTAATTCCCATCATGTAACTGATACCAATTACGAACGCACTATAACCTGCAAAGTCAAAGAATAATTGCATGCTAGTAGCGTACATAAAAATCGCATTAGATAAAAGTGTATCTTGATTGGCGAATACTGCCTTTACAAGATATGTTGTTATCAAGTGCGCAATTATAAATTTATACAGAAAACCTTGGAAAATACGGTTAAGCCCTGTATATAGTAACTTTTGATATTCCTCAGCGCTAGGTGGCTTTTGAATATCTTTTTGGAATCTACGGTAACGATCGATAGGTCCACTTGAAATCGCAGGGAAGAATAAAACGAATTCCCAGAAATTAAAGAAGGAAAGTTCTTTAATTAAATTATCACGAACTTCAAAGACCATTTGTACTGCTCTAAATGTTACGTAAGACATACCTGCGAAAACAATAAAATGTAATTCAGGCACAAATGGTGCGATTTTTGCCAAAATAAGTGGCAAAATCGATAAAATAACAGCTATACAAAACATGAATGTACTATTATTTTGTTTTCTTAAAATTAAATAGCCTTTAATTAGGGCATATTGCCAAATAATAAATGCGGCTAACATAATCGCTTGCTTCGGTTTATCCGAGAAGATAATAGCAATCATGACTAATGTTAAAACGGCATTATATTTACGCAACATTTTACCTTTTAATCCAGCTATGATAGTAGGTATTAATAAAATGCCCACTATAGCGAAAAAATAAAATGATCCATATGCGGTCATGCTGTAACCTCACTCAATAATTTTTTGCGATCTACCTTTCCATTTGGTGTCATTGGAATAGAAGATTGATACATGAATTTACGTGGAATCATGTAGTTTGGTAATCGCTCATTGAGTTCTTTTTTAATTGCAGATGTTAGTTTGAATTCTTTTTCAAATGAATGTTCTCCAGGAACAACAACCGCTAATAAATAATCGTATTTCTCACCTTTTTTAATTGGAACGATAACTGCTCCTTCTACGTAAGAACACGCACGAAGGTGATGCTCAATTTCTTCTAATTCCATTCGATAACCATGCAGCTTAATTTGGAAATCAAGACGACCATTATAGAATAGAAGACCATTTTCAACATAGCCAGCATCACCTGTTTTATAGGCGCGCTCACCGTCAATCATAGTAAATGCTTTTTCTGTTAA
Organism: Bacillus cereus group sp. N14; assembly: GCF_016483555.1. Lineage (NCBI taxonomy): Bacteria > Bacillati > Bacillota > Bacilli > Caryophanales > Bacillaceae > Bacillus > Bacillus cereus group sp. N14. The sequence goes on from NZ_JAEHBQ010000019.1 coordinate 82,346, forward strand.
TTCAGGGCTTCCTAAATATCCAACGCTTACGCTTGGACCGACAATTACGATTTCACCTTTTTCACCATCAGGTGCAATCGTACCATCTTCTTTCATAATAAGAAGGCGGCAATCTGATTTACAGTAGCCAACTGGAAGTGATTTATATTGATCAAGCACTTCTTCTGTAACGTGAATACCTGTTACAGCGACAGTGGCTTCTGTTGGACCGTACGTATTCATAATTGTCGCTTTCGGGAAACGCTCAATTAATTTTCTAGCTACTTCATTTGGTAACACTTCACCGCAGAATAAGAATGTTTTCATGTTCGGTAGCATACTCTCAGAGAAAGATGCTTCCATTAAACACATCTCTGCGAAAGATGGTGTCGAAGTCCATACTTGTATATCCGATTGCTCTAAAGAAGCAAACAAGTCTTTTGGACGTGCAATCATATCTTTATCGATTGCCCAAAGTGTACCACCTGTTACTAATGATGGGTAAATATCCATGACAGATAAATCGAATGAGAAAGGTGCTTGGTTTAAGAATACTTGCCCTGTTTGTAAGTTGAAATCTTCTACAGCCCATTTTGTAAAACTTACAAGGCAGTTATAAGTAATCTGAACCCCTTTCGGATTACCTGTGCTTCCTGATGTGTAAATAATGTAGAAGTTCTCATCACCTTTTACCGCATGTTCAGGATTTGGAGTGTTCCCTTTATGAGTAAAGAAAATATCTTTTAAGTTGTCTTCACTTACAATGCGAACTGGTAAATCAGTTACAGTTACTTCAGCTCCTGATAAAAGTAGTTTCGCACCAGAATTTTCAGCGATACGTTGTACACGATCAGCTGGGATAGATAAATCTACAGGAATATAAGCATGTCCAGCTTTTACACATCCTAAAAAGTTAATAATCATTTCAGGTTGCATATGACCATACACCATAATTGGTGAACGATCATCTGGATACGCAGAAGAAATCCAATGTGCTAACGCATCAGAATCTTCCTTTAATTGTTTGTACGTAATTTTCGCATCTCGCCAAACAAAAGCAGTTTGATCAGGCGTTTCAATAGCCCACTTTTCAATTTGTTCTAATAACTTCATAACGTTCCCACCCTAAAATTCGTTGTAAATAAATGTACTTGTGTTTGTATCATGGAATCCATACAACCAAAGCAATGCAAATAAAATTGCAAGGTAATAAACCGTCTTTGCAACCCATTGTGTGAGTGGTCGAGACCATATCTCTTTTAATCTTTCCATGTCTTTCCCTCTCTTAATGAAATGATAGCTCTTTGTAGGTATCATGTCCTACATTATTGTGAAAAAAACAAAATCCCACATTTTAGGTAAAAATAAGTCAAAAGGCTCTTTTCTGATATTAGCACTAAATACTAAAAAAGAAAATCCCTAACTTAGCAATTATATTACATTCAGCATGAATTTGTAATGGGTTTGACATGTAAATAGGAAGTGGATTGTGTGAATGTATAAAAGTGATCTGGGAGAATGTATAGAAATGTAATATTTGTTTGAGTTTTTCATAGTTAATGTATGAATTGTTAAAGTTTCATAAGAGGAGGAATTTCTGATGAAGAGGATGTGGAAGGATCTTATTTCAGAAGAAAACATTATTAAATGGAGACAGCATTTTCATAAATATCCGGAATTATCATTTCATGAAAAAGAAACTTCACAATTTATATATGATACATTATGTTCATTTTCTTCTTTTGAAGTAACGAGACCGACGAAGTATAGTGTACTAGCAATTAAAAGAGGGACGGGACAAGGGAAAGTAGTTGCGATTCGAGCTGATATAGATGCTTTACCAATTCAAGAGGAGACAAGGAAATCTTATACGTCTGTGAATAAAGGAATGATGCATGCATGTGGGCATGATGCTCACGCAGCTATTTTGTTAAGTACAGCAGAGGTGCTATCAAATATAAAGGAAGATTTTGTAGGTGAGATTCGTCTCTTCTTTCAGCACGCAGAAGAGGTGTATCCTGGCGGGGGACAAGAAATGGTTGAGGCAGGCGTGATGGATGGTGTTGATTATGTAATAGGTTTACATGTTATGTCTGGATTGGAGAGCGGGAAAATCGGAATTGCGTATGGACCGATGATGGCGGCACCGGACGTATTTACAGTTGAAATTCAAGGGAAAGGAGGGCATGCGGCGAGGCCAGAAGAAACGATAGATCCTATTGCTATCGGAGCACAGATTATTACAAATTTACAACATATCGTATCAAGAAATACAAGTGCTTTCATGCAAAGGGTCGTTTCAGTTACGCAGTTTCATGGGGGAATAGCTGATAATATTATTCCTAGTGCAGCAACTTTAATGGGAACTGTGCGTTCTTTTAATCAAGCGTTAAGAATAGAAGCAGAAGAGAAAATTGAGCAAATCGTGAAAGGAATTACAAAGGCACATGGAGGAAAGTATACATATACGTATCGATATGGATATGATCCGGTTATTAATGATGAATATATTACGAAAGTAGTAGAAGAAAGTGCACTACATTTGTTTGGGAATGAGCGTGTTGTAAAGCTGGAACCTTCTATGGGAGGAGAAGATTTTTCAGCATATTTAAGAAAGGCACCGGGTTGCTTCATTAAATTGGGGACGGGGAATGAAAAGATAGATACTTGTTATCCGCATCATCATCCGAAATTTGATGTAGATGAATCAGCTTTAATTTATGGAGTGGAATTATTTTTAGAGACAGCGATAAGACTACTAAAATCATAGAAAAGTATAAAAAAAGGCAACTGCGCTCTATCGCAGTTGCTTTTATTTCTTTCCGTCAGAGAGGGCTGAGAAAGAACTATGCTCATTTATAGTATATGAATAGCTAACGGACAAGCTTGTACATTTTAATCATTTTTTAAAAAATAGTTATTGACATTGATAATCACTGTCAATTAATCTAAGGGTAGTTGAAATTGATAATTATTATCAATAGGATGGATGAGAAATGTTAATGAGAAAAAAATTTCACCTTCTGCGGAGGGGATTAAAAGATAAAAATAAAGATGTTGATCAGCATATGGAATGGCAACGAAATGTAATTCGTTCTGAATATGTAGATGAGAAGAGTACGCTTCCAACAGAAAAAGAGATACAAGGTAAAAGGAGAGATTCAGTTGAGTAAGTTAGTAATGATTTTTGCAAGTATGAGTGGAAATACAGAGGAAATGGCTGATCATATTGCGGGTGCAATTCGTGAAACAGAAAATGAAATTGAAGTTATCGATATTATGGATTCACCAGAAGCTTCTATACTAGAACAGTATGATGGAATTATTTTAGGTGCTTACACTTGGGGAGATGGTGACCTTCCTGATGATTTCTTAGATTTTTATGATGCAATGGATTCTATTGATTTAACCGGGAAAAAAGCGGCAGTATTCGGATCATGTGATTCGGCTTATCCGAAATACGGCGTGGCGGTTGAAATTTTAATAGAAAAGCTACAAGAGCGCGGAGCTGCAGTTGTGTTAGAAGGACTAAAAGTAGAATTAACGCCAGAAGATGAAGATGTAGAAAAATGTTTACAGTTTGGAGCTGAATTTGTAAAACACCTTTCTTAATGGCAGAAGGGAGATGAAGAGCAAGTGCATGAGAAAATCGCAATCAAAACGATGACAGATTATCATTTGTATGATTTTATGCGTTGTCCGCATAAATTTTATTTCCGTCATATAAAAAGAAGAGAACCTTCTTCATTTGAATGGCAACAAATCGCACAAATGATTGTGAATCGAATTATTAATGAATATTACACACTACCTGCGGGCCAACAAACGAAAATCGTACTTTTAATATTAATAGAAAAGTATTGGAAAAAGGTAAGGATTAATATGTTTGCTTCAAAGACGGAGTATTATATTGTGTTAGCGAAGTTAACGGATCACTTATTACAGTTTGTTGAAAGAGATGATAGTCAGACACCGCCGTTATTTTTATATGAAAAATTTCAAACATATATGGAAGAGTTAGGTGTCCACATGTCATTGACATTAGAAGTTGGTGAGTGGAGTACTGAGTCGTTTGTAATTAAAAAGTATGTTGTCGATGCGGATGAGGAAATGCTTGCTCTTTGTCAAAAGTTAATGACAGTATTCAGTTATAAAGCTTTCGGAATTCTTCCCGGAAAAATTGAGGTTATTAATTTAATAGAAGGAACTAAGTATGAGTACATTCCGAAACAGGAAGATATTATAACTGGCATGGCTGATTTATCTAGAATGAAAGAAATGTTGCAACAACCTGAGCATTATACAGAGCGTCATTTTCGTTCTGAGTGTATGAGTTGTGCGTTTCGTAGGGAATGCCAAGGGGAAGAAGTAAAGAAAGAAGCGAAGCAGAAGAAAAATATCGTACATTAAAGGATGCAATTTTGCATCCTTTTTGTTATTGACATGAAAAGCTTTTCATCATTTACCGTATATTTGTAGCAGATTTTAATAAAGGGAGGAATAATCAATGGAAGATGAAACGAAAGTATTTCAATGGTTAAAAGAACAGAATGCTCCTTTTGGAATTCAACTGCAAATTTTACAAGCGTTTCAACTGTATCAAATCATTGTTGAAATGGATAAAAAGTTAATGATGTATGAAGAGAGAGAATATCGGGAGAGAATTTAATGTCATCCCTGTAGTATTACTTTCAGTTGTTCAGTACCTTCTAGGAATTTAAGTTCATTCTTTGTTTCAAAGTTATAAATCATATTATGTAGTAAAGGACTGTATTGATAAAAGGTCGTGATGCGGTGAATGAGTAATGGATCATGGTGTGAACTAAGCCTACTGTATTGTTCATATACTGATGTAGTAAATTCATGTCCGAAATCATAATATAGCCCAGCAAAATCAAAGGCGGGATCTCCAATTTGAGCATCACCAAAATCGATAATACCTGAAATGGTTTTATTTTGGTGATCAAATAAAATGTGATGATGTGTAAAGTCAGCGTGAATAATTGTATTTTGAAAAGTGGATGTATCCATACATGTAAAGAATTTTTCGAATAAAAAATTTAACGCTGATTTCTGGTATGAAGTAAGACTGTTAGTAAGATATTGGGTTAATTTTGTTTGTAGCTCTTTCCAGTAGGTGAGTGTTTTTTCTATAGGGAATTCTAATGCCTTCACACGCTTTAAAGGAATACTATGTAGAGCCGTAAGGAAAGTCGCTAATTGTGTAATAATTACTTCAAGTTCTTTTTTCTCTAGCTTGGTAACTATTTCTTGTTTAAACGGTTCACCATGAATGAGAGTATAGTAACTACAAAGTGGAAAAGTATCAGCATCATTTTTATATAATAGGTGATACTTTGGAACCTCGATTTCTTGTAGCAAATGAGAGAGAATTATGCACAGTTCTTTTTCTAAAGGAATTCGCATTGCATATTCTTGTTTTCGCGGGAAACGAAACAGTAGCTCCTCATTTACTATAACCGCTACATTATCCCATCCTTCTTCATTTTGTTTATATGAATGTATAGAAAGATTAGGCAAAGCTTCTTTTATATACTGTTTGTAAGAGTCCATAATTGTTCCTCATTTCTAAGTTAAGTTATTCCACTTTATGATATCAGAATTTTCTTTCTATATGTTAAAATATAACTATCATTATGAAGAAGGGCGGGAGTATCACGAAGAAAAGACTATTCATCATTTCTCTATGTATCGCTTTTGGATTGTTTTGGTCATATAAAGAAGAGGTTTTTGCTAGCTTTAAACCGATTAATCAGTACGGATTAAATAATGAATTAAAGAACAAAAGTATAGAAACTTTAACTCATAATGAAATGAAAAAGGTAGGAGAACATTTTGTGACAGAGCAATTATCAGTGTTTGAGCTTAATAATAAAGAAGATGTGAAACGAAAAGGTGAAGAACTATTTATAAATAGAGGATATGAACAATTAATAGGAAATTATTATCCAAATCGGTTTCGGGATTTAGAGTATAAATTTATAAACGAGGACATACGTGAAGTGACGGATGAAAGTTTTCGTTATCAAACTGCAGCGTACGTTGCGGGTACTGAAAATGGTAAGAGAAGCGAAATGAAATTGAATTATGAAATGAAAATTGTAAAGGTTAATAATATATTTAAGGTGTTAGAACAAAAACAGTATGTACAATAAAGTGAAACATGAATCAGTGCTACAAATAGCGGATAAAAAAATCCCCCAGTTTTTTGAGGGATTCTAAAGGTTTTCATTTTGTTGACCAAGTTCTTTTTGAGCAATATATAAATTTCCTTGCTCGACTTGTTTTTGAGTAAGAACAGAATCACCTGCATACCCTTTTTCTGTTTGCACAGTTCTTTTTGAACGATTGGAATTTTGTTTCTTCATATAATAGACCACCCTCCATCAAAAATAAACGAAAATGATGAGTACGAGTAACACAGCGGCAAAAATGGTAATGCCCATTAAAAACGAGGTGTTTTTATATTTAGGTGTCTTATGTACATCTTGCCGATATCCAGGTGAAATTTCAGGGGCGAATTCTTCATCGAATGATTGCTTTTTTTCTTTTTCGTCCATATGTATCCACCTTTCTTTTTCATTATGTTATACGTTCAAAGAAAAAATATGCATAAAGAAAACCGCCCCTCTATCGTGAGTGGCGGTTTTCTGTTGTATATTTTCTTTGAACTTGAAAGAGACGGACAAGAAGGAAGGTGGCGCCAAATGCTAGACCGATAATAAGACCGATCCAATATCCTTTTGCTGCCCAGTCAGTGTAAGTTGCTAATATGTAACCGAGAGGGAGACCTATTACCCAATAAGCGATTAATGTCATAATTAAGGAAACATTTACGTCTTTATAACCACGTAGTGCCCCTTGTACAGGAGTTGCAATTGCATCTGAAATTTGAAATAAAATCGCAAATATAAGAAATTCTTTTGCTAAATGGTGAACATTTGCATCTGTCGTATAAATTGAAGCAATTGCATCATCAAAGAAGTAGAGAAGAATTGAATATAATAGGGCGAATGCAAGTGCTAAGCCAATCCCGATAAATCCATATTGTTTTGCGTTATTGTATCGCTTTGCTCCAACTTCAAATCCAACAGCGATGGTCATTGCCATTGCTAAACTTAAAGGAGTCATATATAACAAGGAAGCGAAGTTCATAGCTGCTTGATGAGCTGCGATTGTTGTCGTACTAAAATTACTCATCATAAGTGTCACCGCAGCGAAAATACTCGTTTCAAAAAAGATAGCAAATCCGATAGGGACGCCAAGTTTTAAGAATTCAGTCCAACTTGAAAGAGAAGGACGATATAATTGTTTAAAGATATTGAAAGATGCGAAAGGTTCTTTCGTACGAATAATAATAACGGTAATAATTAAAATGCACCAATAGGTTGCTGCAGAAGCAATTGCCGCTCCAACACCACCGAGTTTTGGAAAACCGAAATGACCAAAAATTAATACATAATTTAATACTACGTTAATTGGTAATGATAGTAATGTAATGATCATCGTTGTGCGAGTTTTTCCTAATGCATCAATAAACCCGCGTAAAACAGTGTAAGTAAATAAAGGGATAATTCCAATTGCAATAATACTTAAAAATTGTGCCGCAATACGTTCCACAGGTTCTTCCAGGCGCATGCCGTTTAAAATAGGTGAAACAGCGAAGAAACCGATAAGGATGACCACGAAACTAGCACAAATTGCTAAATATACTGCTTGTATGACAACTTGGGGAACATCCTCTTTTTTCTTTGATCCAACGAGCTGCGCAACAATTGGAGTAGTAGCCATTAAAATTCCTGTTAATCCGGTACTAACGGGAAGCCATATACTTGTTCCGATAGCAACACCAGCTAAATCAATAGGACTTGCGTGCCCTGACATTGTCGTATCGAAAAAACTCATTGCAAATAATGACATTTGCGTTACGAAAATCGGGAAAAATAGTAATACAAATTGCTTTAATTTTTGTGAGAATGAATTAGTTTCTTTCATAAAATCCCCTTTCCGCTAAAAAAACAAACTCTTACTATCATACAATTTAATTAAAAAATAGAAAAGAAATACGCGCATACAACATGTACAATCAATAAAAAAAGGATGCACTTTAAAAGGGGATAAGGTATTATGATAAGGTGTGAAAAATTACATATTCGTTATTAAGGAGGCACTACTCGTGGCTGATTGGTTAATTGGAATAATCATGGGTGCTGTTGAAGGTTTAACAGAGTTTTTACCAGTTTCATCAACAGGACATATGATTTTAACAGGTCATTTACTTGGATTTGACGACGAGAGAGCGAAAGTTTTCGAAGTTGTTATTCAATTGGGATCGATTTTAGCAGTTGTTGTTATATTTTGGAAGCGTCTATGGTCTTTAGTTGGTATAGGGAAAGTAACAGATGGACCATCGTTAAATTTATTACATATTATTATCGGGATGATTCCTGCTGGCATACTTGGCGTATTGTTCCATAGTGCGATTAAAGAAGTTTTATTTGGGCCAGGCCCAGTTGTCATCAGTTTAGTGGCTGGTGGTATTTTAATGATTGTTGCTGAGAAGTTTTCGAAACCAAGTACAGCAAGAACATTAGATGAAATCACATATAAGCAAGCATTTACAATTGGGATGTTCCAATGTTTAGCGCTTTGGCCAGGATTTTCTCGTTCTGGTTCTACAATAAGTGGTGGTTTATTAGCTCGCGTGTCACATACAGCGGCGGCTGAATATACATTTATTTTAGCAGTACCAATGATGGTAGCTGCAAGTGGTTTAGATTTAATTAAAAGCTGGGATATATTAAGTGCGGCTGATATCCCGTTATTTGCAACAGGATTTATTACAGCATTCGTTGTTGCGATGCTTGCAATTGTTTCATTCTTAAAATTATTAGGTCGTGTAAAACTAACACCGTTCGCTTACTACCGTTTCATTTTAGCTGCGGTATTCTATTTCTTCATTATGTAATAAAAAAACTGCCGAGTTCGGCAGTTTTTTTATTTTATTACTTTTTCCATCATGCTTTCCATTACATGTTCCCAAAGAGAAGTATCATCCGCTAATGTAGCACGGAAATTAGCGTACATTTCTTTTTGTTTTTCTTCGAATGTTGGATCTTCTTTTTCAGGTAATGTAGCGCGCATTGAAGTTACTAACTCTTGTACTTTTGGAGCGCGTGGTCCCCAAACGGCTTGTTCATTTCCATCTTTATCAATGAAAATAAAAATTGGAATGGCACGTGCTGTTCCATTTGTTAAATATTGATCCATTAATTCTAAGTTTTCATCGCGAATTAATAATCTCATATCAATATTTGCAACTTCAGAAATTCGTTTCATAACAGGTACGCATAAAAGAGCGTCACCACACCAATCAGCTGTTAATACGATAACACGCCAGCCATCATTTTGGCGTTCTTCTAATACAGGAAGTAATTCATTTGGAATTAAAAAGTTATTGTAAATGTGCAGTAGCTCGTATTGATTTACTTTCATTTCATTCACATATGTATCAAAGGACATACCTTTATCAGCCCATTGTTGTAAGTTCATAAGTAACACCTCTTTAGTATGATTTGTTTTCATTGTACCAATTTTTATATAGAAAAGCTTGTATTCTTACTCCTTCTTGTCACTTAATAATTGATTTAATAGGAAAAGGAATAGTACGACACATAATTCAGCAATGTTGGACAGTTGAACACTCTCTATCCAATCGTCGGCAGTATGAATGACGAACCAATCTAGCGTAATTTCAATGATTGCAAAAAGAGTAATAGCCAGCCAATTTGGCATGTTTTTTGTCATTGGATATAGCAATGCCTTGAGGAAACCGAAGATAAAGAATGTAATACCGTCTAAGAAAGTGATTAATAAAAAAATAGAAGTAAAGCAGTGCGTGATCTATACTCTATACCTGTAATATGAAAGATTCCTACATATACAAAGAATATAAATGCAAAAATTATAATGAGCAACAGAATAACAAAACCGATAATCAAAGTCTTATCTTTTAGATTGAGATTAGAAAATTTGTCTTCTTCACTCACTATTCCATCTCCTTTTTCTGGAAAATTAATTTTATTGTATCATGAAATGTATATTAAAAAACTACGAATTATGGGGAAATAAGGTGACAAAAAGTAAGATTTCATGTAAAATTATTAATAAGGTTTTTATTTAACTAAATGAAGTAAAAGGGGCTGTCAAAATTGTCTCAAAATCGAGAGCAATTAATGGAAGAACTATCGACAAATGTTTTTGCTATGTTTCGCACGTTGCGTAATGATATTGGAAAAATATTTGGTGGTTACATACCGTGGAATGAGTTCATCGTCCTTAGAATATTGAACCGTACGAATAAAGAAATGGTATCACGTGTAGCTAATGAGTTAAATGTGTCGAATAGTCATATTACAGCTGTTACAGAAAAATTAATTAATAAAGGCTTTGTAACTCGTTCACGTTCTACGTCAGATCGCAGAGTTGTATATTTGGAGATTACAGAACAAGGAAAAGATTTGGTTGCGAAAATGGAAGGGGAGAAAAAGAAATATTTACAAAAAAGATTCTCCGCGCTTTCAGAAGAAGAAATGAATATAATGATATCAATTTCTAAAAAACTTATTTAATTCATTACAAGTAAGAAAACGCTTACGTAATAAAGGAGAAGACCTTCCCTATGTGAGGAAGGTCTTCTTTCGTATGTAAAAGATTATAAAAAAGAAAATATGTAACATACTACTAGTAAAGGAAGGGGGGCAGACATATGACAAATCGAAATGGTAGTAAAGGGAGCGGAAATCAAGGCTCACCGAAATCAGGGCAATTTCAGCAAGAGTTTAGTACTGAATTTGAGACTGGTAATGATAACAAAGGAAAAGAATATCGTTCGAAAAAAGGAAGTAAATCAAAAAAGGAGTGAAATAATTCACTCCTTTTTTGATTTAAGATGCTGCGGATTGATCCGTATTATATTTTTCTTCTGATTTTGCGACGATCATTGCGCAAATTGCATCACCGGAAATATTTACAGCTGTTCGTGACATATCTAAAATGCGATCAATACCGATAATTAAGGCAATACCTTCTACGGGTAGATTTACTTGATTTAAAACCATCGTAAGCATTACAAGTCCAACACCTGGTACACCAGCAGTACCGATACTAGCTAGTACAGCAGTTAATACGACGACAGCTAATTGGGACATAGTAAGCTCAACTCCGTATACTTGAGCGATAAATACAGTTGCTACACCTTGCATAATGGCAGTGCCATCCATATTAATCGTTGCACCTAGTGGTTGTACAAAAGAACTTATCGCTTTTGGAACACCCAGTTTTTCTTGTGCTGTTTTCATTGCAAATGGAAGAGATGCATTAGAGCTAGATGTACTAAACCCAATTGCCATTACCGGTCCGAAATGTTTAAAGAAACGGACAATACTTTCTTTTGCTAATACCTTTAATAATCCGCCATACACGAAGACGCCGTGAATAATAAGTACTAGCATAACGACAATCATATACTTGAACATCGCAGCGACGCCTGCAAGACCCATTTTACCAACGGATGAAGCGAGCAATCCAAATGTTCCGATTGGAGCTAATTTCATAACGAGATTAACAAGATACATCATTAATTCGTTGCCCTGTTCAAGTAATGAATGGATACCTTGAACCCGTTTTCCTAAAATAGCTATACCGAGTCCGATTAATACGGCAAAGGCAATAATTTGTAACATGTTTCCATCAGCCATCGCTTTTGCTGGGTTATCTGGTACGATATTTAGCAATGTATCGACGAAAGATGTTTCGGTTTTTGCCCCTTCATATTTAAGCCCTTCGGTTTTAAAGTTACCGCCAGATCCTGGTTGTATAATCAGTGCAAATGTAACTGCAATAGAGATGGCAACGGCTGTAGTTACAAGAAAGAATGAAATTGATTTTAAGCCGATTCTTCCAAGTTGTTTCGGGTCTCCAAGCCCAGCAGAACCAAGCACGATAGAAATGAATACAACAGGAACAACTAGCATTTTAATGAGGCGAATAAACAATTGACCAAGTGGATTGAACACATATTGATTTAATGGTTCAAAAATGGATGGTGCAGCTAAATTTAAAGTGAGTCCGACAACTAAACCGAGAAATAATGCGATTAAGATTGCTTTTGTTTGTTTCAATAAAACCCCCCCTTTATTTTTGTAAAATTACTTTCTACATTAATTGTACAAAAAAACCACCTATTTTTGACAGTATTTTCTGAATATTTTGTATAAAAATATGTATTTAAATATAGATTGCTTTTGCTAAAGTAAGCAAAAAAGTTGGGGAATCTAGTTAGAAAACAAAGTAGACCATCACATAGGATGGTCTAGGGAAGGGGACAATTTATGTCAATTTAATTAGGGATGGAAGCCATTCAAAGACACTGGGGAATGTCTTATAAATTAGGGAGGAACAGCTTCGATACATATACTATAAAAGGTAGATGTGACCAGGGTGTGAATATAGAGTGAAAGAGAGAGGGAGTTTTAAATAGAAGATAGAGTAAACAAAAAAATAAGACCATCACATAGGATGGTCAAGGAAGGGGACAATTTATGTCAATTTAATTAGGGATGGAAGCTATTCAAAGACACTGGGGAATGTCTTATAAATTAGGGAGGAACAGCTTCGATACATATACTATAAAAGTTGGATGTGACCTTG